>JAICXC010000039.1 GCA_025980665.1 Bryobacteraceae bacterium
CGCCAGCCGGAAAGTGTTCGGCTAGTCGAGCCGCCAGCCGCCGACCTGTGTGAATCAGCGGTTTCTCCACCAGGTAGTAGCTGAATGTCGCCGCAGCGAACGAGGCGAGCAGGTTCCAGGGCCAGTGCCTCCACCATTGCAATGCCGGTTCCCAGCCGGGCGTTAGGAACAGTTCCTGCCACAGATACAAGCTGTAGGAGATCCTGCCGAGCCATGCCAACGGTCCCCAGCCTAAAGCGCGACTGATCCACCAGTGCGGATGTACCAGCGTTCCCGCGAGAATAATCGGAATGAGCAAGGCTACGCCCACGCTAGTGGCTGGAGAATAATAGCGGACACACAGGATCGCGAACGCAACAGCGGCCAGCCAGAACGGCCAGCGCGTCTGGCGCGCGAAACTTTCACGTTCTGACGCGCCATTCAGAAGGAACGCGATCAGGCAGCCCCACAGCAACGCGTCCAGGCGGAGATCGGTCCGAAAATGCGCCGGCACTTCCGGAAATAGCGTCGTTGACAACTGTGATTCGATCATGCGCCACAGCCCGAAGCCCAGCGCCAGCCATGCTGCCATTGGCCGGGAACGGCGTGGTCCCAGGAGTGCAAGCAGTCCCGGCCAGATCAAGTAGAAGTGTTCTTCCACGGCTAGTGACCACAAGTGGCCCGTGCCGAATCCGGTAAGACGCGAAGGCACATAGTTGCGGAAGAACAGCAGACTCGACACTACTTCGGTCGTCGATTTGAACAGTCCCGCCGCCGAATATACGGCGAGGAAGACCAAAACCGGCGGTAGTATGCGAAATGCCCTCCGCACGTAGAATTGCTGCAAATGGAAACTGCCGGTGGCGTTCCACTCTTCCAGCAGCAGGCGTGTGATCAGCAGCCCGCTCAGCCCAAAAAAAATGTCGACCCCGAACGCACCATAGCGGGTGATATCGCCGGCGTAGCTGTCTTGAGTAGGATAGAAGCCCTGGACTACATGGTGCGCCAGTACCAGCATGATCGCCACCGCGCGCCACCCATCCAATAGAGCGATTCGCTTCACCGCCTTGGTAATCGGTGGAATCATTTCGGGAAAAGAGCCACCACTTGAACCTCAGCGCGTCCGGGATATTGGAGGGTGTGATTCTCGGGCAATCGGTATAAAGCCAAATCGCCGAATAATGCTGCTGGAGCGCGCTCCTCCAAGTACCGCTTCGCACCGGATTTAGCGGGTATCACCACCCAGCGGATGCCGTACCGGTGAAGGAACTCTTTGGCGTGTTCCGGAGACCATTCGCCGGCGTAGAATGACGTCGACTGCTTGAACTGCTGTCCATAGCTGATGCTGAAATTGTCTTGCGCGGCAAACCCGTGCATGGGAATCGTGGTCAACCAGGCCGACATCAGTCCGGGCGCTAGAACCACGTCGTCGGAATTCGCATGTAATTGCAGCCATTGCCGGAGTGCCTGTTCGCTTTCCGGCGCCACGCTGGAGATCAGCACGTCCGGATCCGCCGATCGGCCGTCACGCGCCAATTGGATGAGGGTTGTGGCCTGTACCCCCGTGCATAGCAGAATCCAAACGTAGCAGCAGGCCAGCAGCGGGCGGCGGTTACGTTCCAGAAGTGTGCGGGCTTTCGGATCGGAGGCGCCGATGCGGACCAGCAGCATCGCATTGATATAGGTGAAGCCGTCGAGCAAGTGGAAGGGAGAAGGCGGATGCGCAAACAGCAGCAGAACCGCAACCAGACACCACGCTGCCAGAACCTCGTCCCGCGGTGTCCGGGGACGAAATCTCATCAAGAGAGCGTAGATTGTCAGAAATGCCGGCATTCCCCACATGCGCAGAACCGATGCAACGTTCATCACCATGCCGGGGTCGGCGGCCGACATATCCCGCAGCCATCCGACGCGCGCCAGTTGAATGAGATAAGGACTGAGTCCGAGAGTGCCAGCCGCAATTAACAATAGAGAATGATGGATAGCTCTGCTCCAATTGCGTGTTCGAAGTCCCTCCAGACCGAATAGAAGGCAACCTGTGCCCGTGATCACCGCAAACTCGAAGGGATGAAAGAACGCGGAGACAAAATTGAGGGCAGCAACCGCCCAGAGCCATCCGGTGCCTCCGGTTTCGATTCGTTTTGCCAGAAGCAGCACCGCCCCGAGTACGACTGCGGTGCCGAACGTCAATGTTATGGAGTTAGACGATCCACCGCGAACCAGCCCATCCGCCGTGGTGTAGGTGTACTCGATGAGTCCCAACGAGGACAACCCCGGGGACGCGCCGATCGCTTTCGCAATCGTGTACCAGATGCTCAGAAAAGGGACCGAGCAAAAGATGACGGCGATCACCGCTATGCGCTGTCGTCCCGCGGGCACGAAGTATCGGAGCGCCGCGATCAGTAATAGAGTGGCGCCCACGGTGGCGAGAAAATGCAAGACGTAATAGTCGATGAGGACCGACCACGGCATGAAGTTACTCAATCGCCCGATCAACGTGAGGATCGGTGTGAACAATTCATCCGGCGTAAGCCACGGTGCGCTGAAGTTAGGCGGAAACCAGACGTGCTTGCCCGCTTGCATCGAATTGAGATACACGGTCATGTCGGTATTCCGCAAAACATATTGCGAAACATAGCCGGGCGGAGGCGCGAGGGCACCTGAGATCACCGCGGTATGGTTCAAGATAAAAAGAAAAGCGGCGATGGCAACCGACGGAAGTATCCAGCGGAACCAGAGACGCCGGCTTTCGGTCATCCTTCACAAATCGACTGTTCAAGAGAGGGGCTTTAGGACCTTCGCTGGATCCCTTTGGGCCGGACTTATTCGTGGCGTAACGCCACGGTGGGGTCGACGGAAACCGCTCGCCGGGTAGGAATCAGGCAAGCGCATAAAGCCACCAGAACCAGCAGGAAGGAAACACTCGCGTATGTCAACGGGTCGGTGGCTTTCACCTCCCACAGCGCCGAAGAAATCACGCGCGTGAGTGCGAACGCTCCCCCCAAGCCCAACACCAGACCAATGCCTACCAGAATGAACGCCCTTCGCACCACCAGCTTAAGGACGTTTCCGGAACTGGCGCCCAAGGCCATGCGAATGCCGATCTCGCGCGTCCGTTCAGCCACCGCGTATGCCATCACGCCGTAGATTCCGATGGCCGCGAGCACCGTCGCGATGCCCCCGAAGATTCCCAGGAGCAGCATGTACATTCGGTCGTACTGAACTTGGCGGTCGAGGTACTCCACAACGGTCCGGATGTTTCCGGGCGCCTTGTCGGGCTCCACTTCGCTCAGAGCGTTTCGCATCGCTGGAATCATCCCTTTCGGATTGCCCGAGGTTCTAAGGATGAAGTACATCGCCGAGCGCTCCGCCCATCCTGGTCCCAGCCAGCGCGGCGTCTGCTGCCGGTGCGGAACGTACATGATCGGCTGCGCCTGCCTCTGCGTGCGGCTGAGGCGAATATCGCCCACCACGCCGACGATCTGGCGCATCGGCTCGTCGGGAACGTAATCGGCGCTAACGTAATGGCCCAAAGGATTGCCGCTGGGAAAGTATTTCTTAGCCATGGCTTGATTGATGATGATCACCGGCGTGCCCGCCGCGGTGTCGCGGTCGTTGAAGTCGCGGCCCTGCACGATGGGGACGCGTAACGTGCAAAATAATTCGGCGTAATCGCCATGTAGGAAGCGTTCTGGCCCTGCTGACCTTGCCCCGGAGGCGGAGCGGGCTGGCCGTCGATCAGGAATCCCATTCCCAGAGCTCCATTCACGGGTGGCTCGCCGGCAGCCGCGGCGGAGATTACCCCGGGTATCGATTGCATTCGCTCGAAAACGCGTTGGAACGTGAGCGTGGTGGCCGGATTCACATCCCACAGACCCGCGTTCCGATATCGTCCGTAAGGCTTGATCGTGTCGTTCTGCGAGAAACGCACATCGAAGGTCAGCAGATTTTGAGGATCGATACCGAGCGGATTGTTTTGCACCCGGATGAAGCTGTTAATCATCAGCCCTGCGCCCACCAGCAGAATCAGGGCGAGCGCGATCTGTAGAACCAGCAGGCCGCTGCGGATGTGCTGGCGGGCGGCCGCCTCACTGCCGCCCCGCGTCGATTCCTTGAGCGAATTCGACAGCTCGATTTTAGAAGCTTGCATCGCGGGCACGATTCCGAAGACTAGTGTGGTCACCACCGCGACCAGAGCCGTAACGCCCAGCACGCTGGCGTCGAGTCCGAAGTTGTTGAGCGGCAGGAATCCCTGCGGCGCGTAGGCGACGAACAGGTGCAGTCCACCCCACGCGAACGCGATGCCGAGCAAGCCTCCCAACAGCGACAGCGGCACGCTTTCCGTGATCAACTGGCGGACAATACGTCCCCGGCCCGCGCCGATGGCCGTTCGCACCGCGATCTCGGTACGCCTCGAGGCCGCCCTTGCCAGCAGGAGTCCCGCGACATTCGCGCAGCCGATCAGCAATACGAATCCCACCGCGCCTTGCAGGATGAGCAGAGGCTGGCGTAATGAGCCATAGGCGCCTTCCTGAAGCAATTCGACATGACGACCGGTGTCTTTATTACGTCCAGGGTCGGCGGCGGCCAGTTGTGCCGCCTGCGCGTCCATCTCCGATTGCGCCTGCTGGATCGCGACGCCCGGCTTCAGTCGCCCGATCACCGACATCGCGAACCCGGTGCTTTGAACCATGGTGGTGTTCATGGGAACCGGCTTCCAGAAAGCGATATCGTCATCGAAGAAGCGGAAGGTTGCGGGCATGACGCCGATGATCGTGTAAGGCTCGCCATCCATACGCAGGATCTCGCCGAGCACGTCCGATGCGCCATGGAAGCGGCGCTGCCAGAAGTCGTGACTGATGATCACGACCCTCGTGGCATTATCCACTTGATCCTCATCCGGCGCGAACGTGCGGCCCGTCTCCGGCCGAACTCCCAGTGCATCGAACACCCCTGGCGTAAAATGCTGGCCGAAGATCTTCTCCCCGGGCGTACCGTCTTCTCCCGCCCCGAGATTCGCCGTTACCTGACCCCAGTAACCTCCCACGGCGCTGAAGGATTGATTCCCGTCGCGCAGAGCGAAAAAGCTGGGTGTGAGCGTGTTGCCTTGTGCTGAGGGATTCTTGAGCGGAACGGACCAGACCCACACCAGCCGGTTTGCATCGGGGAAATCGAGCGGCCGCAGCAGGAGTCCGTTGATCAGGCTGAAAACGACGGTGTTGGCGCCTATGCCGAGCGCCAAAGATAACGCCGCAACAATGGTGAATCCGGGTTTCTTCCACATCGTGCGGAAGCCGTATGCGACGTCTTGCCACAGATTCGTCATTAGTCCTTATGCGTGCGTCATTCGTGCCGTAGCGCTTCCGTCGGGTCGACAGAAACTGCTCTGCGCGTGGGAATAACACTGGCGAGTATCGCGATCACCACAAGCCCCAGAGATACCGCGATGAAAGTAGTCGGGTCGGTCGGCTTCACTTCATACAATTCGTTGGCGATAAAACGCGTCAGCCCGAAGGCACCCGCGATCCCCAGAATCAGGCCGATGGATACCAGGATGAGGGCTTGCTTCAACACCAGAGTCATGACACCGGAGGACGTCGCGCCCAATGCCATGCGGATGCCGATCTCGCGCGTGCGCTGCGTCACGGCGTACGCCATCACGCCGTAAATTCCCACTGCCGCCAGCACTGCTGCAATGGCTCCGAAAACCGTGAGCAGCAGCATGTAAACACGCTGTCCACTGACCTGATCGCGCAAGTTCTGCTCCACCGTCTGGAGGTTTCCCACGGGCTTACTGGGATCGATTTCCGCCACAGCGCTTCGGATGGCGGCCGCCATGCCCGTCGGATTCCCACTGGTTCGCAGGATATAGGACATCGACGAACGATAGCCCCATGAAGGACCCAGCCAGCGTTGTGATTGTTGTAGGTGAGGAAGGTACACGACGGGGCCGGGCTGCCTTTGCGTCTGGTTCATCCGCACATCTCCGACCACGCCTATAATTTCGCGAGGCTGCTCGTCGGGAACGAAGTCAAAGACAACCCGCTGCCCGATCGGATTTTCGTTGGCCCACCAACGCTGCGCCATCGCCTTGCTGATGATCACCACTAGCGGGGCGGATGCACTATCGGTTGCAGTGAAGTCGCGGCCTTGCAGCACGGGAATACGCACGGTGGAAAAATAGTTCGGCGTGACCGGCATGTATGCGGCGTTCATGCCTCCGCCCTGGCCGCCACCTTGCGTTCCAGGTTCAGGCGCCGGCCTTCCCAGGATCCGGAACTGGATTCCCATTGCCCCGGCGAATGGCGGACGGCTGGCGGCGGCAGCGGAAATCACTCCTGGCAGTCCCCGCACCCGCTCGAACAAGCGGTCGTACGTCAGCGCCACATTGGGGCTGATGTCCCAAAGCCCAACACCCCGATATTGCTTGCCGACAGGTTTCATCAACTGGTTTTGCGGGAAGCGGAAGTCGAACGTCAGCAAACCTTTGGGATCGCCGCCAAGTTCGTTCTTCTGAATACGCAGAAAGCTATTCATCATCAGCCCCGCGCCGATCAGCAAAACCAGGGCCAAGCCGATTTGCGCGGTCACCAGAGCGCCCCGCATCCGCTGCTTTGTCAGGCCCTCCGAACCGCCGCGAGTCGAGTCCTTGATAGCCGCCGAGAGATCGATTTTAGAGGTTTGCAGCGCTGGAACCAAACCGAAGAACAATCCCGTACCGATCGAAACCAGCGCCGTGAATCCCAGGACGCGGCCGCTTAGCGTTACATCCGGCAGCGAACCGGCAGGCAGACTGGCCACGATCAACTTTAAGCCGCCCCACGCGAAGATTCCACCTAGAGCGCCGCCGAAAATCGCCAACAGCACGCTCTCGGTCAACAGTTGGCCGACGATCCGCCCCCGGCCCGCGCCAAGTGATGACCGCACGGCCATTTCGGTGCGCCGCGAGGCCGCCCGTGCCAGCAGCAACCCGGCCACATTGGCACAGGCAATCAACAACACGAAGCCCACCGCACCCTGCAGAACGGTGAGCGGTTGTTGAAGTCCCTGATAGAACGCTCCCTGCATCGCTTCCAGCCGCACCCCCATGTCCTTGTTGTACGCGAACACCGTAATCAGTCCGTGCGCAATGGAATCCATCTCCGCTTGGGCTTGTTGTATGGATACGCCTGATTTTAGCCGGCCCGCGACCAAAAGGAAGCTGGCGGTGCTGCTCATTTGCTGCGGCGTGATTCCGAGCGGCGCCCAGAAGTCGGTGGTGCTGTTGGCATAGTCGAAGCCCTTTGGCATCACGCCGATGATTGTAGTTTCCAGGTTATCGAGCAGCACTTTCCGCCCCAGAACATTGGGATCTCCCGCGAACCGGCGCTGCCAGAAGGGGTAACTCAGCACCATTACCGGAGCAGGGTTCCCGTCCTGATCTTCATCCTTAGTAAAAACGCGGCCCTTCCACGGCTGCACGCCCAAAACGTCCCACATGGAGGCGCTGAAGTGTTCGCCGTCCAGGCTTTCAGCGGGAGACCCGTCGCGTTCCGCGCCCAAGTTGCTGAGGAAGCTGTACAGTCCACCCATCGCCACAAATGACTGGCTGCGATTCTTCCAGGCCAGATAGTTCCCGGCGGTGACGCTGTTGCGAATGCCCGGGCGCTTCAAGGGCGCGGTCCACAATACCGTCAGGCGCGATGCGTCCGGATAAGGAAGATCGCTCAGCAGCGTTGCATTGATGATGCTGAAGATGGTCGCGTTTGCGCCAATGCCCAAACCCAGTGACAACGCTGCGACGATCGTAAATCCCGGCTTCTTGAGCAGCATCCGGAAACCGTAGAGTAGGTCCTGCCACACTGTACGCAAAGGTTCACCTCGCCGGTCTTCCTTGAAAGACGTCCAACACAGCCTGCTTGTTGATACACAGACGGAACAGCGTACGAAAAGTTCCGCCGGGGACCATTTTAAGCACTTGAATGACCGAGCTAATCCCTTGCAGTATCTAACTACTGAATATAAACGGACCGGTTACTGTCCGTTCTTGGGATTCAGCTGGCTGGCTTCGGCCAATTGCAATTTCACGGAACCCGCCGCGCCGGTGACTCGATCCTGAATCGCCAGGCGCAGAGCGCCTTTCCGGTTCCCTGGGATCACCAATCGTTCTATGGTGTAGCCGGTGGCCAGTGATTCGCGGAGCCGCTTTTCGGTGAGGGTGATCTTGATGGATTCGTTGGTGCCATTGGGTTTTTCGGCCGCCGGGAAATAGGTGGCCAACGTGATCAGCGCGACCCAGTTGTCTTTCTCACGCTCCAGATGCAGTTCCTGAAGGTTGAAGGTCGTGACCAGCCGGAACACTCCAGCTTGGCGCGGGTAAGGTTGCAGAAGAGCGGTCATCCCGATGCCGGTCGCTTCCAAAGGCCTCGCGAAAATCTCCTGGAGCGATGTATTGCGCTGATTGTCGGTCGGCTGCTTCAGGTCCGTCGCGTAGTAGCCTTTGCGATGGCGAAGATCCACGCCCTTGCGCGCCACTTTGACGGAAAGCGAATGATAGCTGCCGTCCAGCTTAATGTCGCCGGGGTAGAATCCTAGCGAGTAAGTGACTTCGCTATCTTCCACGGCGGTCTTGATGGCCGCGGTCACGTCGTTGATTACGTAGAAAGCCCGCCCGCCCGTCCCGCCCGCGATTAACTTCATCGCATCAATGCCGGGTCTCATAAATGCGACGGCGTCGATGGGATGCGGATCGATGGGATAAACGGCTACATTTGCATCGTTCAATGCCCGCACGGCCTTGTCGATTTCGCGGCCGAACTCTTTGTGCTCGATGGTCGACTGGCCGTTGTGAGATCGCATGTCCGTTGTCTGCGCCGCGAAGCTGGATGTAATCCAAACCAGCTTCTTTCTCCCGGGAAGTCCCTGCAGATGTCGGGCGATCAATTCGAGC
Organism: Bryobacteraceae bacterium; assembly: GCA_025980665.1. GTDB lineage: Bacteria > Acidobacteriota > Terriglobia > Bryobacterales > Bryobacteraceae > Palsa-187. The sequence goes on from JAICXC010000039.1 coordinate 8,909, forward strand.
GCCTTGGTAGTAATGACGGCCCGGTTTACTTGGGCCGCGTCCTGCATTTCTTTCACGGAATTGTGATACATGGCGTTGGCGATGGGATCGCCCAGGTCCGGAGCGTTGGCTATCAGGTCGTCGGCCAAATCGTCGGCAGTCTGGTCCGCGGACGACTCAGGACTCGCGCGGCGTGCTGCCCGGCGGATCCGCTCCGGATCGTCCGTGAAATCCTGAATTACGCTCAATGCTTTTCCCAGGGAATAGAGCGCGAAGTGGTCCCCGTTTTGGAGCGTGTCCAGATATCGGACCAGCGCCTGGCGCCCATAGGACTGGTCCTCCGGTGTGGTGTTCAGCATGTCGTACAAGACAATTGTGGTTCCTGCCGACTCGCCGTCCGCAGTCGGCAGCCGATTGGATACAGTTCCAGGCGGAAGCGGCACAGATTTGCCTGGGCTGGTTCGCAAAGAAATGGTATTGAAAGCCGCGACTTTCTGCGGTTTTCCGTTATCCAGAACCGTAAAATCGTCTTGCTTCAGATCCGCGACGGCTTCGCCCTTACTGTGGACCACCACATCCACTTCCACCAACCTCGTGTTGACGCGGACAACGGGAGTGTCCTGGGCTATGGCTGCAGCGGCCGCCAAGAGACCGAGCAGACTTAGCCGCGTAATTATTACCACCATTCGGGCTACCAATATCGTAGCGCTGTTGAACTACCTAACACCGAATTGGCGAAGGCCCAAATTCGGATTGTAGGGAATGGGCTTGACGTGTACGCTTCCTCGCGCTTCGATCTCACCGGTGTCCCAATGGTAGTCCGCTTCATCGGCTGTGAGAGTTACGGTGGTGGTCGCAATTTCGGCGTTCTCCCTCAGCCGGAATATATTCTGGCCGGAATCTATGCGGCCAGCCCTAAAAGTAGCAATGATATTGGTATGCTCTTCCGGCCATAATCGGCCGACCTTAGCGGTCCGTGCAAACTCTTGCGTTTCGGGCCGCGCATCGCCAGACCGTTGGCATTTGCTGCTTGACAAGCAAGCCCATCGCCAAACTGGGCTTGATCTTGCGCGACACCTTTTTGCGTGGCAGCAGGGAAGGCAGCGATTAACAGGATGCCCAACGGTAGGAGTTTCATAACGCCACGTTTCTCCCCGCGAGGCCAGTATACGCGACTGGTACTCAGGCGGCGTTCATCATGTCGTAATGAGAGCGGTAGGCTTTAAAAGTTGACGTGATGGCGATCAGCATCCCAATAGCCCCGATGGCGATGGTTATTGCCAGCGAATATCCCACCATATTGGGATTGTGAAATAGATAATCGTTAAATACACCCGGCAGCAGTGGACCCAGGCTCCCGCCGCCCAGGTTCAAGATGAATAGGTACAGCGCCGATACCTGCCCGCGCACCTGATTCGGGAAGATGTGCTGGAGCGCCGCAGCCGAAGTCCCCATCGCCAACGCATCGAAAAAGAGCGCCGGTGCGAGTAGCGCCAGCGTCCATTCGGGCTTCGGGATCATCATCGCGAGGGGCATCAGCAACAGCGTGCCGATTGCGCTGATCACAGCCACCTTGAGCGGTCCTTCGGGCACGCCGCGATTCTGCCAGTAATCGCTTAGCCGGCCGCCCGCGTACATTCCCAGGCAGCCGAACGTCAGCAGGATCGCGGCCAGCGCGCGCCCGGACTGACCGGGAGACCAATGATGGACTCGTTGAAAAAACGTCGGGATCCAGGCGAGCAGCCCGTATGTCACCATCCCCTGGCATACCATCGCCAGGGAGATGCCGGCCAGTGATTGCCATCGCATGCGGATCTGCGCCATTCCTTCGCCAAAGCTGAGCTGCGTCGGGCGCCCGTCAGCCGAAGCCAGCAGGTTGCGGCGAACCGGCTCACGGATGGTCCAGGCCAGCAGCGCGAATAGAACGCCGGGCAGACCCACGATCACGAACGTCAGCCGCCAGGAAGCCATCGTGCCGAGCACAGGTACGGTGACGAACGGCGTGCGAGCCAGCATGTCCACCGTGGTTCCGCCCACCAGCAGCGCCAGGCTCGATCCGATGAACACGCCCATGTAAAACACGCTGATCGCCGCGCCCAGTTTTTGCTTGGGGAAATAATCGGACATCATCGAGTATCCAGCCGGCGAAAGGCTCGCTTCACCCACGCCCACGCCGATACGCGTCGAAAACAGTAGCGCGAAACTCTTGGCGACGCTGCTCATCGTAGTGAAGAAGCTCCAGACCAGGATTCCCCCGACCATCAGGTTCCGACGGTTCCAGCGGTCGGCGAGGCGGCCGATCGGCAAGCCCATGAGCGTATAAAAGAGCGAGAATGCCAGGCCTTGCAGCAGGCCGATCTGGGTATCGCTCACGCCTAAATCACGCTTGATGGAGGGAACCAGCAGACTGAGGATCTGGCGATCGACAAAAGACAACGTGTAGACCGAGGTCAGCGCAATGACCACCCACCAGGCGTAACGGATACTCGGCGTATTCTCAGAGTCCCTGCTTGCGGGCCGGTCGGTTGCTGTGCGGGGTATCATCAGAAATTACGGTTGCCTCCGCGCCGTATGAAAGCGTAACAGATTTCTGATGACTCAGCCTGTAGCTCTCACCACGCGTGACGGCATCGCCGTGATCACCATCGACAACCCGCCCGTGAACGCCCTGAGTCCGGGCGTGCCTGAGGGCGTGCTCACCGCTCTTGAAACAGCCGAGCGCGATCCATCCGTGCGAGCCATGGTGATGATCTGCGCGGGCCGCACGTTTATTTCCGGGGCGGATATCAAGGAGCTGGAAGCGGCCGCTCGCAATCCTGAGTCAGGCGGACCGGATCTGCACCCGCTGCTGACCCGGATCGAGGATTGCGCGAAACCCGTGATCATGGCCATCCACGGCATGGCTCTAGGCGGCGGTCTCGAGGTCGCCATGGCGGGACATTATCGCGTGGCCGTTGCTGATGCGTCGCTGGGTGCGCCCGAGGTAAACCTTGGGATTATTCCAGGCGCCGAGGGCACGCAACGCTTGCCGAGACTCGTGGGCGTGGCCGCGGCCGTCGAAATGTGCGTTTCGGGAAGACCCCTCAAGGCTCCGCAAGCATTGCAAATGGGTTTGCTCGATCGTGTGATCACATCAATTAACGACGGTGACTTGCTTTCTGGCGCGGTAAAGTTCGCGCATGAAGTTGCGGGTCTGCCTGTAAGAAAGACCCGCGAAAGGAACGAGCTGGGATCGGCGTCAGAGAACGCGGCGATTTTCGCGGCTGGCCGGGCCCAGGCGGGTAAGATCCGGCGCAATCAGACCGCGCCGCTGGCCGCGCTGGAAGCCCTGGAAGCCGCGACGACTCTTCCGTTTGACCAGGGCTGCAAGAAGGAACGCGAGATCGTGCGCCGGGTTCTGGCGGGCGATCAAGCCAAGGCGATGATTCACATCTTCTTCGCCGAGCGCGCCGTGGCCCGCGTTCCGGGAATCCCCAAGGGGACAGCGACATATCCCATTGCCAAAGTCGGCATCATCGGCGCCGGCACCATGGGCGGCGGCATCGCAATGGCGTGCGCGAACGCCGGCATCTCGGTGCTGCTTAAGGAAACCGAACAGGCAGCACTCGACCGGGGTGTGGCGGCGATACGCAAGAACTACGAAAGCTCGGTCAAGAAGGGCCGATTTTCGCAAGCAGTCATGGACCAGAGGATGGCTCTGATTCATCCGCAGCTTACCTATGACGGATTCGATCAGGCCGATCTCATCATCGAAGCTGTGTTCGAGAGTATGCCGCTCAAGAAGCAGATTTTCGGCGACATCGACAAGATAGCCAAGCGGGATTGCGTACTGGCTTCGAACACGTCCACGCTCGATATCGACGAAATCGCGGCTGCTACCTCGCGGCCCCAGATGGTGATTGGCCTGCACTTTTTCAGTCCCGCACACGTGATGCGGCTGGTGGAGATCGTGCGCGGGAAGCATCCCAGCAACGAAGTCGTCGCGACATCGCTGGCGATCGCCAAGAAGCTGGGGAAAGTCGGCGTGGTCGTCGGGAACTGCCGGGGCTTCGTCGGCAATCGCATGATGTTGCCGTACATGCGCGAAGCGCAGTTTCTGGCGGAGGAAGGTTCCACGCCCCAGCAGGTGGACAAGGCACTCACTGATTTCGGCATGGCCATGGGTATCTTCGCGGTGGACGATATGGGCGGGATCGATCTGGCGTACCGCGTGAAGCAGGAGTACGCATATCTGCGCAAGCCCGGCGAGCGCGTGCCGTTGGTGCTGGATAAGCTTTACGAGATGGGCCGATTGGGTCAAAAGCGCGGCATGGGGTGGTATCGCTATGACGAATCACGATCACCGATTCCGGATCCCGACGTGAACTCGCTGATCGAAAGGACCGCGAGCGAAGCTGGCATCGCTCGTCGCTCGATCACACCGGAGGAAATTATCGAGCGGTCGGTTTACGTGATGATCAACGAAGGCGCCCGCATCCTCGAAGAAGGTCACGCGCAGCGGGCCGCCGATATCGACGTTATTTACTGCACCGGTTATGGGTTTCCGAACTATCGCGGCGGTCCGATGTGGTACGCAGATACAGTCGGCTTGAAGAACGTCTACGCTCGCGTGCGCGATTTTCACCAGCGTCACGGTCACCTGTGGGAGCCTGCGCCGTTGCTTAAGAAGTTAGCGGAAGAAAACAGTACATTCGCAGAATGGGACCTGGCCAAGGGATGACAACGACGCAGCGCGACGTTCGTTTCGGTCCGCGCGACGTCACCATGACGCGCGATGCGCAGGGCGTGATCTACGTACGTCCGGTACACCCACTCGGCAAGTACCCGGCGAAACTCACGGAGAAGCTCGATTACTGGGCACACAAAGCTCCGGATCGCGTCTTCATGGGGCAAAGGGACTCGGCCGGTGACTGGCGCACGCTGACATACGCGCAATTTCGCTTGGCGGCGCGGAATGTCGCTCAGGCGTTGCTCCATCGCAACCTTTCTTCGGAGCGTCCCATCGCGATTCTCTCCGGAAACGATCTGGAGCACGCGGTACTAGGATTTGCCGCATATTATGCGGGCATCCCCTACGCGCCGATTTCAACCGCGTACTCGCTGGTCTCCTCGGATTTCGGGAAGCTGCGTTACATTTTCGACCTACTCACGCCTGGGTTGGTTTTCGTTAGTGACGCAGCGCCCTTTCAGAAGGCAATTGATGCCGTGTTGCCGCGTGACGCTGAGCTCGTCACATCATATTCATCTCTCGCCGCGACGACTGCTGCGGCGGATGTAGATAGTGCGCACGAGCTCGTTACGCCGGACACGGTCGCGAAAATCCTGTTCACTTCGGGTTCGACGGGCACGCCTAAGGGTGTCGAGAATACACACAGGATGCTCACCAGCAACCAGGAAATCGTCCGCAGTGTACTTGAGTGGGTGGATGACGAGCCGCCGGTGATCTGCGATTGGCTCCCGTGGAACCACACCTTCGGGGGCAACCACGACGTTGGATTCGTTCTGTACAATGGCGGGTCGTTCTATATCGATGAAGGCCGGCCGACGCCTGCGGGAATGGCAGCTTCCGTGCGGAATTTGCACGACGTCCGTCCGAATGTGTATCTGAATGTGCCCAAGGGTTTCGAGGCCCTGATTCCGTTCCTCCGCGAACGACGCGACTTCCGAGAGCGCTTCTTCAGCCGCGTGAAAATGTTCTACTACGCCGGGGCGGGCCTGTTGCAACCGGTGTGGGATGAGCTCGACCGGCTCGCGATCGAGACCTGCGGCGAGCGCATCATGATGTTCACCGGCCTGGGATCGACGGAAACCGGTCCTGCAGCGCTGTTTCCGGGAAAAGATCTGCGCCGCGCCGGAGAAGTCGGCCTGCCCGCGCGCGGAGTTGAACTGAAGCTGGTGCCTGTCGGCGATAAGCTCGAAGCCCGCTTGCGCAGTCCGAGCATTACCCCCGGCTACTGGCGTCAGCCCGATCTGACACGGCTGGCATTCGACGATGAAGGCTTCTACCGCATCGGCGATGCACTGCGTTTTGTCGATCCGCAGGACATCATGCGCGGATTCATATTCGATGGCCGGATCGTGGAAGATTTCAAGCTGTCCACGGGGACCTGGGTCAGCGCCGGCCCGCTGCGGGGCAAATTCCTGAGCCACTGCGCGCCTTATGCCCATGATGCCGTGATCGCGGGCCACGATCGCGATTTCGTAACCGTGCTGGTGTTCCCTTCGCTTGACGCCTGCCGCGAACTGGCTAATTTGCCCGCCACGGCATCGGTTGCCGAAACAATCGCGAATCCCGCGGTGCACGCGAAATTTCAAGCATTGCTGAATGAACTCGCGGCGGAGGCCACGGGTAGCTCCAACCGCATCGCGCGCGCGATTCTGATGCCCGAGCCGCCCGCGATCGACGCCCACGAGGTTACGGATAAAGGGTCCATCAATCAGGGTGCAGTGCTGAAGAACCGGGCTGCTCTGGTGCTCGATTTATATTCCCCACGTCCATCGGCGCGCGTGATTTCCATCCAAACAGGCATACAGAAAGGTGTCTAGTGAAAATTCAGAATCTGATCGCCATCGATACGCACGTGCATGTCGAATCCGAACTCACCGGCAATGCCGCCGGGGAGGCTGCGCGGAAATATTTCGGTAATAGCGGCGTTTCTTACAGCCGCAAAGATCTGGCCGAATATTACCGCTCCCGCAACATCGGATGCGTGGTGTTTTCGGTGGATGAGAAGCTTACAGGCCGTCCCCCCGTCCCCAACGAAGAAGTAGCCGCGTTCGCGGCGGAAAATAGCGACTTCATGATAGCTTTCGCCAGCGTGAATCCCATGCGCGGCAAAGACGCCGTGGACGAAGCGCGCCGGCTAATCAAGGCGGGCGGAATTCGCGGGTTCAAGCTGCATCCGCCGCTGCAGCAGTTCCACGCCAACGATAAAGCGGCATATCCGTTCTACGAAGTAGTGGCCGAGGCCAAGTTGCCGGTTATCTTTCATACCGGGCATAGCGGGATCGGCACCGGCATGCCGGGGGGCGGCGGAGTTCGCCTGAAGTACGGCAATCCGATGGACATGGATGACGTCGCGGTGGATTTCCCGGACATGCCGATCATCCTGGCGCACCCATCCTTCCCGTGGCAGGATGAAGCGATTTCGGTTTGCCTGCACAAGCCGCAAGTATACATTGATCTTTCCGGATGGTCGCCCAAGTATTTTTCGCCGGTACTGATTCAGTACGCCAATACACTGCTGAAGAAGAAGATGCTGTTTGGCTCGGATTATCCGCTGATTACCCCGGATCGCTGGATGGCGGACTTCACTGCGATCAATATCAAGGACGAGGTTCGACCCTTGATTTTAAAGGAAAACGCGGCTCGTCTCTTTGGGTTTTCCTGACGGCGCGACGGGTGGGCCTGTCATGATGGTCCTAGAATGCCGCGACGAATTCGCAACATCGCCGGTTTTATCCGCGAAGCCATCGAACGCTGCATTCGGCACAACATATCCTTGCTTTCGGCCGCGCTCGCTTTCTACGCGCTGCTGTCATTGGCGCCAGCGTTGTATTTCGTGGTGGCGGCCGCTGGCGTTTTCATAGGCCGCGGGGCTGCGCGCACGGAAGTAGTCGAATGGGCTTCCCAGATGATCGGCCCGGCCGGAGCGTCTTTCATCGGCGGGGTCCTCGAACGCGGCCGAGGCGGAACGTCATTCACGACCATCGCGGGCGTGGCATCCCTGGTCGTAGGGGTCAGCGGAGCGTTCGGCTCGTTGCAGGATGCGTTGAATCTGGTTTGGGAAGTTCCCACACCGGCGCGGGGAATAATCAAGCAGTTCCTCTTTAAACGCCTGGTATCGTTTTTAGCCGTGAGCATCGTAGGCGCTTTGCTTCTGGTAGCCCTATTCAGCGGCGCGATCCTGGCAGGTGCCTCACAGTTCATGCCTCGCGCGTTTCCCGGCACGGGGTGGCTTCTGCAGACGCTGAGTTTCGGGCTCACGCTAGCGCTCGTAACGGTGTTGTTTGCATTGCTGTATCGATTTCTGCCTGATGCCTGGGTGGCTTGGCGGGATGTGTGGACGGGAGCGGCCGTTACGGCGCTTCTATTCTCGATCGGACGAACGCTCATCGGATTGTACCTGAGTCACTCGACCAGCAGCTCTCCCTTTGGTGCCGCCGGATCCGTGGTCGTGTTCCTGCTGTGGGTATATTACTCCGCACAGATTTTCCTGTTTGGCGCGGAATTTACGGAGGTCTACGCCGTGGCTCGCAGAGCCCGCGCTGCCGCTCTTCGGAACGTTACCTCGTAAAATAGAGAAACATGCCCACCGCTTACATTTGCGAAGGTGTCCGCACGCCCATCGGGCGCTATGGGGGAGCGCTTGCGAGCGTCCGTGCCGACGATCTGGCCGCGCATCCACTGGCAACTCTTAAACGCCGGTTTGCAAATAGCGATTGGGAATCGATCGACGAGGTTTACTACGGCTGCGTGACACAAGCCGGCGAGGATAATCGCAATGTCGCGCGTATGGCGTTGCTGCTGGCCGATCTTCCGAGGACGGTTCCGGGCGTCACCGTGAATCGCCTGTGCGCCTCTGGCATGGAAGCGGTCACCGCAGCCTCTCGCGGCATCTGCACCGGTGAAATGGCGCTGGCGATTGCCGGCGGTGTCGAGAGCATGAGTCGTTCGCCCTGGGTGATGCCTAAGCCCTCCGCGGCATTTCCGCGGGATCCGCAGATTTTCGATACTACACTCGGCTGGCGCTTCGTAAATCCGCTGATGGAAGCAAAGTACGGCACCATTTCGATGGCCGAGACCGCGGAGAACGTCGCCGAAAAATACAATGTCGACCGCGCCTCGCAGGATCGCTTCGCGCTCGCTTCCCAGCAAAAAACCGCGAAAGCCAAAGCCGCGGGAGTGTTTGCGGAAGAGATTGAACCCGTGTGCATTCCGGGCAAGAAAGGCTCGGCCGTGATAAGCGATGACGAACATCCCCGCGCCGATACTACGCTGGAAGGCCTAGCCCAGTTGCCAACTCCGTTTCGCAAGGGTGGCACCGTGACGGCAGGAAACGCGTCGGGAATCAATGACGGCGCCGTCGCGATGTTCATTGCTTCGGAACAAGCCGCCGCGAAGTTCGGGCTGACGCCGATCGCCCGATTTGTGGGAGCTTCCGCAGCCGGCGTCGATCCAAACTACATGGGGATCGGACCCATCCCAGCGGTCCAAAAACTTCTGGCGCGCCTGAACCTGAACATGGATGAGGTCGATTTTCTGGAACTGAATGAAGCTTTTGCCGCGCAGGCGCTTGCCTGCACGCGCGCTTTCGGTCTGCCGGACGATAGCGAAAAAGTGAATCCCAACGGCGGCGCAATCGCCCTGGGCCATCCTTTGGGAATGAGCGGAGCACGGCTAGTACTCACTTCCAGCATGCATCTAAAGCGCACAGGGGCTCGCCGGGCGATCGCTGCCATGTGCGTGGGCGTGGGCCAAGGGATGGCCGTGCTTTTAGAGCGAGTATAGGCGAAGCAGGCCGGCGATCATCATCGCCAGTCCTGCGAAACGCAGTCCGAGGCGAGTCGCGCGGCTATCCGTAATCGGCGTGGGTTCGGCGAAAAAATCACCCAGGATCGTATTGGCTTCGATCCGATGGGCCTCTGCCATCAACTTGTTCGTCACGCGGATGGAGCTGGCCGGATCGGTCAATGTGTACAGTCCCGCATAAATAAACGGGATCAGTACGCACAAATGTAGTGCGATTTCAGGATTCATTTTCAGAACTCGCTATCGTAACACGCCTCAAGGGGTACGGCGCAACCACAATAGATAGATCGGCGGATCAGCCTTACGGCATTAGCATTCGCGAGCGCAGGAACTCCTGTGCTTCCGCCAGTTCCAGCTTGCTCACGATGTGGGGGCGTGAGGGATAGACTCGCATCTCGACGTCGGCCCCAAGATCCGCTAGCACCTGAGCGGTCTGCCGGGTGCGCTCCTCCGGAATCCATTCGTCCATGTCGCTGCCGGTAAGGAATACCTTTAGACCGTGCAGCGCCTTGCCACCGGCGGGATGCCAGTCCGTGCCGGCCGGACCCATGAGGCAGCCGCTAAAGACTACGATGGCCGCACACGAACCAGGATGGCGCATCGCGTACTCTACCGCGATGCAAGCGCCCTGCGAGAATCCCACGATGAAGAGCTGCTGAGGATTCAGGCGGCCACCTTCGCTGGCGTCTTGAACCAGCCGATGGCAGCGCTCGACGGAGCGCGTTAGGAACGGCTCGTTGGATTCCAAGGGTTCCATGAACCGGCCTGGATACCACAGGCCTTGATCGGCATAGGGCGCGAGCCAACGGGTACCGCCAATCTCGAGACCTGTTGCCAGGTCCAGCATCTCCTGTTTGGTGCGGGAGCGGCCGTGGAGCAGAATCCCGGCGCTCTCCGCCAAACCCCGTGGCTGGCCCGCCTCGCGCAAGCGGACCACCGGGGTCTGAGGTGTCACTACTTGGTTACCAGGTTCTTAATTCTTAGACTTATCGCCGCCGATAAATTCGGCCTTGCGCCGGGAAACGACCGAACCCTCTTCGACGGGTACTGGATCGGGCATTGTGGCTGCAGCGACTTTCTTGGCGTCCTTAGGAATGTTGCCCTCGGGAACGCGAATGGGATCCAGCATGGCCATGATTTCGGCGCGTTTTTCCTCGAACCAGGGCGGCAGGAGCATGTGCGTGCCCAGCTCCGATTCTGCCTCGTCGCGGGCGAAGCCGCCTTGGGCCGTAGCCGCGCACTCCACTAGAATTCCGCCGGGGCAGCGGCAGTAAATCGAGTGGAAATAGTTGCGATCCTTGATCTCCGAGCAATCGGTGTAGCCGAGCTCTTCGTAAATGCCCTTCTGTTCGGCCAGCTTTTCGTCGCTTTCGACATCCATCGCGACGTGGTGGGCGGTGCCGGCGCCGAATACCCAACTGCCGGATGGCCGGTCGGGCTCGTGTATCAGAGTGACAGTCTTCGAGGGACCGCCGCCGGCGACTTCGAAACGATGCAGATTGCCTTCGGTGCCAGTCTTTTTGAAACCCAGGGCGTCGACAAAAAAGCGCTCGGTTTCCCCAACTTCCCGAACCGAGAGCATCGGTCCGTGGAAGCCCCGCATGGACACGTCACCGCTGACCTGATCTGTGGTCCACCCCTTACGCTTGTCGGAATCGTCCTCGATCACCTCGATCTGCAATCCGGAGGGATGATTGAAGCGGAGATATTTCGCCCCGAAGCGTTCTTTGACGCCCTCACTGGGTACCTTGTGGCGCTTCACGTGTTCTTCCCAGAATTTTATGGATCCCTTGGGGACGGTGTAAGCCGTAGATTGGATCTGGCCAGAGCCGGGACGGCCCTTCACCCGATTAAACGGGAAGGTAGTGTAAACCGAGCCTGGTTCGCAATCGGCATTGGCGTAATACAGATGATAGTGAGCGTAGCGCCCGTCGAACAGGACCGTCTGCTTGATCAGACGCTGTCCGCACACTTGGGTCATAAAATCGATGTCTTCTTGGGCGCCACCGGCGCAAACAGTGATGTGATGTAATCCTCGCACTAAGGACATGTCCGTCCCTCCGGCGCGATTATAGCAAATCGTTTTTAGACCGCCGTTGTTCCCGGCCCCTGCGGCGGGCGTGGCAAAATAGAAGCTCTGGCTCACATAATTTCACTCTCAGAAGCGATCCGCGAAACGGTCCGCGACGGCGACACGGTCGCGTTAGAAGGATTCACTCACCTGATCCCTTTCGCCGCGGGGCACGAGATTATCCGGCAAGGCAAGCGCGATCTCACAGTCATCCGCATGACCCCCGATTTGATTTACGACCAGCTCATCGGAGCCGGGTGCGTTAAAAAGCTCGTCTTCTCCTGGGGCGGGAATCCGGGTGTCGGATCCCTGCATCGGCTGCGCGACGCGGTCGAAAACGGGTGGCCGCAGCCCATCGAGATCGAAGAACACGCGCACGCGGGGATGGCGGCCGCTTATAGCGCGGGTGCCTCGAACCTGCCTTTTGGGATGCTGCGCGGCTATGTCGGAACCGACCTGGTGAAGTACAACCAGCGCATCAAATTTATAGACTGCCCGTTTACCGGAGCCAAGCTGGCAGCGATTCCCGCGCATCGGCCGGACGTGACCGTGGTTCATGCGCAGAAGGCCGACCGCAAAGGTAATGTGCTGATGTGGGGCGTGGTCGGCGTCCAGAAGGAAGCCGTGCTCGCGGCCAAGCGTGCCATCGTGACTGTTGAGGAGATTGTCGACGACCTGCACTCGCCGCCGAATTCCGTGGTGCTGCCGTCGTGGGTGCTAAGTGCGGTATGCGAAGTGAAGGGGGGCGCGTTCCCCTCCTACGCGCAGGGTTATTATCAGCGCGATAACGCGTTCTACAAGGCTTGGGACTTTATCGCCCGGGATCGGGCGACGTTTCAGACGTGGATCGACCGCCACGTGCTCGGCACCAAGGACTTCGCCGAGTACAAACGGAGTCTGGAAGGAGCGACGAGCCATGCCTGAGGGAGCGTACACTTCTGACGAGATGATGACGGTTGCGGCAGCGCGTATGATCCGCAACGGCGTTACGCTGTTTGTCGGCATCGGGCTGCCCAGCGCTGCGGCTAATCTGGCGCGCCTGACGCATGCACCCGATACAGTGCTGATCTACGAATCGGGGACCATTGGCGCGAAGCCCACGGTACTGCCTCTGTCCATCGGCGATGGTGAGTTGTCGGAAACCGCCGACGCCGTGGTATCGATTCCCGAGATATTTTCGTATTGGCTGCAGGGCGGCCGCATCGGACTCGGATTTCTCGGCGCTGCGCAGATCGATAAGTACGCCAACATCAACAGCACTGTGATCGGCGATTACAACAAGCCCAAGGTACGGCTGCCCGGATCGGGCGGCGCGCAGGAAATCGCCGGATTCTGCGGTGAGGTGCTGATCACGCTTCGCCAAAACAACCGGGCTTTTGTAAAGAAACTGGATTTTCTAACGTCAGGAGGCTATTTCGAGGGTGGCGATAGCCGTGAGAAACTCGGGTTGCCAGGGAAAGGTCCTACTAACGTGATCACGGATCTAGGGATTCTTACTCCTGATCCCGAAACCAAGGAGCTTACGCTGACCAGCCTGCATCCGGGTATCACGGTCGAGCAGGTGGTCGCCGCCACGGGCTGGCCGCTGAAGGTCGCGCCCAAGCTGGATGTTACCGCGGCGCCGACGGCTGCCGAGCTGAGCGTGTTGAGGGATTTGAACGAGCGCACGGCGCGGGCTCACGCAGGTCAGGCATAATGCTCACGCGCAGAAGCGCCATCGCGATCCTCGGTGCGGGAGCAGCCTTTGCACAGAATCGTACCAGGACCATCGACGATTTCTTCCGCGATTTTACGGCGGAGTGGATTCGCATCAATCCGAACCTCGCGACCTCTTTGCGCTACTTCACCGGCGAAGAGCAAGACCACCTGGAGCGGCAGCTTACACCTTTAACTGTGGCCTCCGCGAGCCAGCGGCTCCAGGTGGCTCGCAAGGGCCTGGCAGAACTTAGCAAGTTCGACCGGCGGGGAATGACGGAAACGCAACGAGTTTCCGCGGAAGTAATGAAGTGGCAGCTGGAGATGGTGGTTGCCGAGGAGCCTTACTGGGACTATGACCTTCCGCTCGAGCAGATGAATGGTTGGAATGTCTCGGCAGTAGAACGGTTCACTGTAGCGCGCCCGATCTCCAAGCCTCGGGACGCGGAAAACTACATCGCTGCACTAGGGCAGGTCAGCCTGCGCATGGAAGAGGCTATTGCCGAATCGCGCCGGCTAGCGGCGAAAAACGTGATTCCTCCGCGCTTTATCCTCGAAGCCACCATCAAGCAGATGCAGAGCTTCGTGGATCCGTCGCCCGGCCAGAATCCGTTCGTGACGGCGTTCGTGGATAAAATCAGTGCACTGGAAACGATTTCTCCTGAGCGGCGAGAGCAGCTGCGCGCCGAGGCCGAGAAAATCGTCGGCACGCAGATCTATCCGGCATGGAAAAAGGCGACAGCTACGCTTCAAACCCAACTTTCGCGGTCAACCAATGACGCCGGCTTGTGGCGGCTCAAAGGCGGACCGGAAGCATACGCTTTTTTCCTGCGGCGGTTCACCACCACGAATCTCACGGCGGACCAGATTCACGAGATCGGACTGCAGCAGGTCGCGCGCATCGAAACCCAGATGGATGGTCTGCTGCGTAAGCTAGGCCGTACCGCGGGACCGGTCAAAGACCGAATTGAGAAGCTCAGGCTGGATCTGCAATACCCCAATCCCACGTCGGATGAGAGCCGCGCCCAAATCATGCGTGATGCGGACGCTATCGTGCGCGATGCCGAACGGCGCGCCGCATTGTTGTTCGACGTTCGGCCGAAGGCGCCCGTGACTGTGCAGCCGTTTCCGCGCTTCCGCGAGGCGAATGCTGCCGCCAATTACAATGCCCCGGCGCCGGACGGGTCCCGTCCGGGAATCGTCCAGATTCCCCGGCGTATCGAACGGATGACGACCTTCGGGTTGCGTTCTCTGCTGTATCACGAAGCGGTGCCCGGCCATCACTTCCACATCGCACTGCAGGTGGAAAACAAAGATCTGCCACGCTTCATGCAGGTCCGCGCGCTGGGCGGGATTTCGGCGATTACCGAGGGTTGGGGACTTTATGCGGAACGTCTGGCCGCGGAATCCGGCTGGTATGGCGACGATATCGAAGGCCAGCTCGGCCAACTGGATTCAGAACTCTTCCGCGCACGTCGCCTGGTCGTGGATACCGGTCTTCACGCAAAACGCTGGACCCGTCAGCAGGCCATCGACTACGGAATTGAAGCCAGCGAGGTGGAACGATACACCGTATATCCGGGCCAAGCGTGTTCCTACATGATCGGCGAGCTGAAGATTTTAGAGCTTAGGAATAAGGCCCAGAAGGCGCTCGGCAATCGGTTTTCGCTGCGGGAATACCACAACGTGGTCCTGCGTGCCGGCAGCGTTCCGCTGCAGATCCTCGAAAGCCAAGTTGATGCGTACGTAAATGCTTCCCTTCGTCTATGAAGCGCTTCCATCTCGCGTGGTTTTCGGCGCGGGATCGCTCCAAAATCTTCCGGAAGAAGTCGACCGATTAGGCGCCACGCGCGCGCTGGTGCTGTGCACTCCCGAACAGCGTTCTATCGGCGCCGATATCGTTGTAATGCTCGGCGCACGATCCGCTGGTGTGTTCGATGGGGCGGTGATGCATGTGCCGGCGGCGGTTGCCGCTGCCGCGCGCGATAAGGCCCGCCGCCTGCGAGCCGATTGCTGTGTCGCGATCGGCGGCGGCTCGACTACGGGACTCGCTAAAGCCATCGCGCTCACTGCCAAGCTGCCCATTCTCGCGATTCCGACCATCTATGCCGGATCGGAGATGACACCGATCTGGGGGATCACGGAAGGCCGCGTCAAGAAAACCGGGCGCGATGTACTCGTCTTGCCTAAGACGGTGATCTACGATCCTGCGCTGACGACATCGCTGCCTGTGGCGCTGTCGGTGACCAGCGGGATCAACGCCATTGCCCACTGCGTTGAGGCACTGTACTCGAAGGACGCCAATCCCATCATGTCGCTGATCGCCGAAGAGGGAATTCGCGCGCTTGCCAGCGGGTTGCGTGCGGTCGTGAAGCAGCCGCGGGATCTCGAAGCCCGCTCCCGCGCGTTGTACGGGGCATGGCTAGGAGGCGTCGCTATGGGCGCAGTCGGCATGGCGCTCCATCACAAGTTATGTCACACGCTCGGCGGAACCTTCAATCTGCCGCACGCGGAGACGCACACCGTGGTGTTGCCGCACGCCGTGGCCTATAACACTTCGGCTGCGCCCGAGGTGATGGAACGTATCGCACGAGCGCTAAGCGCTCGTTCAGCCGCGGAGGGTTTGTTTGATCTAGCCGCGTCGCTCGGCGCGGCCGTCTCCCTGAAGTCTTTGGGAATGCGCCGCGAGCAACTGGATCAGGCCGCCGATCTGGCCATTCAGAATCCTTACTACAATCCGCGTCCGGTCACTCGCGAAGGCATTCGCAGTCTGCTCGAAGACGCGTTCGAAGGACGAAGACCCCGTGTGGAGTGATAGGATTGGCCGAAAGCTCCATGAATCGCTCAGCATGGCTTGCTCTGCTGGCTGGCGCCGCTGATTATTACGCAAAGCTTCATGCCGCCGGTAGTAGGTCTCGCGAAATAAGGAGATTTCGTAGTTTTAGCTCTGCGCCGCCTTCGCTATCGTGTTCCTTGTCGTCGTCTCGATGGACGTGATTCTTCTGATCACCCCTAAAATGCAACATTATCCGCTGCGGATTCCGATCGGACCACGGGTTTTCCGGAATACGCCCGGAGCTGGACGGTTGCCGCTGGAGCGATCTGAAGATTCTTGTTTTCGGGCCGCACGGCGAACGCTCTCTCTTCTGTTCTCTGTAGCTTGCCCTGACAATTGCAGCGTTCGCCAACGTTCGCGAGAATAGCCTGTCGCCTCTAGCAAGTTCTGGACGCCACGTTCGGTAACCTAACTATCTGGCAGCATGCGCGAACTCGGGCCCTTGCAAATCCATCTCTGGCAGTACTCTATCGGCGACCCTCTGGACGCTCGACCCCTGGCTCATGCCCTAACGCTTTTGAACGATGCGGAGAAGCGAAGAGCTGCCGCCTTCCACTTCGACAAACATCGAGCGGCTTACACCCTGAGTCACGCCATGCTGCGCCTAGTGCTTTCCCAATATGCACTTGTGCGGCCCGAGGAATGGCAGTTCCTCGCGGGCCCGTGGGGGAAACTGGAGATCGCCGCCCCTGCGCTTGATACTCCTCTGTGGTTCAACCTCTCGCACACCGACGGGTTTGCCGTCTGCGTGGCCGGACGCGTTTCGCAACTTGGCGTGGACGTGGAAAACGTGAACCGGAAGACCTCTCATGATGAACTGGCCCAGCGCTACTTTGCCGCGGCGGAATATGACTACCTAAGAAACTTGCCGCCCCACCTTCAGCGTGAAGCGTTTTTTCGAATCTGGACTTTGAAGGAAGCCTATATCAAGGCGGAAGGGAAAGGTCTCTCGATTCCGCTGGCCTCATTCAGCTTCCGCTTCTCAGCCGATCATCCCGCGCAGGTCACATTCGAATCGAGCCGCGAATCAAATCCCGACCACTGGAGCTTTTACGAGTTCCAGCCCGCGCCGGATTATCGGATCTCGCTGGCCGCACGTAACGCCGGATATGCCTCGTTCCATGTAGAGCGTCTGGACGCGGCCCCTCTTCTCAATGGCTAGTGTCAGAAATTCGCTTTTTTCGTCGGAAATCGGCCCTGTGCTGAACGGCGTTTCACTCCATCGTTTCAATCCATTGCAGCGTGGGAAAGCGGCTACCAAATTGCCCACGAATGAAGCATGGGTACGATAAATAATCTTTCCAGCAACTATTTACAATCTATTCTTAACAATGCCGTGCAGAACTCCGGTCTGAATTCCAATAGCGCGAGCGCTGTTGGATCGTCTCCGGCCGCACTGCCCACGGACAACCAGCAACTTTCACCCTTCGCGCAACTGGTCAGCCAGCTGCAACAGCTTCAGCAATCGGACCCGACCAAATACCAGCAGGTCACGCAACAGATCGCGACGAACCTCCAGAGCGCCGCTCAAACCGCTCAGGCGGACGGCAACACGACGGCCTCCAGTCAGCTCAACCAACTGTCGACGGACTTCTCCAACCCCTCGATCAGCGGTCAACTCCCCAACCTTCAGGATCTGGCGCAAGCCACTACGGGTCATCACCATCATGGTGGGGGTCATCATCACGCCCATGCAGCAACGTCTGATCCCGATAGCAGCTCCACCGACCCCACGAGCATCAGCAGCCTGAGTCAGACGTTGGGCCAACTCCTTTCGGGTTTGCAGACAGATGGCACAGCGAATGGCTCGCTGGATCCGATGGCGATCATTCTCAACACTCTATCGAGCGCCGGATTGAGCAGCTCCAGCAGCTAGCCCCAGACTTTACGCGCAGTGTTGGCGACAAGCTCGATCTTGCGCCACTGTTCGTCCATCGATAGAAGATTCCGGCGGCCACCGACTCGAATCCGCACTGCGGACTTAGCGCAAGCCGCTCCAGGGGCACGTGACGGGCGGCGGCGATCACGACGTTGTCCCCGGCGATTCCTTCCGCCAGTTCCCGATCCCTGCTGACCTCCGGGCCGCCGCCCAGCCCTTTCCAGTCGAGCACCACCCGATCGCAACGAACCCTTCCACCCCGTCGGCCGTGTCGGTCAGCCCAAACTGCCGACGTGCTCGGCACGATCGGCTGACTTCATTCGACGTCAGTATATTCTGAAACCTCCCTAGCGGTAGAGCGCCCCCGCTGTGGTCCACTCCGTGGCGAAGCGCTCAAACAGCAAACCCTGGTCCAGGGAAAAGCCTTCAAATTCTAGCGGCGGAATCTCGCTCCCGACGTTAGACGCGGGCAGCAAGGACATGCCTGCTGCATTCACCACCGCATCCATCTTCGAAACCGCCATGGCCAGCGAGATTTTACCCAACGCCGGCGGCGCTTTCTGGGGCTCGTGATGATACTCGGCGGCCAAGCGGATCGGCTCACCCAGGCCCCAGTAATCCACCGCCAGGGCCGACAGCTCCGCGTGGTCGATTTGAAGCATGCGGCGTTCGCTTTCAAGCTGCGACTCGCCGGTCACAGCGGAGGCGGTGACTATGCTTTCGTATTGGTCCGGCATAGCGACCGCGATGATCAGTTTACCCACATCGTGAAACAACCCCGCCAGAAACGCCTCCTCCGGATCCTCCAGCGGCACAACCTCCGCCAAGAGCTCCAGGAACATGCCTGTCGCCACCGAGTGCAGGTTGAAGCGCGTGATGGAGAAGCTGGGCGCGATTTTACGCTTCGCAAACAGGTTGGAAATCGATCGCGCCAGCGCGAACTTCCGCACGGCGCCAATGCCGACCATCGAAATCGCGTGCTGCACCGAGCTGATCGGCTGGGCTCGGCCGAACGCTGCGGAGTTGGCGATTCCCAGAATCTGGGCCGAGAGGAGCGGGTCGCGTTCGATTAACACAGCCAGTTCGTGGACGTCGCAGTTGCGACGCGCCAAGCGGCCCAGGAGATGCGCGGCCGTGGGCGACAAGGCAGGTAGCTTGGCTAAGCCCAGAAAGGCCTGCTTCCGGGCATTACTGCGCCGATCTTGTTTATTCAAAGTGGCCGAGGACATTCCTCCTCCTCATATCGCGTCCGGACCCATATATTCGAGTATATTCGAGCATAATTTCCGGAGAGTCTAGCGGACCTGGCGGCACTATTTGTTACCGCTATGGGCTAAACGTGGGTAAGCTTCTGATCGGACTCATGTCGGGCGGCCTATCCGTGGGCGCAATTACCTTGGACGAAGCTTATTCGGCCCTGCGCGCCAGGAATTATCCAGAGGCGATCCGGGGATTCGAGGAGGCCGCCAAGCTCGATCCCGCTAAGTCCTCGATCCGCAAGGATTTGGCATACACGCTCTTGAAAATCGGCGAAACTGAAGCCGCGCGCGATCGGTTCGCGGAAGCGATGGCGCTGGACCCGGCTGACGACCAGGTGGCGCTCGAATACGCTTTCCTGTGTTACGAGACAAAACAGCAGGTGACCGCGCGGCGCGTGTTCGACCGGCTGCGCAGATCGGGAAATCCGACGGCGTCCGAGGCATTTGAAAATGTCGACCGGCCCTTGCGCGAAGGGATCTCACGCTGGAAACAGGCGCTGGAACTTTCGCCCGATAATTTCAGCGCGCACGAAGAGCTTGCCAAGCTGGCCGAACAGCGTGACGATATCGATCTGGCTGTGGAGCAGTATCAAGCAGCCTGGAAGATGCGGCCAGCGCGGCGCGATCTGCTCGTCGACTTGGGCCGCATGTGGCAGCAGCAGGGCCGTGCCGAGGACGCCCACGCCGCCCTGCTCGCGGCTTCCCGTGGGGCAGAGCCGCGCGTCGCCGAACAAGCCCGCGAACTCTTGCCGTCGCGCTATCCGTACGTCTATGAATTCGAAAACGCGCTGGTGATCGATCCTTCGAATGACGCTCTGCGCCGCGAGCTCGCGTACTTGCATCTCGAAATGGGCAACAAGTCAGTCGCGGAGCAGCAATTGCAGTCCCTACCGCCCACCCCTCAGCCGGTTCCACCGCCGCCGGAAAACAAACCTCCGCCGAATAACAAGCTGCTCGGCGAACAGAGCCTCGACAAAGGCTTTCTGAACGATGCACTTAAGTATCTGCACGCGGCCCACGAAAACGATGCCATGGATTTTGAGGTGATGCTGAAACTGGGCTGGGCATACAATCTTCTCAAAGACGACCGCGAAGCGGTGCGCTGGTTCAGCCTCGCTCGCTATAGCCCGGATGGGAAAACCGCAGCGGAGGCATCCCAAGCTTACGGGAATCTGAACCCGTCCCTGAGACTCTTACGGACCACCGTATGGGTGTTCCCGACCATCTCGACGCGTTGGCGGGATACCTTCGTCTATGGGCAAGCGAAAACCGAACTGCGGCTCGCGTTTCCCGTTCATCCTTACCTGAGCCTGCGCTTCATTGGCGACGGCCGGGGTGCCGTGCGCTTGGGTGCCAACATCTCCCCACAGAATCTTTCCGAAAGCAGCGTGATCGTCGGCGCGGGCTTGGCGAGCACCCCATGGCGCGGCCTGATGGCTTGGTTTGAAGCCGGCGAAGCTCTACGTTACCTGATCCCGCACGGTGAATCTGGCCGAGCCCTGCCGGATTATCGGGGAGGAATTTCTTACGCGAAGTCCTTCCGCGGGCCTCACCGCCTTTTCACGGAAACCAATGACGACGGTGTGTTCATCAGCCGCTTCGGCAACGATAGTCTGCTGTATTCGCAGAACCGCACCGGCCGGACCTTCGGTGAGAACGTCCAGGTTTACTGGAATTGGAATGCCACCGTCGATGCCACCGGTGAGTATTGGGCCAACACGGTGGAGACGGGTCCGGGGGTACGTTTTCGGCTAAACCCGCTGCAGTTCACAGTCAATTTTCTCCGCGGGGCGTACCTGGTGAACGAATCTAATCCGTATCGTCCTAACTTTAACGATGTGCGCATCGGAGTCTGGTATGCGTTCACCCGGTAATATGTGGCACAGGCCTTCAGCCTGTGTTTTATGTGTTCTGGCAGCTCTGCCGTGCGCCGCCGCGACGCTCACCTTCCACGTCGCCGGCGACGATCCCGGCGGGTGGCCCGTGATTCTTTCGTCCATCGGCTTGCAGAGTGCCATGGCACAGGGAGACGTCGAGGTAATCCCGGCCGGGGTCTCGATAACCGGGGCGGACTGGACCCAGCGCGTCGAACACGGCACGATCCTAATACTGGAAGGCGCTTCGCCTTTAGCGGCTTCCTTCGGCTTTCGCGCTACAACCCAACACATCTCCGTCCAGAGCGTCGAGGATTTACGTGCGCCGCAGTTGCGCATCATATGGGAACAAGGGGCGGATGTCGCGGTTTTTGAAACGGGCAAAGAAGTTCAAGTTTTCGCCCGCGAGCGGCATGACAAGGCCCCTCTGGTGGCCGGGTTCCGTCGCGGCGCCGGCGCGGTCTTGTGGGTGGCGACTTCTCCGGGACCGCATGGCTACGATCGTTTCCCATATCTGCCGCAGGCGCTCGCCGATCTCGGGTTGACGACACCTTTCCGTTCGGCGCACCTGTGGGCGTTCTTCGATTCGTCCTACCGCTCGCGGGTCGATTTGGACTACTTCGCGCCGCGCTGGCGGCAGGCCGGAATCGCCGCGTTGCACGTCGCCGCGTGGCATTACTGGGAGTCCGATCCGCAAGCCGACGAATACTTGCGTCACCTCATCGAAGCCTGCCATCGCAACGCCATCCAGGTCTATGCCTGGATTGAACTGCCGCATGTCAGTGAACGTTTCTGGGACCAGCATCCGGAGTGGCGCGAGAAAACCGCCCTGCTCCAGGACGCTCAACTCGATTGGCGAAAACTGATGAACCTGACCAATCGCGCGGCCTTTAACGAAGTCGCGCGCGGCCTTCGCGGACTGGTGGACCGCTTCGATTGGGATGGCGTGAATCTGGCCGAGCTGTATTTCGAATCGCTCGAAGGTCACGACAATCCCGCCCGTTTCACGCCCATGAATAACGATGTGCGAGCCGAATTTCAGGCCGCTTCCGGCATCGATCCTTTGGAGCTGTTCAACCCAAAATCGCCGCAGTATTACAACACCAGCGCCGATGGGATGGCCCGCTTCCTCGCCTTCCGCGCCGACTTAGCCCGGCGCCAGCAGGCCGAATGGATCGCGCAGGTGGAAGATATCCGCAAAACCAAATCCTGGCTCGATCTGACGCTGACCCATGTCGACGACCGTTTCGATACCACCATGCGCGAGAAGATCGGAGCCGATACGTCGAAAACGCTGCCGCTTCTCACCCAGCACGATTTCACGTTTCTGATCGAGGATCCAGCCACGATATGGCACTTGGGTCCCCAGCGCTATCCTCAGATCGCCGCACGCTACCAGGCGCTTACGCCGCGCACGGAAAAGCTCGCAATCGATATCAATATCGTCGACCGGTATCAGGACGTTTATCCCACCAAACAGCAAACTGGCTCCGAGCTGTTTGCGTTGCTGCACGTCGCGGCTGCTGCATTCCCGCGCGTCGCCGTGTATTTCGAAAGCTCGATCTTGCCGCCGGATTTACCGCTCCTGCCTTCGGCTGCTGCTGCCGTCCAGCGCGCCGAAAGAACCGGAGAAAAGCTTCCGGGTGACAAACTGGTCGTCGAATCGCGCCAAGGTGTGGGTGCACAGTGGTCCGGTCCCGCGCTGGTCGACGGCCGGCCGTGGCCAGTGGCGTCGGATACCGTCGTCTGGCTTCCGTCTGGCTCGCATTCGATCCAGCCGGCCGCTGTGAAACCCGTCTTACGATTGATCGATCTGAACGCCGACCTTCACTCCGCGATGGCTATCGCCAGTGGCATCGAGTTCACCTACCGCAGCAGCGCCCGCGCTCTGGCGAATTTCGAAACGCTGCCCGCGAGTCTCCAGATTGACGGAATCGAATCGCATCCCGTGACGCTTGGCAACGTGGTGATGCTGCCACGCGGCCAGCACGTCGTTACCGCGTTGAGATAGCTATCGGGCCAATTCCCGAGCGTGCTCGAAAACTTTCCGGAGCATCTCCGCCGTCAGTCTCCCGGTCGACGTATTCTGCTGGCTCGGATGATATGACGCGATTAACTTGGGCAGCCCGGGTGCCGGCGTGTACACGCGATGGTGTCCGAACGGAAACGCCGCGAGGCTCTTGATCGCGCCCCGATCCCGCAGAATGCTCAGATAGGTCCGCATCGCGATGCCGCCCAAGGCCACAACCACACGCACCTCTTTCAGCAGATCCAGTTCGCGCTCGAGATAGGGACGGCAACGGGCCAGTTCCTCGGGCAGCGGTTTGTTATCCGGGGGCGCGCAACGCCCGGCTGCGGCGATGTAGGCTCCGCGCAACGCCAGGCCATCCTCACGCGAACGGCTCTCGGGCTGCGACGCGAACCCGGTCTCATAAAGGACACGATACAGCAAATCGCCCGAGCTGTCGCCGGTGAACATGCGGCCCGTGCGATTGGCTCCGTGAGCCCCTGGCGCAAGGCCGATCAAAAGCACCCGCGCGTGTAGATCGCCGAAACCCGGTACCGGTAGCCCCCAATATTCCCAATCGAGATAGGCGCGCCGCTTCACGCGGGCAACTTCGCCGCCGTAGGTTCGCAGCCGCGGGCACAGCTCGCACGTCACAATCTGCCGGGTCAGAATTTTGAATGCATCACTCAACATGCCTTTGTACCGCATAATGAAAAGCGAATGCAGGCAAAGGGGTTTCGATCGCCCGAAGTTATCTTGATGGTGGTTGCCGGGGTAGCAGTCGCGATCCTGGGACCTTATGCGCTCTATCAGCTATCGCCGCACGCTCCACGAGTGTCCACCGCGGAAACGAAATCAGGCCCGCCCGGCATCGATTTGGACGTCACGGAACTCGACACGCTCCCGGATGCGCTTCGCGAAGGCGCCACGTTGCTGATGACCACCGAAACGCCCGAGCCACCAGAGGCGATCGCGAATCTCGCCGTGGCCAGCGGAGAGAATGTCCTCCGTCCGGTATCGGAGGCGGTGGAAGAGACCCAGCCGGTTTTGTACTGGTCGGCCGCTTTTGGCGAACCGCCCTATGCAGTATCCATAACCGAGGAGCACGGCCAAGTCATCGCTCGGGCCCAGGGGATTCAGAATACTTCCTGGATGGTGCTCACTCCGCTGCACCGTGGCGGTCAGTATACCTGGCAGGTAAACTCGGCAGGCGCGACCGAGCAGGCGTCGTTCCGCGTTCTCGATGACGGTCAAGAAATGCTATGGCGCGCCATGCTCGCGGCGCACAAGGATTCTCACCTGATCATCGGCTTGGTCGCGCAACAATTGGGAATGCTGGCGATCGCCGAGCGCGAGTATACCGCCCTGACTAAAGCTTTCCCCGATTCAAATACCGCCGCGCTGCTGCTTAATAATGTGGGCGAACTACGCAATCGCTAAAGCGTGAGATGCTTCTAGGCGGTCGCGACAGGCGCCGCTTTCTTGCGAGTGCTGCGGCGCTTTTCCACCGGAGGCGTCCGGTCGCTTTTCTTCAGGTTGGGGAGGACGATCGATAAAACGAACTTCTTTTCCCCGTGGTCGTCCCACTTGATTACGATATATTCCTCGTTACAGGACAGCACGCTACCCAGGCCGAACTTGGCGTGTTCTACTTGGGCGCCTTGTGCGAAGGCTGGTTTAGTGGCCATTTTTCCTCTTAATATATTGTAACAAAGGCAAGAAATAGCGGTAGCGGGTCAGTTTTGCAACTGGCCCGCTACCCTAAATTAGCCGCCTTAAAAGCTTACTGTTCTTCTACTTCGGCCGCGCTCTCGATGGAGCCCGCGAGCGCTTCACGCTGGGCCGTAAAGCCGCCTTAGCCACGGAACTCGAGCCGGACGGGGCGTTGTCATAGGCAACTTGCAAGGTGGCCACGGCCCTCACATTTGCCTGGAGCGCTAAAACTTGTGAATAATTCGACCCGCCGTCGATGAGGACTTTGAAGATGCCCGAAGGCAACTGCGACTTAACAATGTTCGATAGAAGATCGCCGTATGTGCCATATTCCGCAATCGCAGGTGTTGTGCCTATCCCCACCTGGGCCCCAGTGCTGTCGTAAACCCGGACTGTGTAGATCGTGGCTACTGTTGATGGTGCGTTTGGCGCGGGTATGTTGAAAATCACCAACGACATCTTGTGCGCACCTCCGTCGTCAACGCCCTCCGTCGACCATTGGGTCCATTGGTTGCCGTCCCACGAGATGGGCACGCTCAGCGAAATGGTCGGCGGCGCCGAATAGATCAACTGAGGCAGCGCGGTGCCGCAGGTGATCGCGTCAGCACAGTACAAGACCACGTATACCGAGCCGGTAATCTGGGCTGTGTAGCTCGGAGCGCCGCCGGGAGCGCCGAGTAAATCGACCTCCGCCGGCTGGTTCGCGGACAAGACAAAGTTCACGTCATTGCCGGAGGCCGCGCCGTTGGGAGACGTCGTGTCCAAACTCAGGTTGTTTCCACTCAAGTCGTAGAACGAATAATCGACGCCGATGGCGCCCGACGCCGATACGCCAGTCTGGGATGCGGGACCAGCCACCCGGATCGAAGTAACGTAACCCCCGCCCGCGGCGAGCCAGATAAAATTCCCGGTGGCTTCGCAGACATAGCCGGTTCCCCCTGATGGGAGCGAAATCGTATAGTTAAAGGGCTGGCTTTGCCCGCCTGAGCAGTCCAGATTTGGATCGGTGGACCAGTACTGCGCTCCCGTAGTCGGTGGTTGGGTTTGACCGTGCAGCGCGACAGCGGCCAGAGCGATCAATCCGAAAAAATGACACGATTTTATCACGGGACGACGTCTCCTCCTCTACTCACTGTACGACGCGAAATGGCCAAACCGGGGTACATCCACTTCACCACACGTAGAATCAGCGGCTTAGATTTATTGGAACTCGCCATACGGAGCCGGTGTCTATTGCCTTGACGGGTAGCAGTAGAATTGGACTGGGTAGCTATGGCCGACACCAGCGTTGGGTTCCAATTCGAATGCAGGACGGAGACGTTTTCGCCGCCAGCGGCGCATGAAGAAGACGCGGCGCTGATTGCGGGATTACGCTCAGGTGACGAGTGCGCCTATGAGATCCTCATTCAGCGTTTTGAGCAACCGGTTTATAACCTGGTCAGCCGGCTGGTGGACGATCCTGGCGATGCCGCCGACGTAGCCCAAGAAGTTTTCTTGAAAGTGTTTCGTAAAGTGGGCGGTTTTCGCTCCGAGAGTTCTTTGAAAACCTGGATCTACCGCATCGCGGTCAATGAGGCGCGCAACCAGCGCCGCTGGTTTATCCGGCACCGCGGGAAAGAGACTGCCCTGGAGTCTGAAACGGACGCGCAGGGTCCCCAGGACTGGCTGTCTGATCCTGGAAGAAGCCCCTACCAGACGGCCGTGGACCAGGAAACCCACGCGTTGATCGAATCGGCGCTACAGAACGTGAATGCCAATTATCGAGCAGCCCTGGTGCTGCGGGAAGTTGAGGGTTTGAGTTACGAAGAGATCTCCGAAGTTCTGGAGGTTTCGCTCGGAACAGTGAAGTCCCGAATCCTGAGGGGACGGGAATCGCTGCGTAAACATCTGGTGGACAGGCTAGGCAAAACTCCGGCCGTGGAGTTGCCTTTAGCGCTCGAAGCACAGATCGGAACACAAGGGAGTGATGCGGTATGAAGCGTGAAATCCAGGACGAACACGTGACCCATGACCGGGTCGTGATGAGCTTGCGGAACCTTCCGCTATGCGTGCCGCCCGTTGGACTGACCACCTCCTTGCGGGTGATCGCCTCGCGGGAGCGGCAGCGGCTCATCGAAAATCGCAGTTTCGGTCAGATTTTTGTTTCATGGGTCGACCGGACGCGTTTCATGCTGCGAGACATGCTCCGCCCCCTGATGTTGCCCGCCACGGGCGGCATCTTTTCGGCCGTCGTACTGTTTAGTATGTGGGTAGTTCCCACCTATCCTATGCCGGCCAAGATGGTCCCCGACATCCCCACTAACCTTACAACCTCGGTAGATGTGGTCGACGTGGTGAAAAGCTCCGCGGGCGTGGGGCTAAGAGACAGCGTCCTGGTGGATGTGGAAGTGGACGATCAGGGCCATTTTGTGGATTATCAGGTGGTTAGCGGCGCATCCGCCGTATCCGACCCCACCACCCGTCGTCGGGTGGAGAATCTGCTCTATTTCACTAAATTCGCTCCTGCGACTGCCTTCGGAATGCCCATGGCCGGCAAAGCCCGGGTGTTGTTGCTGCCCAGCCCCTGGATTTTCAATGTCGGCCGTTCCGACTGGCCTGGGATTTACGTAAAAGGCTAAGTGGGGCGCAGGCTTGGCCAGCATTTTCTAAATCGTAAATCGACGCTCGACCGAATCGCCGAATCGGCTTGTCCGGAGGGAGGGTCCGGTGATCGAACTCCCCTGGTCATTGAAATCGGCGCGGGCCGCGGCGCGCTCACCGAATCGTTGCTCGAACGGGCGGATAAGGTGGTCGCCATTGAACTTGACCCCGTCCTGATTCACTACCTCCGCCAGAAGTTTCGCGATGCCCTCGATGCCGGGCGCCTGATTCTCGTCGAAAGCGACATTCTCAAGACCGATCTCGGAGCATTAATTGGAAAGGACCAATGGGGACGGGCGGTCATCGCCGGGAACCTTCCTTACTACATCACTTCGCCCATTTTGGAGCGCTTATTCGAGGCGCGCGGCAAATGGAAGCGAGCTGTCATCTTAGTTCAGGCCGAGGTCGCGGCCCGGATCGTAGCCCAGCCCGGCTGCCGGGATTACGGATACCTGAGCGTGCTGGTGCAGGCTCAAGCTCGGGCCGAGCGTCTGTTCGAGGTGCCCAAAACATCCTTTAGGCCGCCCCCCAAGGTGGACAGCGCCGTGGTCGGGCTCGAACCAGTGGATGGTCCGATAGAATATCTACCATCGTTTCTTAAGTTTGCCGGGAACTGCTTCCGCTATAAGCGAAAGACGCTGCGCAACAACCTGGCCGGCCTCTACGACAGGTCCGCGATCGAATCCCTGGTCGGACCCAAGGATCGCGCCGAGGCTTTGAGCATCGCCGAACTCGCCCACTTGTTCGGGGCGTTAACGAGGTGAGGCGTTGACAACTCCCCGAGCTGTTGTATATCCTACATAGAGTATTTGGTTGAGTTGATCTTCTGCTCCTGTGCTACCGCTCTTCGAATGGAGAGTCCGGCCGGGGGCCGGCCCCGAGGCTTTGCAGGATTCTACGCCTGCTGAGTATGGGCTAGTCCGAAGTCTACTACCTCGATAAGGATTTGGAATCGGTTCTGGTGCGTTCAGTTTTCTGATTCCTTTGGTGGTTTCAACAGCTTTGATGCGCTCATTCCGTGCGCGCGCGTTCGATACAGAGGACGCGTGGGATACGCGGGATGCAGTGGGCTTGTGGAGAAAAGAGTTTTGCCGACTTTCATTCAGCTCGTGCGCAAAGGGCGTCGCCCTACGCGCTATAAGACTGCCAGTCCGGCGTTGCAGGCTTGCCCGCAACGTCGTGGCGTGTGCACTCGTGTGTATACCACCACGCCCAAGAAGCCGAATTCTGCGTTGCGTAAAGTGGCGCGCGTGCGGCTGACCAATGGGATTGAGGTGACCACCTACATTCCAGGCGTCGGGCACAACCTGCAGGAGCACTCCATCGTGCTGATCCGCGGAGGCCGCGTGAAGGATCTTCCCGGCGTGCGCTATCACGTGGTTCGCGGCACTCTCGATACCGCGGGAGTCACGGATCGCAAGCAGAGCCGGTCGAAGTACGGCGCCAAGCGTCCCAAGGGCGCCGCAAAGTAGAGCCAAAAGGAACACATGCCACGCCGACGCAGACCTGAAACTCGCGAGATCATAGCCGATCCGGTGTACAACTCGACCCTGGCGGAAAAATTCGTCAACTCGATGATGTGGGATGGCAAGAAGGCCGTATCGCAGCGGATCTTCTACGATGCCATGAACAAGATCAAGGAGCGGACACAGGATGATCCGCTCAAACTTTTCAAGAAAGCCGTCGAGAACGCCAAGCCGCTTCTCGAAGTGAAGACCCGGCGCGTGGGCGGCGCCAACTATCAGGTGCCGGTCGAAGTTCCCAACAACCGGCGCACGAGTTTGGCGATTCGATGGATTCTGCAAAACGCGCGTACCCGCCCGGAAAAGAGCATGCCGGAGAAGCTGGCTAACGAATTAAACGACGCGGCCAATTCGCGCGGTGGGGCAATTAAGAAAAAAGACGACGTGCATCGTATGGCGGAAGCAAACAAAGCCTTCGCGCACTACCGTTGGTAACGCTTAGGTAACTGGAGTATGGCAAGAACTGTAGCACTCGAGAAAATGCGCAACATCGGCATCATGGCGCACATTGATGCCGGCAAAACCACCACTACGGAGCGCGTTCTCTATTACACCGGCAAGACCTACAAGATTGGCGAAGTCCATGAAGGCACAGCCGTCATGGATTGGATGGAGCAAGAGCAGGAGCGCGGCATTACCATCACCTCCGCCGCCACCACCTGCGAATGGCAGGACTGCACGGTAAACATCATCGACACTCCGGGCCACGTGGATTTCACGGCCGAAGTGGAGCGCAGTTTGCGCGTTTTGGATGGAGCCGTGGCGGTGTTCGACGCCGTGGCGGGCGTCCAGCCGCAATCGGAAACCGTGTGGCGGCAGGCCGATAAATACCGGGTTCCGCGCATCTGCTTCATCAATAAAATGGACCGCGTGGGCGCGGATTTCTATCGCGCCGTCGAAACCATCGTGGACCGGCTGAAGTGCCGGCCCGTGGCCATTCAGCTTCCCATCGGTGCCGAGGATCAGTTCAAGGGCGTCGTCGATCTGGTCAGCATGACCGCCCGCATCTGGCGCGATGAGACGCTGGGCGCCAAGTACGACGATGTCGAGATTCCCGAGGATTTGAAGGCGCGAGCCCAGGAATATCACGAGCAGTTGGTTGAGGCGGTCTCCGAATCCGACGATCACTTGTTCACCAAGTTCGTCGAGGGTCAGCCCATTACGGTCGACGAACTGCGCGCCGGCATCCGCAAGGCTACCATTGCGCAAAAGATTTTCCCGGTGATCTGCGGTTCGGCGTTCAAGAACAAGGGCGTGCAGAACCTGCTCGACGCGGTCGTCGATTACCTGCCCTCTCCTCTCGAAGTTCCCGCCGTTCAGGGCACCGATGTCGACGATACCGAAAAGGTCGTCGAGCGTAAAGCGGACGATAAAGAACCGTTTTCGGCGCTGGTATTCAAGATCATGACCGACCCCTTCGTCGGCCAGCTCGCGTTCATTCGCGTATATTCAGGCCGGCTGGGTGCAGGCGATTCGGTTTATAACGTCGCCAAGGGCCGCAAAGAGCGCATCGGGCGTTTGGTCAAGATGCACGCCAATAAGCGCGAGGAAATCACGGAAGTGTTGGCGGGCGATATCTGTGCGGCTGTGGGACTCAAATCGGTTTCCACTGGCGACACCATCTGCGATGAGCGGGCTCCGGTCATTCTCGAAAATATAGACTTCCCGGCGCCGGTGATTCAGCTCGCTGTCGAGCCGAAGACCAAGGCCGATCAGGAACGCCTGGGTATGGCCATCGCCAAGCTGGTCCAGGAAGATCCTACTCTGCACGTTTCGACAGATCCCGATACCGGCCAAACTATTTTGGCGGGTATGGGTGAGTTGCATCTGGAGATCATCGTCGATCGAATGCAGCGCGAGTTCAATGTGGGCGCCAATGTCGGCAAGCCACAGGTAGCCTATCGCGAGACTATTCGCAACATTGCCGAAGCTGATTACACGCACAAGAAGCAGACCGGCGGCAGCGGCCAATATGCCCGCGTGAAGCTGCGTGTCGAACCGCTCGAAAGCGGCGAGTACGAATTCGTCAACGAAATTCGCGGCGGCTCGATTCCCAAGGAATTCATCTCCGCCGTGGAAAAGGGCGCGGTGGAAGCGCTCGAGCACGGTGTGCTCGCGGGCTATCCAATGTCCAATATTAAGATCGCCGTGTTTGACGGCGATTATCACGACGTCGATTCCTCGGAAATGGCCTTCAAGATTTGCTCGTCCATCTGCTTTAAGGATGCAGCCCGCAAAGCCAAGCCGGTTTTGCTTGAGCCGGTGATGCGCGTCGAAGTGGTGGTTCCCGACGAGTATATGGGTTCGGTGAACGGCGACTTGATCTCACGGCGCGGACGCCTCGAAGGCACCGAGATCTTGGGATCCACTCACATCATCAAGTCGATGGTTCCGCTTTCGGAAATGTTCGGTTACGCCACGGAACTGCGATCGCGCACCCAGGGGCGTGGGGCCTTCACTATGCATTTCGGGCGGTACGAGGAAGTTCCCAAGAGCGTGGCGGAAGAGATTACCAGCAGAGCGCAGGGCAAGGCAGTTTCGTAGGTTCTTGATACGGAGACAGGGAGACACACATGGCGAAGGAAAAATTTGATCGAAGCAAGCCGCATTGCAACGTCGGCACCATTGGACACATCGATCATGGCAAGACGACCTTGACCGCGGCGATCACGCAGACGCTGGCCAAGCACAATCCCAAGGTGAAGTTCCGGAGCTTCGATTCAATCGACAACGCGCCGGAA
>JAICXC010000026.1 GCA_025980665.1 Bryobacteraceae bacterium
CGCGATGGCGCTGCTAGAGGAAGCTCCGTCGGAGGTGCCGGTTTTGCCCTCCGCTCCTCCGCCGCGATCGTTGCTGGCGCGTTTTGCGTGGCCTGCCGCTTTCGGAGTAGCCCTACTGGCCGCGGCTGCTCTCGCGTTCATTCACTTTCGCGAAACTCCGCCGGTGGCCGAGACCGTGCGCTTCAAAGCCGTCCTACCTGAGAACGTGAACTTCACGATCACGGGCATTTCCGCTTTTTCTCCCGACGGGCGCAAGCTCGCCTTTTCGGCCTCTGGCGCGGACGGTGTTCCGCGCCTGTGGATCCAATCCCTCAATTCGCTGGTTGCACAGCCACTTCCAGGATCGGAAACGGCCGCTGTCCTCATTGCTCTGTTGTGGTCGCCAGACAATCGATATCTCGTCTTCGAAGGCGATGGAAAACTCAAGAAGATCGACTTGTCAGGCGGCCCCCCGCTGGCACTGTGCGACGCGCCCTCGCGAATTGGAGGGGCATCCTGGGGCCGCGACGGCGTGATTCTGTTCTCGCTAGCAGGGCGCCTCATGCGCGTCTCAGCTTCGGGAGGGACTGCGTCTCCAGTGACGGCGAGTCTTCCGGGCGGCGAAGGAGTGGCATATCCGTGGTTCCTGCCGGATGGACGGCACTTCCTCTACTACCGGTGGTCTCCAAAGTCGGAAATCGCTGGCATGTATGCGGGCAGTGTCGATGCCAAGCCCGAAGAACAAAGCACCCAACGCCTGATGCCGCTCGAACATCAGCCAATGTACGTGCCTTCGCTGGATTCCGGACCAGGAAATATCGTTTTTCTCCGACAGGACACACTGCTGGCCCAGCCCTTCAATGCCAGCAAGCTTCAACTGGGCGGCGAACCACTGCCTATTGCCGAGCGAGTCGGTTCGACAGGGGACTTTGGATTCTATTCCGTATCGGACAGCGGAGCCCTGGCGTACCGAACCGGGTCGACCAGCGGTCTGAACCTTCAACTCTCATGGTTCGACCGGCAGGGGAAAATCACTCCGACTCCGGTTGAGCCGGCCCGCTCCAGCACGGTAAAAGTATCGCCGGACGGCAAGCGGGTGGCGACCGTCCGTACTGATGCGCAGAACAACAGCGACATCTGGATCGTGGACCTCGCAACGGGAGGAAGCAACCGGCTCACCTTCGATCCAGCGTCGGACGGAAACCCGCTTTGGTCTCCCGATGGGACTCAAATTGCGTGGCAATCCACGCGGGGCGGCTTCTGGGGAATCTACCGTAAGGCGTCCAACGGCTCAGGAAATGACGAGCTGGTGTACAAATCCCCGGCCAGCGGCGCGCTTACCGACTGGTCGCGAGATGGACGCTTTATCATATTTCATTCCCCCGGCAAGGAAACCAAGATGGATATTTACGCGCTGCCACTGGGTCCCGGGTCCCCTGAAGATCGAAAGCCGATTCCCATCGTTCAGACGCCGGCAAACGAGTTGGGTGGCTACCTCTCGCCCGACGACCGCTGGATCGCATACTTATCCGACGAATCCGGCAAACAAGAGTTGTACGTTCAGGCTTTCAGCCCGGGAACGAAGCCGGGTGCTACGCCTGTATCTGGAAAATGGATGGTATCCAAGGGTAGCCTCGGCATGGCCCGCTGGCGAGCGGACGGCAAGGAACTGGTATTTATCGGCGCTGATGGAGGCGTGATGTCCGCGGACGTAGAGGCCGATCCCGTATTTCGCGCCAGCCCGCCGAAACTGTTGTTCGCGTTGCCACGCAGTTTGCTTGCATTGTCAACAACTCCCGGGGCTCTCTCCGATGCGACCCGAGACTTGCAGCGGTTCCTCATCAGCGTACCTGCACAGAGCAATGTGCGTCAGGAATTCACGATGGTGCTGAACTGGCAGGCCACGCTTAAACACTGAGATTTTTCCCGTCAGTTTCCACGGACTAAGGTCAATGCGGGGCGAACAAAAAGAGTAGCTCTGAAATTCCAACAAATCTCTTGCAATCAGTAAGAAGCCGGTATAAACTCGCTGAAGTGGCCCAATGTGGGTGAAAGTGTCACGTAATGGCGGACTCGCAACAGAACGGGATAATAGTGGCGGAGCCTCCCCACTCGATCGCCCAGGCGAGCGTCGACGAAAAGGGGCGCTTAAAACTTCCCGCGGAGTTTCTGGAGTATCTGGAAGCGCTCAAGGTCACCAAGGTTTTTATCACCACGTTCGATCAGCGTCAGGCTCGAATCTACCCGATCGAGGTGTGGAAAGTCAACGAAGCGCTGTTTCAGAATTCCGCGGAAAACGCGGCGGCGGCCGAGCGGCTGGCGTTTCTGGCGAAAGTCTACGGGGGCGACGCGGAAATCGACAAATCGGGACGCGTGCTGCTGCCGGCCAAACTGCGCGAGGTCCTGGATCTGGAAAAACAGCCGGTGTGGCTGGACGTATATCACGGCCGGATCAACGTGGTCAGCAAGAAGATCTACGACGAACGCATGCAGTTGGCGCAGGCGAACATGTCCGAGGATCTGAAGATGCTCGAGAAAATGGGACTGAAGTAGCGGTTATGTATGCACACGCCGGTCATGCTTTCCGAGTGCCTGGAGTACCTGGCGCTGAAACCGGACGGAGTATATCTGGACGCAACCGCGGGTTTAGGCGGGCACTCGGGAGCCATCGCGCGCAAGTTGGCGGAGCTCAGTGGCAGCGGCTTTGTGCTGGCCTGCGACCGGGATGCGGAGAGTCTGGAGATGGCCAAGGCGAATACCTTGGACGTGTCCTCGCGTATTCGTTTTCATCAGAGTTTGTTCTCCGAGTTGGGAAAGAGGCTGACGGCAGAAACGGTTTCACAACTGGACGGTCTGCTCGCGGACCTCGGCGTATCACGATACCAGCTTACGGACGGTGGGAGGGGTTTCTCACTGATGGCGGACGGTCCTTTGGATATGCGTATGGGGCGCGACACTCCAGGGACCGCCGCCGACATAGTCAATTTCGAGTCCGAGAAGGAGCTCGCCGACTTGATCTTCAGGTTGGGCGAGGAAAGGAGGAGCCGAAGAATAGCCAGAGCATTGGTGCGGGCACGCCCGATACAGACGACCGGTCAGTTGGCCAAGCTGATCGAAGAGGTCGTGCCCCGCACCGAAAAAATTCATCCGGCGACGCGCACCTTTATGGCTCTGCGCCTCGCAGTGAATCGCGAACTGGAAGAGCTGGACGCGCTGCTCGAATCCATACCCAGGCTGGTGAAGCCGGGTGGACGCGCGGTGATCGTCACCTTCATGTCGCTCGAGGACCGCAAGGTCAAACAAAGTTTTCAGGCCCTAGCGAAAGCGGGCCGGGCGCAAATTCTCACCCGGCACGTCGTGCGGCCTGCGGAAGAGGAAATTCGGAACAACCCACCGTCACGCAGCGCCAAGCTCCGCGCGCTTGAGCTTGTGTGAAGCAGTGGGTGCTGTAGAGAGGGAGCAAGGTCGGGCAAGATGGCAACGCTAGCGACTGCATTAGACAAGCTGTTTGAGAATCAAAATCACCGGGCCGGTGCGGCCGTGCACCGCGAGGCGAGCATGCCCGTCCGTCCGTTCGCCAACGAAGACATTTTCTTTCACGTCAAGCGGATCGACAATAGTCGAGTGGTGCGCGCCGCCGATCCTCAGGCGCGTCAGGCGTGCTGGAAGATGATTGGCTCCGTGTTCGCCGCGGCGGTGCTTCTAGTCGCCGTATTGCTTCCCGGCGCCTATAGCCTGTTGGCCGGGTTCCAGATTCAAGCGCTGCGTCAGGAAGCGCACAAGCTGGCCAATGAACAGGCATCGCTCGAACTGCAGGAAGCCCAGCTGCTTTCGCCCGCTCGCATGCAGGAACTGGCGCGCACGCAGCAGTTTGTGGATCCGCCGCCGCAGAAAGTCGTGTATCTGGATGGTCAGGGGGACGCGCAAGTAGCCCAGAACGCAACGGTTGAGCGTCAAGGAAAGTAAATCTCTTCGGAGAGCGTGCCATGCCCCCACCGTCCACTACTCAGCGTCTTCAGTGGCTGCTCTGGACGCTGCTCGCTTGGGCGGGAATCATTTTCGGCCGCCTGGTCTGGCTGCAGGTAATCCGGCACGATGAGCTGCTTCGCATGGCCGAACAGCAACAACAGAAAATTATCGAAGTCCAGGCATTGCGCGGATCGATTTTGGATCGAACCGGCCAGCCTTTGGCCAAGACTCTGCCAGCCGATTCCGTGGTCGTCGATCCCCAGAAAATTCCCGATCTCAAGATCGCCGCCGACGTACTCGCGCGCACTCTGGACCTGGATCGCTCCCAGCTATACCAGCGGCTCAAAGGGTATCAAGCCCGTGGCAGTCACTTCATGTGGGTGGCGCGCAAGCTGGACGCCAAGCCGGCCGAGCGCCTGCGCGCTAAGAAGCTTTCCTACATTGAGTTCCGCACCGAGCTCCGGCGTTTTTACCCGCACCATGAACTAGCCTCGCATGTGGTCGGATCCATCGGCTACGTGGATGGCAGCGATGCGGAGCGCGGCAGCGGGGGGATCGAATCTTCGTTTGAAGAGGATCTGGCCGGGCGTCCGGGTGAGGCGCGCGTATTGAACGATGTTCGCCAGACGCCGTATGAATCCTTCGTAACGCGGGCGCCCGAAGCCGGTTCCGATCTGACGCTGAGTATCGATCCCAATTTGCAGTATGAGGCCGAGCGCCAGCTCGACAAAGCCATCGCTTCCAGCCATGCGCGCACCGGTTCCATCGTCGCCATTAATCCGTACACCGGCGATATTCTGGCCATGGCGAATTATCCGCGCTACGACCCCAACCTGCCTCCCAGCAGCGATGCGGATTCCGCGGCGCGCAGTAATCTGGCCATCTCGACCCCCTTCGAGCCCGGCAGTGTCTTCAAAGTTGTCACGCTCTCAGCGGCGCTCGAAACCACCAACTTGACCCCGGATTCCCTATTCAATTGCGGCAACGGGGTCCTCAATCTGTATGGCCGCCTAATCCACGATACTCACCGCTATTCGATCTTGAGCATGGCCGACGTATTGGCGAAATCGAGCAATATCGGCGCCATTCAAATCGCGCTAAAAACCGGCGAGAAACCGCTCTACAAGTATCAGAGGCTTTTCGGCTTCGGACAGAAAACCGGGATTGAGCTGGCCGGTGAATCGGGCGGCAACCTGCGGGACGTCAAGCAGTGGATGCCGAGCTCGATCGGATCGCTGGCCATGGGCCACGAAGTCAGCGTCACATCTTTGCAACTGGCGGTGGCAGGGGCCGCAATCGCGAATGGCGGCTTGAAAGTGAAGCCCCGCCTGGTGATCGCGCGTCAAAAGCCCGGCCAGCCATTGCAGCGGATTCCCGCCGAGCCGCCGGTTCGGATCCTGCGTCCGGAAACCGCCATCACCATGCGCCAGTTGATGGAAGGCGTGGTTCTGCGCGGCACCGGCCGCGGACTCGCGAATCTGAGAGGCTACACGTCTGGTGGAAAAACGGGATCGGCGCAGATTTACGACGCCAAAGCGCACGTCTACACGCATAACTACAACGCCAGTTTCCTCGGTTTTGCGCCAGTGGCTAATCCGCAAATCGTGATCGCAGTCACGCTGAATCACACCACCGGCGGTAGCGCCGGTTATGGCGGACCCGTGGCCGCCCCTGTTTTTCGAGAAATTGCCATGGACGCGCTACGAATGCTGGATGTGCCTAAGGATCTTCCCGAGGAAGATACTAAGCTCGCTCGTCGCACCGATTCAAAGAGCGATCCATCCAACCATGCACCTAAAGATCTGACTAAAGATTCGTTCAGGGCGGGGCTATTCACTCCGCCCGGACAACGAACTGTATCCTCCGTCACTCCGCCGCCGGTTCGCGAGGATGCTTCAGTTTCGGCTGAGACATCCCTCTCGGATCGGCGGCCTTTTTTGACTGCGAGCGCGGAGAGATCGGGCGGCCCGCGTACTCCTGATTTTTCGGGGAAGTCGCTGCGCTCGGTACTGGAGGAATCGGCCGCGGCCGGTCTCTTGGTGGAAGTTCGCGGAAGCGGCCTGGCACGCAGCCAGGACCCGCCACCCGGGACTCCTGTTCGTCCCCACACGCTGCTTCGAGTTCAGTTCGGACGATGAAACTCAGCGAGCTGCTGGCCGGAGTGACGCTCCGCGAGGCGCTCACGCCGGAACTGGCCGGCCTCGAAGTGGCTGGTCTTGAGTATGATTCGCGCCGGGTTGAGAAGGATTTCGTGTTTTTCGCGTTCGCCGGGTCCCGGGTCGATGGCCGCCAGTTTGCGCAAGATGCACTGGCCAAGGGTGCACTTGCGATCGCCAGCGAACTGGCCAAGCCTGCGGAATTCCCCGGAGTCTGGATCCAGGTCGAGCACGGCCGCCAAGCCCTGGCCATCGCCGCCAACACCTTTTATCAACACCCGGACGAGCGTGTCCACTTTACGGGAATCACGGGGACCAACGGCAAGACGACAACGGCGTACCTGATCGAGACGCTTCTGCGGGCCGCCGGTAAGATCACGGGACTCATCGGAACCATCGAATACCGGCTGGCGGATGAGGTTCGTCCGTCTCCGAATACTACACCGGAGTCGCTGGACATTATCCGTTTTGCCTCGGAGCTCGAGGCACGCGGCGGCACGCATCTGATTACCGAGGTCTCTTCGCACGCGCTCGCGCTTGGCCGGGTCCACGGAATCCAGTTTCATACCGCGGTATTCACCAATTTGACTCGCGACCATTTGGACTTTCACGGGACCATGGAGGACTACGGAGCCGCCAAGCGTCAGCTGTTCGCGAGGAAGCCCGGACCTCGTTGGGCAGTGCTGAATGCCGACGATCCGGTGTCTAAAACCATGCAGCCGGAAGGCTCCGACTCAAGCACCATCTGGTACGGACTCACCGAAAGAGCCGATCTGCGGGCGGAGAATATCGTCTCCGGATTCACTGGTTTAATTTTTGATGTGACCTTCATTCGGGAGGGGTCCGGCCGACGTGCGAAAGTAGAATCACCGTTGTTGGGCCGCGTGAACGTATCGAATATCCTGGCCGCTCTGGGCGCCGGTCTGAGCTATGGCCTGGATTTCGACTCCATGGCGAGGTCAGTCGCTCTCTGCCGCGCGGTGCCGGGGCGGTTTGAACCAGTCGATGAGGGTCAGTCCTTCCTCGTGGCCGTAGACTACGCTCACACCGACGATGCGCTTCGCAACGCGATCCAAACCGCGCGCAGTCTGGCAAAAGGCAAAGTGATAACCCTTTTCGGCTGCGGCGGCGATCGCGATCGCACCAAGCGCCCACTGATGGGCATGGCGGCTGCCGAGTTGAGCGATTTTGTGGTGCTGACTTCCGATAATCCGCGTTCCGAAGATCCCTTGTCGATCATGAATGACGCGATGGTCGGCTTGCGGCGTTTTGACACTCGGCATGTAGCCCAGCCCGATCGCGGCAAGGCGATTCAACTGGCGATCCAGGAAGCTCAGCCGGGCGATGTTGTGCTGCTGGCTGGCAAGGGCCATGAAACGTACCAAATCCTTAAAGACCATACCATTCATTTTGACGATCGAGAAACGGCGCGCGAGGTTCTTCGATCATTTGGATACAGGAGTCAGAAGACCGAATGAACAAGCCGCTGAAGTGGGTTGCGGCGGAGCTCGGCCTGACCATCCAAAGTGACGCCCAGGTAAGCGGCTGGAGCGTCGATTCACGCACGCTACTTCCGGGGGACTTGTATTTTGCTTTGCGGGGTCCCAATCATGACGGACATGCATTCGTTGACGAAGTGCTAAAGAAAGGTGCGGTTGGAGCCGTCGTGGACCGTGAAGTCGAAACGGAAACGTCCCTTTTGAGGGTCGGCGATTCCCTCGCCGCGCTTCAGAAACTGGCCTCCTCAGCGCGACGAGAGTGGGGCGGGGATGTGGTTGGCGTCACCGGAAGCGCGGGGAAAACCACTACTAAGGATGTAATCGCGGAAATGTTGTCGGAGGGATTTAAGACGGCCAAGACGGAAGGGAACCTGAATAACCACGTCGGGCTGCCGCTGTCCCTGCTGCGGATCGACGACCAGGCGCGCATCGCGGTCCTTGAAATGGGAATGAATCACGCGGGCGAGATCCGCGCATTGGCTGAGATCGCCCGGCCCAATGTCGGCGTGGTGACCAACGTCGGCTGGGCGCACATGGAAAGCTTCAACTCGATTGACGGTATCGCCGCAGCCAAGCGCGAGCTGATCGAATCGCTGCCTTCCGAGGGAACCGCGGTTCTGAACGCGGATGACGCTCGCGTCGCAGCGTTCGCCGGCACATATAAAGGTTCCGTGGTGACCTTCGGCGAATCCGAGAAGGCGGCCGTTCGCGCCGAAGACGTGAAATTTACTGAAGATGGTGTGACGTTTCGCGTGGGCGCGATTCGCTTCGAAAGTCCCCTGATCGGGCACCACGCCGTGTCAAATCTCCTGGCGGGGATTGCGGTCGCTGGCGTCTACGGAATCACTCCCGATCGCCTGACCACGAGGGTCAGCAACATCCAGCCCGGGAAAATGCGCGGAGAGCGGCTCCGGCACCGGGGGATTCTTGTTTTTAACGATTGCTACAACTCCAATCCAGACGCGGCGCGGGCCATGCTCGCCGTGCTGCGCGACACTCCGGCGAAGCGCAGGATCGCGGTTCTGGGGGAGATGCTCGAACTCGGCCCTTGGGCTGAGCCGCTTCATCGCGACGTAGGTAACTACGCAGCGGCGTGCGGAATAGATGTGCTCGTTGGACTACGCGGCGCGGCCTGTTACATGTTGGACGCAGCCAAGCGATCCGGCCTACGGGCCGACGCCGCTTTTTTTTTCGACGATCCCGTCCCAGCCGGCCGATTGGTGCGCTCGCTCGCACAGCCCGGTGATGCAATTTTGTTTAAGGGCTCGCGTGGTGTTCACGTGGAGCGGGCTCTGGAGCAGTTTCTTGCCTCCGAGGAAGGAGGGAAAAGCTGATCCATGTTCTACTGGCTCGGATACGAACACTTGTATCATCTTTTTTCTCCGTTCCGGATTTTTCAATACGCCACGTTTCGCACGGCGATGGCGAGTCTCACCGCGGTCACGATTTTCGTGCTCTTTGGGCCGTGGTTTATCGCACGGCTACGCAAATTTCAGATCGGACAGCACATTCGGGAAGACGGACCGCAATCCCATCACAAGAAAGCCGGGACTCCCACCATGGGTGGCCTGCTGATCTGCGCTGCGATTGTGACCTCGACGCTGCTTTGGGCTAACCTGCGCGTGCCGGCTGTTTGGGTCGCCATGGCGGGGCTAGTTACGTTTGGGGCCATCGGGTTCGGGGACGATTACGCCAAACTCAAGCGTAAGCGCAATCTCGGACTCACGGCGCGCCAGAAGTTCGCACTGGAAACATTGGCTGCCATCATCGTAGGAGTCCTGCTGTTAGGCATGAACGCCAGCCATCTCTATACGATGGAAATCAACGTTCCATTCTTCAAAGATTTCAAGCCTGACCTGTTGATCCACGCGTGGTTGAGCAATCCTTGGACCTATCCGCTGGCGTTCATTTTCTTTTTCGCGTTCGTCGCCCTGATCTTGGTGGGAGCCTCCAATGCCGTGAATCTGACCGATGGCCTGGACGGTCTCGCCATCGGGCTGATGCTGATTGCCGCGGGTGCCATGACGGTTCTGGCGTACCTCGAAGGCAACGCCGATTTTGCACGGTATCTCGAATTGTCGCGTCCGCGCGATGCCTCCGAGCTAGCCATCTTTTCCGCTGCCATGACCGGTGCGTCCCTGGGCTTCCTTTGGTTCAACGCGCATCCCGCGGAAGTCTTCATGGGAGACGTCGGATCGCTGGCGCTGGGTGGCGGGTTGGGAACGGTCGCGGTGTTATTGAAGCAGGAACTGCTATTGCCGTTTATCGCGGGCGTGTATGTGCTGGAGGCTCTCTCGGTCATTCTCCAAGTCGGCAGCTTCAAATTGCGTGGCAAACGAATTTTCAAAATGGCCCCCTTGCACCATCACTTCGAACAATTGGGGTGGGCTGAATCCAAGGTGATCATCCGGTTCTGGATCGCAGGCCTGCTGATGGCATTATTCGCGCTGACAACCCTGAAGCTCCGATAAATGAGAAAAGTACGATGAAGGTCGAGGGTGCGCGAGCGGTGGTGGTCGGAATGGCGCGCAGTGGCGTCGCGGCAGTGGAGTTATTGCTGGAACAAGGAGCGCGGGTGACGGCTGTGGATCAGTCAGCAATGGCGAATCCGAAACTTGTTGAGTTGGGGGTGCCCGTCCACCCGCAGGAATCGCCCGCGTTTGAGGGAGCGGATCTGGTGGTGCTTTCGCCGGGCGTGCCCGCCGACCTGGAAGTCTTGCAGTCGGTTCGCGGGCGGGGAATACCGGTTGTGGGCGATCTTGAACTCGCAAGCTGGTTCTTGAAGGGCGAAGTGATCGGCATTACAGGTTCGAACGGCAAAACGACGACCACCGCGATGACCGGACACATCCTGCAAGCCAGCGGGATTCCGGTTCAGGTCGGAGGCAATATCGGCACTCCGCCGGCGTCCATGGTGCGAACTTCGCGCGCCGGGCAATGGAACGTACTCGAGCTGTCGAGCTTTCAGCTGGAAACAATCTCGACATTTCGACCGCACATCGGCGCAGCCTTGAACGTTACGCCAGATCATCTGGATCGGCACTATACGTTTGAAAAGTACGCGGCTGCTAAGGCGCGCCTGTTCGAGAATCAGCGACCGGAAGATTTTGCCGTGTTGAATGCCGACGACCCCGTAACCAAGGGCTACGCGGAACAAACCGCGTCCAAGTCCTTGTTCTTCAGTTCGACGCGCAAGGTTGAGCCGGGTGCCTGCCGGATTACAGCGCTCTGGATTCTAGGTGGTGTGACCAAAAAACTCGATGTAATTGAGCTCGACGGGCAGCCGTTGATGGCGTCCGAAGAGGTCCCGTTGCGCGGCGTTCACAACCTGGAAAATACGATGGCGGCGTCCATTATGGCGAAGCTGGCCGGCGCTACCCACGAGCAAATTCGCACAGCCGTGATGAGTTTCCCGGGCGTCGAGCACCGCCTCGAATTCGTCCGCGAGCTGAGCGGCGTCGCCTGGTACAACGATTCCAAAGCTACTAACGTCGACGCGACGCTCAAAGCCCTGGCGGCGTTCCCGGGCGGGCTGTGGGTGATCCTCGGGGGCAAGGATAAGAACAGCGACTATCGTCCACTGGCTGCGGCGATGAAAGAAAAAACGCGGGGAGTCTTGTTAATCGGCGCGGCA
Organism: Bryobacteraceae bacterium; assembly: GCA_025980665.1. Classification (GTDB taxonomy): domain Bacteria; phylum Acidobacteriota; class Terriglobia; order Bryobacterales; family Bryobacteraceae; genus Palsa-187. The sequence continues at coordinate 11,238 of JAICXC010000026.1, forward strand.
GCCGATAAAATTGAAAATCATCTGCACGGAGAAATATCCACGGTGAAGTGCGGGACGCTGGAAGCCGCCGTCCTTCACGCTCACGCGTCCGCGCACTCTGGAGACACCGTCCTGCTGGCTCCCGCGTGTGCCAGCTTCGATCAATTCGAAAACTTTGAGCACCGTGGGCGAGAATTCAAGCGTTTAGTAAACCAGCTGGGAAAGAAATAAATGGCAAGACTCAAGACCGATTGGATCCTGTTCCTGACCATTCTAGCGATGGTCGCTTTCGGCCTGGTGATGGTTTATAGCGCGTCCAGCGCCATCGCGGAGATTCGGAATGGCGCAGCTCCTTACTACTTCGCCGTGCGGCAATTGGGTTGGGCCCTGGTATCGTTCGTCGTTCTGATGTACTTCAAGCGCATGGATTACCGGCGGCTGAATACGCCTGCATGGGCCTTTTCCGGCTTGGGGATTGTCCTCGGACTTTTGGTGATGGTCTACTTCTTCGGCTCGCATCACCGCTGGTTTCGTTTCGCTGGTATTGGCTCGTTCCAGCCTTCCGAATTCGCCAAGCCGGCCTTAATCGTCTTTTTGGCATATTTTCTCGACCGGCGTGCGCGCGTCATCAACGATCGCCGCACGCTCCAACAGGCTTTCGTAGCGGTGGCAATGCTGGCAGGGGTCGTCGTGGTTGCCGACCTCGGGACCGCTATGGTCCCCGTGATTACCGCGGTCGTGGTGTTCTGGGTCGCGGGTCTGGAAAAGAAATATATGATACGTGCCGGGGCAATCGCCGCGGCACTGGGCTCGGTTGCCATCATCTGGAGCCCCTATCGCCTCCAGCGCGTCATCTCTTATGTCGATCCCACCTACTCGAAGATCGAGAAGATCGACACGCAGGGACATCTGCGTGCGTGGATCCAGCGGTCGACCACTGTTCACGATGCCGGTTATCAGCCTCTGCAATCCAAGATTGCGGTAGGAACGGGCGGCGTGTTGGGCGTCGGCCTGACGCAGGGGAAACAGAAGTTGATGTTTCTGCCAGAACCTGACAGCGACTTCATCTACGCGACTATCGGCGAGGAGCTGGGTCTATGGGGTACCACTGCGGTGCTCTCCGGATTCATCGTGATTTTGTGGCGCGGCGCGCGCTTGTTCGTTCTGGCGCGTGACGATTTCGGGAAATATCTTGCACTGGGCGTCACGGTGGCGATAGTGGTCCAAGCCTTCATGAATATCAGCGTGGTCCTGGACATGGGGCCGACCAAAGGATTCCCTCTGCCGATGATCAGCCTCGGCGGAAGCTCGATGCTGAGCACCCTCACCTGCCTGGGAATGTTATTGAGCGTAAGCGAACATGAAGGATGAAGCCCGATTCCAAGCCGGCGTCCTTCGTAATGGCGGGCGGAGGTACGGGCGGCCACGTGATGCCGGCTCTAGCCGTGGCGCGCGAACTGCGCGCGCGGGGTCACTCGGTGCGTTTCATCGGAACACGGCGCGGCCTGGAAGCGAAACTCGCACCGGCGGAGGGCTTTCCCATCGAGTGGATCGAAATCGGCGGATTGAACCGCGTGGGATTGCGGAAAACTCTCGTCACCTTGGCGGAACTGCCTTTCAGCGTGTGGGCGGCTTCCCGCCTGCTGGATCGCGATCGTCCCACTGCAGTCTTCTCGATGGGAGGATTTGTGGCTGGTCCGGTTCTGCTGGCGGCCCTCTGGAAACACGTCCCCGTGGTAGTGATGGAGCCGAATGCCATCCCGGGATTCACCCACCGCAAGTTGGCGCGTTTTGTGGCGCGCGCGCTGGTGAGTTTCCCCGAAACGGCCAAGTGGTTCCCGGCAGGTGTTACCGAGGTGACCGGAATGCCGGTGCGCGAAGAATTCTTCGCGATCCCTCCCAAGCCGCGCAGCGACAAGCTGACGATCCTGATCACCGGCGGCAGCCAGGGCTCGCGGACCTTGAATCGGGCGGCTCAGGAAAGCTGGGAGCTTTGGGAGAAAGGCGCCGTGCGTCTGATCCATCAGACCGGTCCGAGCGCCTACGAGCAACTCGCTCCGGGATTCCGGGCATCCGGAATCGATGGCGAGATCTCGGCGTTCCTGAGGGACATGCCGGCTGCGTTTGCGTCCGCGGATCTGGTCGTCAGCCGAGCAGGCATGAGCACGGTGAGCGAATTGGCTGCGGCGGGCAAGCCGTCGATCTTAGTGCCTCTGCCGACTGCCGCCGATCAGCATCAGTTGCGCAACGCCGAGGCGATGGAGCGGATCGGCGCCGCGCGAATGGTTTTGGATGCGGAGTGCAGCGGACAACGCTTGGTGGACGAAGTCCTGCGCTTGTCTCAGAGTCCGAATCTGCTCAATCAAATGGGTCAAGCCGCGCGAAGTTTCTCAAAGCCCGACGCCGCGCGTCGAGCGGTAGAAGTATTGGAGTCGTTCCGGTAAAAATGTCGTGTTGACACCGCGCAAAAAAGCCGAAACAATACATTAATAAAATGTTTTTCAAGCCTCAGCCTGTCCACTTCATCGGTATCGGTGGAATTGGCATGAGCGGATTAGCCGAAGTCCTCCTCGAATTGGGCTATCGCGTCAGCGGGTCTGACGCGAAACTTTCACCTATAACCGAACGTCTGGTCCTGCTCGGAGCCGTGATTCATGAAGGCCACGACGCCGCGAATGTCGCCGGCGCGAACGCAGTTGTCGTAAGCTCCGCGGTTCGCCCCGACAATCCGGAAGTCGTGGAAGCCCGCCGCCTGGGCTTGCCAGTAATCCCGCGCGGCGAGCTGCTGGCTGAGCTGATGCGCCTGAAGTTCGGCATCGCCATCGCTGGAAGCCATGGAAAAACCACGACGACATCGATGGTCGCAGCCGTTCTGATCCATGCCGGCCTCGATCCGACTGTGATGGTCGGCGGACGTGCGGCGGTGCTGCGCGGCTCGAATGCACGCGTGGGTGTGGGCGATTATCTGGTGGTTGAAAGCGACGAGAGCGACGGGTCTTTTCTCAAGCTCGCGCCGATTCTGGCCGTGGTCACCAATATCGATCGCGAGCACCTGGATCACTACAAAGACCTGGATGAAATCTGCCGGGCGTTCGTGGAATTCGTGAATCGAGTGCCATTTTACGGCGCAGCGGTTTTGTGCCTGGACGATGAAAACGTCCAGTCGATTCTCCCGCGAATCAATCGTCGCGTGGTGACTTACGGCGCCAGCGCCCAGGCGGATCTGCGCATCACCTCCTGCTCCACCGGCCACATGGCCAGCGAATTCCATCTGGTCCATGGCTCGTTAAACCAGGGGCGCGATCTGGGATGTTTCCGCCTGAATGTGCCGGGGGCGCACAACGTGAGCAACGCCACCGCCGCCGTCGCCATTGCACTCGAACTTGAGATCCCGATTGAGATTATCCGCGAGGCTCTGGCGGGGTTCAGCGGTGTGGATCGCCGGTTTCAAGTGCGCGGCGCAGAGGCCGGGGTCACCGTAATCGATGATTACGGCCATCATCCTACCGAGATCCGCGCGACTCTGGCTGCCGCTCGCGCTTGTCGCTACCGCCGCATTCATGTGCTCTTCCAGCCGCATCGCTATACTCGGACGCAGGCCCTGATGGACGATTTCGCGCGCGCGTTTCACCAGGCCGACACGGTCCATCTAGTCGACATCTATGCGGCGTCGGAGCTTCCGATCGAAGGTGTCAGTTCGCAAGTGTTGGTCGAGCGATTGCAGACTTTCGGCCATCGCGGCGCTGTTTATTCCGGAAGCATGGAGGCGGGCATTGAGTCAGTTGTCAAAGCCGCCGAATCTGGCGATGCCATCGTCACGTTGGGGGCCGGTAATGTCTCGCAGGCCGGCAATGTGATCGTCGAGCGATTAAGGAGCCGACGTTAGCGTGGCACGCAAATCTTACGAAGGGGCGGGGGTATTGCCTGGGTTGGAAGAAGACGCCCGGCCAGCACCCAAGAAGAGTACCGCTAATGCCGCGCGTAAGCCGCGAGTTTCAGCGCCGCGTCTGATCGCCCTGTTCGTGACCGTGGCCGTTGTGCTGAGTGCGGTTCTCTTGGGCCTGCACCTGATCGACCAGTTCTTAATAATGGATCCGCGTTTCGCTCTGGGAGGGCCCGGTGACGATTCCTCGCTGCAAATTTCCGGAGCCGCCCACATCTCTCGCCCGGCGATCGAAAAGATTTTCGCCGACGATGAGGGCGTCAGCGTCTACCTGATTCCGCTCGCCGAGCGCCGTGACGCGATCCGCGAAGTGGCCTGGGTCCGGGAAGCATCGGTGGCGCGGGTCTGGCCAAATCGCTTGATCGTCCGCATACAGGAGCGTACTCCGGTCGCATTTGTTCAGTTGAACGCCTCCCGGTTCGGCCTCATTGATGCCCAAGGTGTGATTCTGCCGCCAGCCACAGACCGGTTCAAACTTCCGGTATTGTCAGGCGTACGGGCGGGGGATCCCGTTGTCAAGCGTCGTGAAGGCGTGCAGCGCATGCTGCGCCTGACCGCGGATTTGGGAGACGCGACCGCTAACATCTCCGAAATCGACGTATCCGATGGTGACAATCTCAAGGTCTCGCAGCCCTACGACGGGCGTTTTCTCACGTTGCTCCTCGGAGATCGCAATTTTAAAGCGCGATACGGGAATTTCTTGAGCCATTATTCGCAGATCCAACAACGGCTGCCCGGCGCGGCAGTTTTGGATTTGCGGCTGGAAGATCGCATTACGGTGGTGGAGTAAGTATGCCTGGTAAGACACAACTTGCGGTGGGCCTGGATGTTGGAAGCTCGCGCACGCGCTGCGTGATATGCGTTCTTCAAGGCGATCATCTTCGTTGTCTGTCGTACGGGCTGGCGGTTTCCAGCGGCTGGACCAAAGGCCGCATCACCGACCAGGACGCTGTCGCCGAATCCATCCGCGCTGCCGTGGCCGACGCCGAGAGGGGCGCGAAAGTGTCCGTTGAAGCGGCCACCCTCGGTATCGGCGGGCGATCCATTCAGGGCGCTCACGGCCGCGGCTTGTATGAGTTCGGCCGTCCCCGCGAAATCGACCAAGACGATCTGAGTTACGCCGTGGAGCTGGGCGCCGATGTGGCGCTCGAACGCGACCGGATGGTAGTGCACGTCGCTCCGCAGGACTTCATCCTGGACGGCCGCGCGGGGTTTCGTAAGCCGACTCGAGGCGTGTGCTCGCGTCTGGAAGCCAATGTTCATCTGGTGACCGCATCGGTTCAGGAGCATCAGGCGCTGATCGCGTCGGCGCACCTCGCGCACTTGCCCGTTGAAGAGACCGTGTTCGAGCCGATGGCCTCGGCGTACGCCTGTGTGGGGCCCGAAGAGCGCGCGCGCGGCATTGCCATTGTCGATATCGGCCGGGAATCGAGCGGTCTAGTGGTGTACGACGGCGAAAAATTGATCCTGGCTTCCAGCCTTCCGGTCACTGCCGATCACTTTACGCGCGATATCGCCTGGATGCTCAAGGTCGATTACGAGGATGCCGAAATCCTCAAGCAGCAGTATGGCTGCGCCATGCTGGGCCTGACCGCCGAGTCGACACTGATCGAGATCCCGTCGGCGGAGGGCCGCCCGGCGCGAGAAGCGCATCGCAGCGAGCTGATCGAGGTGCTGGACGCTCGCGCCGATCAGTTGTTCGGTTTCGTGCGGGCTGAAATTCAGCGCGCCGGCATGGATCGCAACCTTCTCGAGGGCGTGGTGCTCACGGGCGGCGGCGCCTTGCTGCCGGGGATGTGGGATATGGCGGAGAAGAAGCTCGACTGCACCGCCTGTTTGGGCTTGGCGAAGGGGATTGGAGATTGGCCGGAGGAACTGCGCAGTCCCGTATGGGCGACAGCCGCCGGCCTGGCGATGTATTCGGCAAAGTTGAAGCTGCACCGGCCGCCGCAGGGGCGCAGCCGGGGCCTCATGGGATTGGTGATGCGATGAGCGAACCGCGCGGTAAGAAGAACGTCAAGAAAGAGGATTCCATGGCACTCGATGCATTGAAGTTCGTGATCCAGGAAGAAGTTGCGCCTCGGACCCGCATTCGGGTCTTCGGCGTGGGCGGGGGCGGCTCCAACGCCGTGGCGCGCATGCTGCAGGAAGGACTCGTGGGAGTCGAATTCTGCGTCCTGAATACGGATGTACAGGCACTGGCTTCCTCACCCGCGGCGAGTAAACTGGCGATCGGTTCTAAGGTCACCAACGGCCTGGGCGCGGGCTCCGATCCCTCGGTCGGGCGGCAAGCTGCGCTCGAGGACACGGAAAAAATCATCGACCTTCTGGAAGGGGCCGACATGGTGTTCGTGACCGCAGGCTTGGGCGGCGGCACCGGCACCGGAGCTGCGCCGGTGGTTGCCTCGCTGGCGAAAGAACTGGGCGCGCTCACCGTGGCCGTGGTGACCAAGCCGTTCGCGTTCGAAGGATCCAAGCGCCGCAAGCAAGCTGAGCAGGGGTTGGCCGAGCTCGGCGGCGTGGCCGATACCGTGATCGCGATTCCCAACGATCGTCTGCTCGACCAGGCGTCGCCGGATACGAGTATCTTCGATGGATTTCGCCTTGCGGACGATGTTCTGCGGCAGGCAGTGCAGGGGATCAGCGATATCATCACCACGCCTGGCCTGGTCAACCGCGATTTCTCGGATATCCGCAGCATCATGGTCGGCATGGGTTACGCCATGATGGGTACCGCGACCGCCACGGGTCCCAACGCCGCCGCGGCGGCCGCCGAGAAAGCCATCGGCTGCCCGCTTCTCGATGAAGGCGGTGTGCGCGGGGCACGCGGTGTGCTGGTGAACATCACCGGCTCGCGCGGTCTCGGCCTGCACGAAGTGAATAAGGCTTGCACTCTGATCCGTGACGCCGCAGGCAATGAAGATGTCGAGATCAATTTCGGAGTGGTGTTGAATGAGGCTCTGGGAGATGAGGTGAAGGTCACCGTGATCGCCACCGGCTTTGAGCGCGCCGGGTTGCCGACGATTATTCGGCGTCCCCGGACGACGCCGGTAATCACTGAACATGCGGCGATGCCTGAGGCGCTCCGAAACGAGCCTCCGCGGGCCGACCCGCCTCGTACCGAGGTCGTACTGGAACCGGTAGCGCCAGAACCCGTGTATGCCGAGCCCGTCCCGGTGGAAATCGCGCCTGAGCCGCAGCATCCCCACTACGACGAGCCGCCGATGGCGGCGGCCCATGCCAACGGACCATCCGAGCCGCTGTTCGATGATCTGGACGTCCCGGCGATCCTGAAGCGTGACCGGCGCTTCGTCCAGTAAGCTTCGTCCAGTAAGTTAGGTTAGTAAGCCAGCGTCAAAACTGATATTCCGCCGGAGTGATCCCTTTGGCGCGTAGGTACATCTCGGCGGAGGCCCGATGATGCGTGGTGTGGTCCATCAGGAACATCAATAGTTCCAAGCCGGTCATGGAGCCCTCATCACTTTTATAGGTCTTCGATATCTGCGCTGGAGTGAGTTTCGATACTTTGTCGATCGAAGCGTCAAACGCCTGCCGCACATACGCCAGTACGTCCTTCTTGTTCATGGAGGCCGGATTGCCGGGATTGGGCTTATCGTTTGAAAAGGGAGCGAGAAACCCCGCCTGCTCCTGCGCCAGATGCGTCATCTGCTCGGCAAAGCTCATCTGCGGAGGGGTGAGCTTAAAGCGGTAATCTGCCTCCGGCATTTGATCCGCAACCTTAAGGGTGAAATCGCGCGAGGTCTTCAAGTGCTTCAATACCACCGCCTTGATATCGACTTGCGCAAACGCGGGTAAACCGGCCAGGGCGAGGCAGGCCAGCGTGGTTCTAGCACTCAAAAATCTGGAAGGCATGAGCTACTCCTCGTACAGATTGTATCGACTATGCAGCCCGAACCCGCGCGCGTTCAGCCGGGTTTAGGACTTCCCGGCGGCATGGCGGCGCGCCCTTGCAGGCCAAAGTTTGGTCATGCAAGCCCGCAGTTGCAGGATGGCTCGCGATCTGATCCGGGATATTCGCGACTCATGCAGGCCGATGATCTTGGATATTTCCTTCGGCTTGAGCTCGTCGCGATAGTACAGGCTCAGCACGGTTTGGTGGATCTCGGGCAATCCTGAGATGGCCGCGGCCAAAGTGCGCCGCAGCTCGCTGCGTTCGAGCACGGCGGAGGGCAGCTCGCTCGGGTCGCCGGAGAGGAAATTGAGCAAATCCCGTTGCTCGGAATTCACGGATTCTTCCGTATCCAGCCTTCCAAGATTCAGCGTGCGGACGTGCACCTGCCACTGGCGATAACAATCGACTGTGATGTTGAGTTCGGAGGCGACCTCCTGCTCGGTTGGCGTGCGATGCAAACGTTGCTCCGTGGCGGCGATTGCGGCTGCAATCTGCTTGGAGCGCTTGCGCAGCTGGCGCGGCGCCCAATCCAGACGCCGCAGGCTATCCAATATCCCGCCTCGGATCTTGTGCTCGGCATACGCTCCCAGCTGCACGTGGCGCGACGGATCGAAGCGGTCGATCGCCGAAATGAGCCCTACGATGCCAGTGGACACAAGATCATCCAAGCTTACGTTCTCGGGTAGACGTCCATGAATTCTGCGAGCGAGCAGACGGACCCGGGGCAGATGCTGCAAGATCAAGGAGTGGCGCTCTTCAGCAGACAGGGTTTGGCTATTAAAACGTGGCTCGTGCAAATTTTTTACTCACTTCAATCGGGCGATTCAAACCTACTGAGGGGAACCCTCCGACCTAGCAATCGGCTGACCACATTTGTTCCAGAACAAGTTCTCTGGATGCACTGCTCGATGCTGTATGACATTCGTGTCCGGAAACTTCTGGGCGGGAGAAATTTCCGAGACCGAAAAATATTCCCGACTGTGTGTGGTATTCAAGTAGAGTTATGACCCAACTCACACGGCGCCAGTTCGGAGCTCCGATGGGAGCAATGCTCCTTCTAGGTACGCAAGCGCAGCGCCTATTCGGCATATCCGCGTCCACTAACGCGATCGACCGGACCCTGCGTGAAGGCATAGAGCGCAGAAAGATTCCCTGCGTCGCCGCGATGGTCGCCACGCCGGATAAGATCCTCTATAGCGGGGCGTTCGGTAAGCGCGATTCCATTTCGGGACTCGATATTCAACCCGATTCTATTTTCCAGATCGCTTCCATGACCAAGGCGATCACCTCCGTCGCGGCGATGCAGTTGGTCGAGCGCGGAAAGCTGAAGCTAGACGAGCCGGTAGCGAAGCACCTTCCCGAACTGGGCAAGCTCGATGTGATCCAAGGGTTCGATGCCGCTGGGAAACCAGTGCTCCGTCCGGCGACGAAACCCATCACGCTGCGGCATCTGCTCACCCACACCTCCGGATTCGCCTATCCCGTGTGGTCCGCGGAGATGTTCAAGTATACGCAGGCCACTGGGCCACTCCCTCCAGGCGTCGTCGCTCCGCTGGTACCTCTGGTGTTCGAGCCGGGCACACGTTGGCAGTACGGCTACAGCGCCGATTGGACCGGACGTCTGGTTGAGACGGTCAGCGGGCTGAATCTGGAACAGTATTTTCAGCGCAATATTCTTGGGCCTCTCGGGATGAATGACACCACCTTCATTTTTCCGAAGGACAAGTTCGATCGCCTGGTGAGCCGGTCACAGAGGCAGAACGGAGGCCCGCTTCAGGAAGTCCCCCGCGCGATTCCCCCGAAGCCGGCCGCGTTCAACGGCGGCGGAGGCCTGGTTTCCACCGCCCCCGATTACATCCGGTTTATGCAGATGATTCTGCGCTACGGACGGTCGGGAGTTCGCGACGAGATTCTCAGTGCGAAGTCTGTGGAGCTGATGAGCATGAATCAGATCGGCGATCTGGGCGCGGGACGATTGAAGTCCTTTCAGCCCGACACGTCGAGCGATGTGAATCTGCACACCGGAGCCGTCGACAAGTGGGGTCTGGGCTTCCTCATCAATACGGTCGCGTATCCGGGCGGCCGATCCGCGGGTAGCCTGGCGTGGGCGGGTGTATACAACACGTTTTACTGGATCGACCCGTCGCGCGGGATCTGCGCCGTGATTATGATGCAGTTCTTGCCGTTTGTGGATAAGGAAGCGGTGGGTTTGTTAAGCGACTTCGAACACGCCGTCTACGCAAATCTTTAATTTGCGTTTATTCGCGTTCATTGGCGGCTAGGAGATGTAAGACTACGCTCCGCCGTTGCGGACCCGAGCGGTGCTCGAACACATAGATTCCCTGCCACGTCCCCAGCGCCATCCGCCCTCCGATCACAGGGATTGATAGGCTGGTCTGCGTGAGTGCGGAACGTATGTGCGCGGGCATGTCGTCCGGACCTTCTGTATCGTGCCGGTAGCCGTATTTCTCCGGAGCGAGTCGTTCGAAAAAATCCGCGAGGTCGAGCACGACGTCGGGATCCGCATTCTCTTGAATCACCAGCGACGCCGAGGTGTGCTGGATGAACAGAGTCAGCAGGCCGGTATCGGCTTTGGTTGAGGCTAACCAGACCGCGACTTCACGTGTGCACGGGTACAGACCCTTGCCGCGCGTGCGGATTTCCAAAGTATGATGCAACTTATTCTACGGTGACGCTCTTGGCCAGGTTGCGAGGTTGATCGACGTCGCATCCGCGCCGAACGGCGATGTGATAGGCGAGCAACTGCAGCGGGACAACCTCCAAAATCGGCAGGAGCAGTTCGTGCGTCGTGGCGATAGGAATCACGTGGTCGGCGGTCTTGACCACTTCCTGGTCGCCTTCGCACGCCACCGCGATCACCTTGCCCTCGCGCGCCTTTACTTCCTGGATGTTCGAAAGCGTCTTCTCATACAGCAGATGGCTGTTTGGATCGGCAAAGTCGCGGGTAGCCAGCACCACCGTGGGAAGATTTTCATCGATCAACGCGTTCGGCCCGTGCTTCATCTCGCCCGCGGGATAACCTTCGGCGTGGATGTAGGAGATTTCCTTCAGCTTCAGCGCGCCTTCGAGCGCGATGGGGAAGTGAATGCCGCGGCCGAGGTATAGGAAATCGGAAGAACGGAACAGCAATTTAGCCAGATCCTCATATATATGGTCGTGGCGCAGGATATCTTCCATCTGGCTCGGCAGGTGCGTAAGTTGCTCCACTAGACGCTTCGATGTAGCTTCATCCAGCACTTCGCGCTGCTGGCCCAGGTACATCGCGAGCAGAAACAGCGCCGTCAACTGGCAGGTGAACGCCTTAGTGGACGCGACGCCGATCTCGGGACCCGCGTGGGTGATCAGCGTGCCGGCCGCCTCGCGCGTAATCATGGATCCGACCACATTGCAGATGGCGAGTGTTTTCGAACCCTTGCTTTTCGCTTCACGCTGCGCCGCCAGCGTATCGGCCGTCTCACCCGATTGCGAAATCACGACCGTTAGCGTGTCCTTGCCGACCAGGGGATCTCGATAGCGGAATTCGCTGCCGTAGTCCACTTCGACCGGCACTCGGGCCAGCCGCTCGATCATGAACTTTCCGGCGAGAGCAGCGTGCCAGCTGGTTCCACAGGCCACAATGCGTACCTGGCGGAATTCCTTGAACTCCTTGGCGGAGATGTCCATTTCGTCCAGGAAAATACGTCCGGATTCCTGGCCCACGCGGCCTAAGGTCGTGTCCCGCACCGCGCGCGGCTGCTCATAGATTTCCTTGAGCATGAAATGCTTGTAGCCGCCCTTTTCCGCCATGATGGGATCCCACAGAATGTGGGAAACCTGGCGTTTCACGGGGCGTCCGTTGAAATCGGTCAGATGCACGCCGTCTCGTGTGAGGATGGCCATGTCGCCATCCGCGAGGAAAAACATGTCGCGGGTATAACCCAGGATTGCGGGTACGTCGGAAGCTACGAAATATTCGCCGTCACCTAACCCCACGACCACGGGCGGTCCAGAACGCGCAGCCACGATTTTGTTGGGATCTTTCCGCGAGATCACGCTGAGCGCGAATACGCCGGTCAACCGTTTCACCGTATCGCGGACCGCGCTCTCCAGATTACCGTCGAAATATTTTTCGACCAGATGCGCGATGATCTCCGTATCGGTCTCGGTGACGAATTTGTGCCCTTCCTCGACCAGCTGCTGCTTCAGGGCCAGGTAATTCTCAACGATGCCGTTATGCACCACTACGATGTCGCCGTGACAATCGCGATGCGGATGGGCGTTCTCTTCAGTGGGCCTTCCGTGCGTCGCCCAACGGGTGTGGCCGATTCCGTAGGATCCTTCCACCGGATTCAGACGCAGCACTTCTTCGAGGTTTCGCAGCTTGCCTTGAGCCCGCCGCACCCCCAGGCAGTTGCCCTTTTCGAGCACCGCAATGCCGGCCGAGTCGTAGCCGCGGTATTCCAGCCGCTTCAATCCGTCCAGGATGATGGGAACCGCCGCCTGGTCTCCGATGTATCCAACGATTCCACACATAATTAATCTAGGATCTCCACCCGGTAGTCTTCCATGACGGGGTTAGCCAGCACGTCGCGCGCCACTTGGTCCATTTCCTGCTGAACCTTTTCCTTGGGCGTCCCTGCCTGAATTTCGATATCGAAAAACTTGCCCTGGCGCACCGCTGTAATGGTCTTATGCCCTAACCCATTCAGCGCACTCTGGATGGTTTGGCCTTGAGGATCGAGCACGGTGGTCTTATAAGAGACGTAGACGCGAGCTTTCATAACGTAAGACCATTGTAGTGGGTTATCATGCAGTCTTAGGGAGAAGCGTTTATCGTAAAAGGCTGGGTACTTGCGTCGTCTAGTACTGGGAACGCCACACTGCTGGCGACCGAGAAGACCCGTCTCCTGATTGACGCCGGCCTGAGCCGCAAAGATACGTTCGAGCGTCTGGAGCGGATCGGAATTTCGCCCCGGTCTCTGACGGCGATCCTGATCACTCACGAGCACAGCGATCACGTTGCCGGCTTGGCGGTGTTGGCCAAGCCTCGCGACGGCGTGCAGATCCCGGTCTACGTTTCGCGGCTCACCGCGCCCTGCATCCCGTGGGGTGATTGCGTTCCGAATCTCCAGTTGTTCCAGGCCGGATCGGCATTTACGATCGGGGATATCGAAGTGACCAGCTTTACTATCCCCCACGATGCCGTGGACCCCGTGGGATTCTCGTTTCGAGCCCAGGGCATCAAGATTTCGATTGCCACCGATCTTGGCTATCTGCCGGACTCCGTCCGCGTCCAATTGCGCGGTTCGGATGCGCTGTTGCTCGAATCGAATCACGATCTGAACATGTTGAAAGTAGGACCCTACCCGTGGTCGGTGAAGCAGCGCGTGATGGGTCGGATGGGACATCTGTCGAACGACGCCGCGTGCACATTCGTCCGCGACGACCTCGACCACAGCACCTCGACTCTCATCCTGGGGCATCTGAGCGAACACAACAATCATCCCGAGCTGGTCCGGCAGGCTGCGTTGGGCGCTCTGTACGGCCGCAGCTTGTTTACCAAGTTACTTATCGCGGAACCGGGGCAGTTGTTAGAAGCTTTTTGTTATTGATATATGAACCGCGCACAACGCCCGGCCCAGGCTGTGCGCTCCAGACCCAAATATGATTAATCGATATACGCGGCCTGAAATGGGCCGCATCTTCAGCGAACAGAACAAGTTCGATCAATGGCTGGCCGTGGAGCTGGCGGCCGCCGAAGCTTTGGCCGAATCGGGAGAAGTCCCTGTGGAAGCGGCCCGAGCCCTCCGCGCCCACGCCGCATTCGACATCGAACGCATCGACGCGATCGAACGCGAGACCCGGCATGACGTGATCGCATTTACGACCGCCGTGGCGGAGAAAATGGCCGCCGCCGGCGCTGCCGATGCGTCACGCTGGCTGCATTACGGACTCACGTCCAACGACGTGGTGGATACGGCCCAGGCGCTGATGCTCAAGCAGGCATCCAAAATTCTGATCGAAGGCGCCCGGGAATTAGCGGAGATCCTGAAGCGCCGCGCCCATGAATTCAAGAATACGGTCCAGATCGGGCGCACTCACGGGATTCATGCCGAGCCGATTACGTTCGGGTTGAAACTGGCCCTTTGGTACGACGAAGTGGTCCGCGGCACGAAGCGTCTGGAAGCGGCCGCCGAAGATCTGCGCGTCGGGAAAATCTCGGGAGCTGTGGGAACCTTCGGGCACATCGGACCGGAGGCCGAGGAACGTATCTGCGCCCGCCTGGGATTAAAGCCGGCCGCGATTTCCTCGCAGGTGATCGCGCGCGACCGCCACGCGGCCTGGGTATCGTCGCTGGCGCTAATCACGGCAACTCTTGAAAAGATTGCGCTCGAAGTTCGCCACCTCCAGCGCACCGAGGTTCGTGAAGCCGAGGAACCCTTTGGTGTGGGCCAGAAGGGGTCATCGGCCATGCCGCACAAGCGCAATCCCGTGGTCTCCGAGCAGATTTGCGGGTTGGCGCGAGTGGTCCGATCCAATACTCAGGCGGCGTTTGAAAATGTCGCCTTGTGGCATGAGCGGGATATCTCCCACTCTTCGGTGGAGCGTGTGATCCTGCCTGATTCCGCGATACTTACCGATTATCTGCTGGCCAAAACCCGCTGGCTTGTGGAGGGTATGCGGGTCTATCCGGAACGGATGCTCGCGAATTTGGAATCGACACAAGGGTTGATCTTTTCGGGGCAATTGCTGCTGGATCTCGCCGCGGCCGGGATGCTTCGCGAGCAGGCCTATAAGTTAGTGCAAACACACGCCATGCGGTCATGGGAGAGCGGCGCGAGCTTCCGTTCGGCGGTGGAATCGGACCAGGAAGTAGCGTCCTTTCTTTCACTTGAAAAGATTAAGGGGGCTTTTTCCGTGGACCGCCAGCTGACCCACGTGGACCGTATCTTCCGTCAGGTTTTCGGCCAAGACACTCAGAATTAATAACTTACGTAGATTCAGGGTAGTACTAAGAAAATCTACGGATTCGAAATAGAACTTCTGAGGTAAACTATACATGGCAACGGATGAATCCTGCTTTCCATATATCAGAGTACGAGTTAGCCCGGGTCCTGGTGGTGGATGGCAATCCAACCGCCCGCCTCACCCTAAAGACCGTGCTCGAAGCCGGTGGCTATAAGGTGAACGTAGCCGCCAGCGCCGCGGAAGCGGTTGGCAAGCTGGATGAGGGCGAGTACGAGCTGGTCTTGAGCGATCTGCCACTGGAATCGCCCGAGGCGGGCTTGAAGGTGCTCGCACACGCCCGCATGATGGATTACAAACCCGCCACCGCTCTGATTACCGCTTATCAGGACTCGTTTCCGGATTCTGCTCGCCCTCAAAAGTCGATGCTGATCAGCCCAGAGGACGTTCCCGGCTTGCTGGGTAAGATCGCCGATCTGATTGCAGAGCGAGCCACCCGCCGCCTGCGCCGTGAGCTTCGCCTCGCCGGCGTCTGACCGCTTCGATCAAAAGTATTTCCATCTCCTTAAATCCCGCCAGTACTGGGACATTTGAATCCGTTTCTAGATCCTTCGGACTGCGAAGCTTTCGTGGCTCACCGATAAAATCCAGTCTGTTGCAAAAACTTTAACATAGCGCAACGGCCGGGTCACCAATGGCAGCTCCACGGGAGGGCCCGATGGGAACTCCAAAACCTATACCAACGGCATCTACTCCGTGGTGGCGACTTCCTTCTCGCTAGCTGGAAACCTGGCCGGCAATTTCGCGACGGCGCAGCTGGACCAATACAACTCGCTCGGTCTGGGCGTTTGTGACCGGTTTGAGACTTGCAGCAATCCGGAGCATCAAGTTGACAACCATGGCTACGATGATTTTGTACTTTTCAAGTTCTACGTCTCAGGCGTTCTCACCGCGGTCGATCCTGCCAGCATTGTGATCAACCCATACGGAACCTACGATCGGGATGTGACCTACTATATCGGAAACAGCACAACCAATCTCTCTACCATCGGCCTCGCCGGCCTCTCAAGTGCTGGTTTTGGCAGCCGTAACGACGACGACTCCACCGTCAGTGGCAACTCCCGCAGCGTCAGCCTAGGCGGCGGCAATGGGAACGAATTGCTTTTCGGCGCCCGACTCTCTGGAAACCACGCCGACGACCACCTCGATTATTTCAAGATCGAGAGCCTGACCATCAGCACCGTCGCCACTCCCGAACCGGCAACCTTCGGTCTGGCGGGTATAGCGCTACTGGGCCTGGGATTGATTCGCAACCGCCGGAAGAGTTAATTCAGACCGGCGATTTCGCGTTCCAATTCAGGAAGTGCTCCGGCGAAAAAATGATCCTCGGCATCTACAACGATCAGCTTCTTCGGTTCGGTTAACGACGCGACCAGCGGCTCTAGCTCAGAAATTGGGCCGTACTGGTCGCGTGTACTTTGTACGAAGACTTTCGATACGGCGCAGCCTTCCAGGAAGGAGCGATCTTTATAGCTGGTTGGGAATCCGACTGCAATCACTCTTCGCGCACCAATTCCCGCACACCCCAGTCTCAGTGCGATTCGTGAACCGAACGAAAATCCCGCGAGGGTAAATGGCAGATCGGGATAGCGCCCGCGAAGATAGTCGAGCGCCGCGCGGGCGTCGTCGAGCTCGCCTTCCCCGTGGGCATATTCGCCTTCACTCAGGTTCACGCCGCGATAGTTGAAACGCAGAACAACCGCTCCAGCGCTCCGCAGCCCCCGTGCGACGCGATAGACCGCTTTAGTGTGCATGGTTCCGCCATGCTGGGGGTGGGGATGGCACACCAGAGCCGCTTCCCGAGGCGCGCCGTCCTCCGGTTCTTCGAGCAGAGCCTCCAGGCGTCCCGCCGGCCCTTGCAGAAACAGCGATTCGATTTTGCGCGGCACTTTAGCATGCACAGGGCCGGCGCAGCCCACCGACTGGTGAGTACGCGTACCCTGCCCCGCTGCGCCAGGCTCCGTTGTGCATGCTGGATCTTAGTTGCTTCGGTAATTCGTGAACTGCATGTCGATCCCGAAATCGCTGGACCGCAACAGTGCCATTACTTCCTGCAAAGTATCGCGATCCTTACCAGAAATACGCACCAAGTCCCCCTGGATTGCCGCCTGGACCTTCTTCTTGCTGTCCTTGATCACCTTCACGATGTCGCGCGCTTTCTCGATGGGGATACCTTGCTGCAGGCTAATCTCCTGGCGCACGCTGGATCCAGCGGCGGGGGTGATGGTTCCGTGGATCAAGCCCTTCAGCGGAACATTGCGCTTGACCAGCTTTTGCTCCAGGATCTGGGTGACGGCCTTGAGGCTGAACTCGTCACGGCTGTGCAGGATGATTTTGTTCTCTTTCTCCTGCAACTCAATATTCGAGTTCGAGGCTTTCAAGTCATAGCGTTGGTGGAGTTCCTTCAGCGCCTGCTGCACGGCGTTGCTCACTTCCGGCAGCTCGATTTTCGATACGACGTCAAAACTATTGTCAGGCATGGGTTGAAAGCGGATTGCTTTAGTGACCTAAGGCTACCAAAACTTTTTCGGTGATTTCACGTACCAGGTTGGGAAGGGCCGCATCCAAAGCCAAGGTGATGGCTGCCTGAATCCGCTCCGGATCGGGAGCAGCCGGCACGGTCGCCCCCACGAGCGCATCCGATACCGGCATGGGTGCGGCCGATGCCAGCGCTTCGGCGAACAGTCCCCGCGCAAGCTTGGCTTCCTGCACCAGCGAGCGGATGGTTCCGATGACCAGGGAGGCTTCGAAGGGCTTGCGGAGCACGGCGTCACAGCCGGCGGCGCGGGCGTCTTTTTCGTCCAGCGTTTCGAGCTGCCCAGCGGTGAGAATCACCCGCACATGGCGGTGAAACTTCTTGATGTAGCGGCACAGATCCAATCCTCCGCTGCCGGGAAGAAACGCATCCACGATCACCAGATCCGGATCCCCATCGGCCAGGCGTGCCAGGGCGCTGGCCTCATCCGCGACGCTTGAGACTTCGAAACCTTCCTCGCGCAGAATACGCTCACCCATCCGCTGGGCGTGCGGGCTGTCGTCCGCCAGCAGTATAGTGCTCATACGTAGGACAGGCGATCTTGTCGCCTGTCGAGGAATGGCAACGAACGCACTAGGGTTTCGGCTTCGCCGGCTGCGGCTGCTGGCGCGCGTCGGGATTATTCTCGAGCGCTGACGGGTCGGCCACCGGAGTGACTGTAACGTCGCCCTGGAATCCCGCTTGCGATCCTGGAACCGGAACGGTCACCGGAATATTCTGTTTGGGCGCGCTCATCTGCGGCGCACCGGACTTCGCGGCCATGCCGGTATCCGGATTTTGGCGAATAAAGCCTGTGAGCCGATGGAACATGCCCGGATGCGTCTGATTCTCTTTTTCAAACCGCATGCGCGCTTCGGCGGCGGGATCGGCAGCCGGAATCGGCATCTCCAGCGTCTTTAGCCGCGCTTTAGCCTGGTCGGCGAAATCACTCAGCGGATAATCCCGGACCAGACGAGCGTAGGTGTCGCCCGCCTGCTGGCGGAAACGCGGTCCCAGGCGCGTGTAGGAATCGCCTTCGAGCCACAGCGCTTCATCCGCGCGGCTATACAGCGGATACTGATCCACTGCGCCACCCAGCCGGTTGGCGGCCGAGGCGTAGCTGCCCCGGCGATGGTAAAAATCGCCGACCCGCATTTCGCTGTCCGCCAGGATTTCCTGGATATCGCGCAGACGCTGCTCGGCATCCGGAGCGAATTTGGAATTGGGAAATTGCGTCAGAACGTTGCGGCATTCCTGCTCGGCCCGCAGCGATTCATTAGGATCGCGGTCGGGCTTATCCATCTGCTTATAGTGAATCATGCAGAGTTTGTCCTGCGATTCCGCCGCCTCGGGCATGGTGGGATAAAACAGGATGAAATCCTTGTAGTCGGCTTCCGCCTGAGCGCGCCCTCGCGCGCCGCCCTCCCGATACCACGCGTCGGCGACGGCCAGCTTGGCCTTGGCCATATACTCGCTCGACTCGTAGGTGTTCATCAGCGTGTTGAGCGTGATGCGGGCGATTTCGTAGCGGCCCTTCTCCAAGTCGCTGATGGCCCTGTCGAACAGGATCTTATCCGGCTGCTGCGTCTGCGACGTGATCGGATTTTCGTATTTCTTGTGTTTGAACGCGCAGGAACTCACAGCCAGAGTCGCGCTAAGTACTAAGGACAACTTCGGAAAATGCATTAGAACCTCTTGACTATACCCGAACGGTGGTGGCGTCGTGCGCGATCCGCCGCATTTCCTCGAATGCGGCCGGGGGATTCACAGTGTGAAAAACAGACGACCCCGCCACGACCCATTCCACCCCTGCATCTATAATCTTCCCAAGGTTTTCCCTGGTTACGCCACCGTCGATCTCGATGGGGAACTGCAATCCCCGTTCCTTGCGGCGGGTGACCAGCTGCCGGACTTTCCGCAGTGCATTGGGGATGAACTGCTGGCCCCCGAAGCCGGGATTCACGCTCATCACCAGGACGTAATCGACGACGTCCAGAACGTCGTCCAGCATGGCCACAGGCGTCGCCGGATTGATTACTACGCCCGCCTTGGCTCCTTCACTCTGAATCATTCGCAAAGTCCGATCCAAATGCCTGCAGGCTTCCTGATGCACCAGAATCTGGTCGGCACCCGCCTGGATGAATACCGGCGCGTACTTGTCGGGATCCTCGATCATCAGGTGCACGTCCAGGATCGCGCGAGTAGCTTTTCGCAACGATTGGACGACGGGCGGCCCGATGGTGATATTGGGCACAAAATGGCCATCCATCACGTCCACATGGAGCATGCGGCAGCCGGCCGTTTCGAGCGCGGCAATCTGCTCGCCCAGGCGCGCAAAATCGGCCGAGAGAATCGATGGCAGAATCTCAACCATGGCGACCAACCCTCAATGTTAGCAAACCACTATGGTTATGACGAAAAGACGGCGGCGAAGAATCCGTCGCCCGGGTCGCGGCCGGGCAGGCGAAGATGGGTGGCGGCTACCGGCTGGCCCATTACAATGTCTTCGTTTTCTTCTCGTTCGAGGGAGCAGGTGGCGTAGACCAGGCGCCCGCCGGGCTTCAGGTATGGAAGCGCGGTTTCTAGGATTTCGCGTTGCAGGGCAGCGAAGCGCGGGAGATCGCTCTCGCGCAGCCGCCATTTGATCTCCGGATTGCGCGCCAAAGTTCCGGTTCCCGAGCACGGCGCGTCGACCAGAATTCGGTCGAACTTAATGCTGAATGGCAGGGCTGTGGCGGCATCGAGAACAATGCGCTTGGTCTCGGCCGGAACCTCTGCCAGACGCTTCAGATATCGATCGCACGCGACCACTTGTGCGCCCAAGGCCAGAAGTTGGGCGGTCTTGTTGCCCGGAGCGGCGCAGAGATCGAGCACGGTCATGCCAGGCTGAATTTCGAGCAGCGGCACAATCGATTGTGCACCGGGATCCTGTTGCCGGCCCGTGTCGGGATTAATCGCGGCTTCCGGTTGTTCGAGCGCGGCGCGCGCGATCGCAGCCGCGGCCTGTTCTCCATATTGTTGCTGCCAGCGTCCAAGCATCCAGCCGGGGAGGCTCAGCTCGGTGGCTTTGTCCGGCCACGTTACGGGCGAGCGATTCACTTTGCGCAGGACAGCGTTCACGAACCCGGCGGCGGACCGCTTGTGAGCTTGCTTGACTAGCTCGACACTTTCGGTCACCGCCGCGTGGGCCGGGATTCTGTCGAGATAGCGGAGTTGGAAAATACCCATGCGGAGTGCAATGCGGACTTCGTCGTCAAGCTTGGGCTGTTTGCGGCCGGAGAAGTATTCTATGAGGTAATCGAGCTGGGCTTGATATCGCAGGCATCCGAGGACGATGCTTTCGGCCAGGGCGAGATCGCGCAGGTCGCCCGATTCGCGGCGGAGCAGGTCGGTGGCATATCCGCCGCCGTGGACGCGCTGGAGTACTCGGAAGGCTATTTCGCGGGCTGGGGACACTCTTTCAAGTATGGCCGCGAATGAACGCGAATGCGCCGCCGCTTTCATTGTGGCCTGCATTCCCCTCACAGATCTGTGCTTTGTGATTGTGGTTTTGACCTGAGCGATCCCAAGAGCAAGCCAAGTCCCTCCGGAACTCGGCTGCGTTTACAAAAGCAGGCCCGTCCGACACTACCCCTACTCATCCTGCCCGGATTGCACCTCGTCTTATGCGTTGTAGTCGAGTTAAATCCCAATGATTGGCAGTGGTTTCCGGTGTTCATCATTGACCTTCCCTTTTCTCTGTTGTGGCGATTTTTCGCGCCGGTTCTTAGGCAAGTGCCGCCGTTTGCCGTCTTCGGCATCCTCGGAACAGTGTGGTGGTATTTCGTTGCGATCTTAATTCGAGTAGTCCTTACCTGGCACCCGCGAGATGGCCTCACCTAGTAGTCATGTTCATTCGCGGCTAACCGCCTGCTAAAATAAGAGGCTTGACCGAACTCGAACAGCGGCGCCGCACCGTCCAGACGGCGCTGGCCGGGCATAAGATTGACGCCCTGCTGGTCAGCTCTCCTGCCAACATCCGATATCTCACGGGTTATGCCGGCTCCAACGGGCTGGCCTTGGTGACTCCTTCCGAGACGCATTTCTTCACCGACCCCCGCTACGCGCTCGAAGCTTCCGCGACTATTACCTGCAAACTGCATATCGCCAAGCGCCCGCTGATTGAAGAAGTCGCCGGGATCGTGAAGCGCAAGAAACTTAAGAAGATTGGAGTCGAGCCTGCCTGGTTGAACCTAGACCAGCATCAGAAGTTGAAAGATCTGTTGCCTCTGGGCGCTTCGCTCAAGCCGCTTCCTGGAATTGTGGATACTCTTCGGATGACCAAGTCGCAGGCGGAGATCGACCACATCCGCAAGAGTGTCCGGGTCAATTCTGAAGCCTACGCGCGGACTCTTAGAAGAGTTCGTTTAGGGATGAAGGAGCGGGACATTGCCGCCGAGCTGGATTATCAGATGCGGCTTCACGGCGCTGAAAAGCCGGCTTTCGATACGATCGTCGCGGCGGGCGCACGGACAGCGCTTCCCCATGCCCAGCCGACAGATAAACGACTGGAAGAGAATGACCTCCTGCTGATCGACATGGGAGCCTGTTTGGATGGCTACATGAGCGACATGACCAGGATGGCCTTCCTGGGCCCTCCGACAAAGCGCGTGAAGACCCTCTATGACGCGGTCCTGGAGGCGCAAATGGCCGCTATCGAGGCCGTGAAGCCCGGGGTCACGGCGGCGCGAGTGGACGGGGCGGCCCGGGAAGTGTTAAAACGACGTGGATTGGACCGGCAGTTCGTCCATTCTACCGGGCACGGCCTGGGCCTCGAAATCCATGAGAGTCCCCGCATCGGCAAAAAGGACCACACCAAATTAACCGCCGGGATGGTGATTACCATCGAGCCGGGCGCCTATATCGACAGCTTTGGAGGTGTTCGCATTGAAGACACCGTGCTGGTTACCCCCAACGGCTGCGAAATCCTCACCCCCACGACCAAGGAATTTGTTCACCTGTAATTAACCGCGTATGACAATTGACGAGATCAAGGAACTTCTGGAGCTGTTTAACGATAGCGGCGTGGGGGAGCTCGAGATCGAGCGTGAGGGCGAGAGGATTCGCATCCGCAAGGCCGGGCAGACTCCGGAATATCAGCTTTCCCCGGCCTTGACGGCCGCTCCGCAGCCCCAGGAAGCCACCGTTGCCGCTGAACCGGCCGCCATCGCTCCGGCCGCGAGTGAAGAAGGTTCGGGGCAGATTCTGGTGAAGTCGCCGATCGTGGGTACCTATTACGATGCTGCATCGCCGGGGTCGGCGCCCTTCGTCAAAGTGGGCGACGCGGTCGAGCCCGGCCAGGTCCTCTGCATCATCGAGTCCATGAAACTGATGAACGAGATTGAAGCGGAAACCGCCGGGGTAGTCGCCGCAAAGCTCGTCGAGAATGGCCGTCCTGTGGAATATGGAGAAGCGCTGTTCTCGATCCGGCCGCGCTAATATGTTTAAGAAAATTTTGATCGCCAACCGGGGCGAAATTGCTGTGCGGATCCTGTGCGCCTGTAAGGACCTGGGCATTCGCACGGTGGCGATCTACTCGGAAGCCGACCGCCATAGCCTGCACACGCGCTTCGCCGATGAAGCCATTTGCGTGGGTCCAGCAAAGAGCGCGCGCAGTTACCTCGACATTCACGCGGTGATGAGCGCGGCTGAAATCACGAATTGCGACGCAGTGCATCCGGGCTACGGATTTCTATCGGAGAACGCCGATTTCGCGGAGGTATGCGAGACCAGCGGGCTGAAGTTCATTGGTCCTCCCGCTGGCGTGATCCGCCGCATGGGTCTGAAGCAGATTGCGCGCGCCGCCATGGAAGAAAACGGCGTGCCGATTCTGCCGGGTTCCGCGGGCATCCTCAAGAGCCCGGAAGAAGCCGTCGAAATTGCGGAGCGTATTGGATACCCGGTGATGCTCAAAGCCTCGGCCGGCGGCGGCGGGCGAGGTATGCGCATCGTCCGGCAACAGGAAGAACTGGGGCCCTTGATGGCGCAGGCGCAGGCCGAAGCGGCGGCGGCATTTTCCTGCGGCGACCTCTATATGGAGAAGCTGGTCGAAAATCCGCGCCATATCGAATTCCAGGTTTTAGCCGACCAGCACGGCGAAGTCGAGATTCTAGGCGAGCGCGAATGCTCCATCCAGAGGCGGCATCAAAAGCTGATCGAAGAATCGCCTTCGACCGCCATGACGCCGGACCTGCGCAAATGTACTGGGGATCGTTTACGAGCCGCGCTGAAGGCGGTGGGGTACACCAACGCCGGCACGGTTGAATTTCTGATGGACGCGGCAGGCAAGCTGTACTTCATTGAAGTAAACGCCCGCATCCAGGTTGAGCATCCGGTCACCGAAATGGTCACCGGTGTCGATCTGGTCAAGAGCCAGATCCTGGTGGCCGCGGGCAAGAAGCTGGATGAAATCCTGACGCGTCCGGTTCAACTGCGAGGCCACGCCATCGAGTGCCGCATCAATGCCGAGCATCCCGATACTTTCGTTCCTTCACCGGGGACCATTACTGGCTTAAACCTGCCGGGAGGCGCCGGCATCCGTGTGGATACCGCGGCGTATCAGGATGGCGTGGTCTCGCCATATTACGACTCGCTGGTGGCCAAGCTGATTGCCTACGGGTCCGATCGCGCGGAAGCTGTCGCCCGGATGCAGCGCGCTCTGGGAATGTTTGTGGTGGAGGGTATCTATACGTCGATTCCCTTGCATCAGCGTCTCCTCAAGCACCCCGAATTCATCGCCGGCCGGATCGACACCGGGTTCCTGAGCCGCCACGGATTCCTGGTCGAGAAGAAATAAGCCCGCAGTACTGGTGTTCCGAAGGTCCTAGGCGTGCTATACTTAGCCAGTCAACGTCATTTCTTGGAGGAGAAGTGGCACCTGACAACGTAATAAGCGCCCTGCTTTTCGGAGGATCAGCGGCCGCTGCTAGAAACCACCAGGACGATCCCCTTTGGGTGTCTATCTGCTCCCTAGCGGTTTTCCCCGGTCTGTCTTCCTCTGGTTGTAAGGTTACCTTAGTACGGAATTAGGTAACATCTCTACCCCAATCTTTATGGGCCTCTGAATTGTTCAGAGTACCAGTACCGCGTATTATCGGGACGGAGCACAAGAGGAAGCCTATGGAAACTGTAAGCGAACCCATCAACGACAGCCCTCAAACCACGGAAAAGAAGAAGACCACGGTGCGGATTCTTCTGGCGGACGACCATCCGATCGTTCGCGACGGCTTGAAGAAGCTCCTCCAGCTAGAAGACGACTTCGAGGTGGTGGGCGAGGCCGGCGACGGCCGCGAGGTACTGGAGAAGGTCCATGAACTGGATCCCGATGTACTCCTGCTCGATCTCCGTATGCCCAACCTGGACGGCCTATCGGCCCTGCAGGCGCTACAGCAGACCAACAAGCGCACCCGCGTCATCATCCTGACGGCTTCCGAGGATAAGAACGAGTTCGTGCAGGCGATGAAGCTGGGATGCAGCGGTATCGTGCTGAAGCAGACGGCTCCCGATTTGATTGTGAAGAGCATCCGCAAGGTCAATTCCGGCGAAATCTGGCTGGATTCGCTTACCACGGCAGCGGTGATGCGGCACTTCTCTACCGGTCAGGAACAGTCCGGCGGCGGCGGAGGCGGCAAAAGCCGCGAGCGCAGTCCTCTTTCGACCCGCGAGCGGGAAATCGTCGTGCTAGTGGCCCAGGGCTACAAGAACAAGGAAATGGCCGAGAAGATGTTTATTAGCGAGCAGACGGTCAAAAACCACCTGCATAACATCTTCGACAAACTGGGTGTTTCCGACCGTCTGGAGCTGGCGCTCTACGCGATCCATAAGGGCTTGCATCTGGCCCCGGACACGACGCCGGCGCCGTAGGGGCTTATACCGTTTTATCTTTCGAGTAGCACAGCGGCTCCAGCCGGCATTCCGCGCAGCGCGGATTCCTGGCAATGCACAGCGCCCGCCCATGATGGATGATCTGGTGCGAGAAGAGAATCCACTTCTCTTTGGGAATGATTTTGACCAGATCCTTCTCGATCTTGCCCGGATCGGTTTCCTTAGTCAGATCCAGCCTCCGCGAGACTCTCTGGACATGGGTATCTACCACGACTCCAGACGCAATCCCAAAGGCAGTGCCCAAAACTACATTGGCAGTCTTCCGCGCGGCTCCCGGTACCGTTAAGAGCTGATCGATGTCGCGCGGAATTTCGCCCTTGAAATCCGTAAGTATCTTGCGCGCCGCGCCTATCACCGATTTGGACTTGTTGTTGAAGAAACCGGTAGAGCGAATATCCTGGGCCAGTTCTTCTTGCTTGGCCGAGGCGAAATCCTGAATGGTGGGATATTTCTTGAACAGACCGGGCGTGACCATGTTGACCCGCTTATCGGTGCACTGGGCTGAGAGAATGGTCGCTACCAGCAGCTCCCACGGGTTCGAATGATGGAGAGCGCAGGTGACGCCCGGATACATCTGATCGAGAGTCGCCAGGATCTTTTTGACACGTGCGGCGCGCTCAGCCGCGGTCTTAGGCTTTTGTGGCCGGGCGGCCTTGGGACTAGTCAAAATCGATATCCCGCTTGGGTGGCGGCTCGTCCGGATTCTCCTTGGCGAGCTTCAGCATCTCGTCGAATTTCTTGTTTAGCACATCGTGATGCATTTTGTGCTCCGCGACAGATTTCTCGAAGGCATTCTCGCGCCGGCCGGCTTCGGTCTTGAAGCGGTTCACTGCAGCCTCCATATCGGAGAACGTGGCGGGCTTCTCGTGCGCTTTGTGCCGGATCACGGCCGACGTAGCGGGATCAATGTGCAACTCCGCCTGGCAGCAGGGGCAGGTCACGGTAATGAGTGCCGGCTTCGCCATCCCAAACTATAGTAACAAGGAGTAAACTAATCGGAACAGGAGAGCGAGCATGTTTGCAGAATTCAAGAAGTTCGTCATGCGGGGGAACGTGCTGGACTTGGCGATCGGTGTCATCATCGGCGCCGCGTTCGGCAAGATTGTGACCTCGCTGGTCAACGATATTCTGATGCCCGTGGTGGGACTCGCGGCGGGCGGGATGGATTTTTCGAATTTCTTCGTGAGCCTGAACGGTCAGAGTTATCCAACGCTGGCAGCGGCCAAGGCGGCAGGAGCTCCAACGATCAACTATGGCCTCTTCGTCAATACGGTTCTTGAGTTCATGATCGTGGCGTTCGTGATCTTTGTGATCGTGAAGCAGGTGAACCGGTTCATGCCCGCGCCGCCCCCTCCAGCTACAAGCACCAAGGATTGCCCGCAGTGTTTTACTAAGATTCCGATACCGGCTAAGCGCTGCCCGGCGTGCACGTCGGCGCTATGAATAGGACAGGCGATCTTGTCGCCTGTCTCAGAATTCCCGCGACAGGCGGCCCGCTTGGGATAAACCAGACCGCCTGTCCTACCAAAATAAAAGAGCCCACCGTTTCCGGCGGGCTCTTCGTTGTGCACCAGGGAAAATAGTCTTAGCGGCGCTTGAGCGTCGGACGTTCGTCGTCGTCGCCCTTGCTGTCCGCGTCGCCGGACCCGGAGCCTGATCCCGGTCTCTTGCGAAGCTGAGGCTTGTTGGGATCGCCACTCTTGTCGTCCACCTTGCGGCGATTTTCGATCATGGCCAGCCGATTCTTCACCTCATTAAACTCCGAAGTGTTCACCACATATTCCGGACGAGCTTCCAGGTTCTGCTGGATGTTTTTCTGAGCCGCCTGAATCCGATCGTCAGTCATCGGATGACTGGAGAACAGCTCGGCCACGGCTCCATGCTTCTTCTTTTCCAGCGCCTCGATTTTTTCGAAGAAATCCACGAACGAGGCCGGATCATAGCCGGTCTTGTACATGTACTGGAGGCCCAACATATCGGCGTCGGATTCATACGCGCGTGAGAACTTGAGCAAGCTCATCGGAACCAGGAAACCGGCTGCCTGGCGGATGCCATACCCGGCCCAGCCGCCCATGAAGATCAGGGGAATCGACATATAGTTAGCCAGCTCAGCCTTGGTGGCCTGGCGCGTCCCATGGCGAGCCGCCACGTGCGCGATCTCGTGCGCCATCACGCCCGCCAGCTCGGCTTCGTTGTCGGCCTTCAGAATCAGGCCCGTATTTACGAAGAAAAAGCCGCCCGGCAGCGCGAAGGCATTAACCGATTCGTCTTCTACAACTTTGATAGTGAAAGGAACCTTTGCGTCGGAATTGCGGACGATGTTCTGTCCCACGCGATTGACATACTCAGCCACGATGGGATCATCGATGATCTTAGCCTGCCGCTCGACTTCCTGCGCCAGCTGCTTGCCGAGCGCAATCTCCTTCTCGAGCGAATAGAAGTTCGGGCCGCGGGCGACGTCGCGATTACCAATCTCGTCGGGATCCTTCTTTTTGTCCTTTTTTTGTCGTCCTTTTTGTCCTTAGCCACCTTGGTGGTTGGATCGGAGGACGGCTGATCCGTGGACTTCGTGTCCGCGGCAAAACTTGAGAAGGCCGAGGTGAACAGGGAGAAACCGACGATCGTGGCGAGTCCTAGCAAACGACGCATGAAACGGACTCCTTTCGTTACGAGTATAACGCTCTTTAATGTGACGCCGCCGCGCGGCAGCGGTTACAAAGAATTTTGTCCTAGGGCGGCCGCTAACCGTGGCCAAGGTACATCAGCCAGCTCAGGCCGAACAGGGCGCCGAGGAAGCAGACGAAGCAGTAAATCGCATACCGAAACCGCTCCCGGTCGGTGCGCTTCGTGACAATGCCCAGAATTACGGAGGTAATCAGCGCAAACAGGATCGAAGCCTCGAAATGTGAAAGGTTTACCTTGGGCACCTTAGTCTTTTCTCCGTGTCGCGATTTCGAAGGCATCCACGATCCCAAGCAGGTTCAGCAAGCCTGCGGCAACCAGGAACTTGGCGCCATAATCGTGCACGTGCCCGGCGACGTCCGGTTGCGCATAACCCAGCCACACGCTCAGGAAATAAAGAATCCCGGATAGCAGGTTGCCCACGAACCCCCCGTAATAGATCACGGTGGTGAGCAGATCGCCGCTTTGAGGCGAGAACAGCGCGCCACGCATCATCAGCCCCAGCAGGTACATGGAGGTGACACATGCGGCGATCAAGGCTCCGCGTCCGGGCCGTTTGAGCAGGACGTGTCCGGCTCCCGGAACGATCCACGCCAACAGGATCACGGGAAGCCAAGGTGCGGAGGGCGCTTCCGGAGCAATCGACGGTCTTGCGGGTGGTGTAACAGGAAATGCGCCGGGGCTATCGCTCACAGAATCATTTTATCTCATCTGCCATCATCCCCTTGACGCCTTCGGCGCTGGAGCCTCGAAGTTTGACCCGCACTCCCACCTCGCCGTTACCGGATATGGGCACACTCAGGGTGCCCCCTACGTCGGTATCAAGGAGTTCCAGTTCCTGGTCGTCGATTTCCACGGCGTATTCGGAGCGGGGAGCCAAGCCTAATACGAATAGGGTTTCGTTCGCCACATGGAACTGCGCGGAGTTCTTCGCCGGGGCGCTGGTAATGGTCGCGGTTCCGACCTGAACGGGACTGACTGCCGCGCCTTGCCGCAACGTTTGAAGCCGTCCGTTCTGGAAGAGTTGCAGGCGTCCGTCAAAGTAGCCGATCCAGGTGGCGTCCTCGTCCCAACTGGTGCGGGCGAAAACCTCGCCGGAGTACGGTTCATGAAACACCAGAGGCGCATGATCGTAATTCAAACCCGGTTGATACGGATTGGCCCACAGAAATTCGTAGACCGAGCCGAGGCTTCCCCGCATGATAAATCGGTCACGGATCAGCCAGCCCTGCAATAGCTGGCTATTGGGCGCATTCGTATCGTAGGCCACCATGGCCAGCGCGGCGGCGCGAGACATGGCCGCATCGGCCGGATCGGGATCGCCATCATGCAGATATACAGGAACCAGAAATTCATTTTCGGCTCCAGTGAAAGGAGCGGGATAGTGGCCGGTCATATGCGCTAGTGGAAGATCCTTGAAATAGCCAGCGGCGGATTCGCGCAAATCCATCTTGACGTTGTCGCGGAGCACGTGCAGCATTTCATACAGGTCGTATCGTTGTTCACGCGGAAGGACGGCGCGTCCCGCTGCCAGTTGCGGCACGATTTCCGCCCGCCACCAGTTCTGGACGATCTCGCTTAACACGGCATTGCCTTGATCCGGCAGGCGGTCGGCCAGGGCAATAGCCGCGAATACACGGGCGTTTTGGCCGCGGACGTCGTTAATGGACGCGACCGCTGGTTTGGCGAGAGCGGTCTGGATTTTCGCCGCCAGACGATCGGATTCCGCCGGCGTCAGGGCCGGTCCGCACCAATCGAATACTAAGGCCAGTTGGCGGAGGACACTTGCGTTGGGCTCCGCCATGTCTTTAAGGGCCCAGTCGATCGCCTGTTTGGCTGCGCTGACCTGGCGCGTGACTTGGTAATACAGCGCCCATGCGAAACCGGGTTCAGCCATGGGCGCTCCGCCTGAAATCAACGCCTCGAACTGCTCCCAGCGCGGCGACTGGCGCTCGCGTTCGCGCTGCAGCAGCCGAAGCCGTTGCGGAGTCAGCAGCAGCCGTGGAGCGTCGCGATAGACGTGGAAATCGTCATCCGCTGAGTTCTGGGCCCCTAGCAGACCTACCCCTAGCAGGCCCACCCCTAGCCAGCGCACAACGATCAGCGAGCTAGAGGCCATGCCCCGCACGGACACAATTGTGTCACAGCGACACACCCACCGAGGCAAGACCCCGCAACCGAAGCATCGTAGTAGTACTCAAGTGATTGAAATAGAGGATGTAACGCTTGGCAGTGAGAGTGCTCTTCTTAGCTGTGAATTGATGAAGTACTCTTGAAAACCTGCCCTCTGTTTGCAACAGGCTCGAGCGGAAGAAGCGAGGGGCTATATCTAGCGTGCTTGCGGGAGACGGTGTTGAAATTTCAAACCGCTCCTTCTTTCGTTGGTGCAAGTTGCAATCAGAGGGGTTTTTTATGGGCGAGTCTTCTTAACGATCTTCCTGGGTCCGAGGTCTCAGTCCGGACTGCTTTGTTGAGGAACTTGATTGGACGCGGGCCTCAGCAGAGTGGATTGGAAGGACGCCGGGATCCGCCGCCCGAAATGGGCGAGCCGCATCGGAAACGGTAAATACACCTCGCAGTCCGCTTCCGATGCGGTTTTTCTAGCGATCCCAGCATAACTCTTTTATTCACCGCCGCCTAGACCTATCCTTCTCCCGTACCCGACATTTCCTGGTACTACAACTTTCAGTGCCCTCTCGGGTGGCGAAACCGCTCTGGAACTATTGGTTCTGGGGGTGGACGCCATTGCATACTACGCCGTGCGCAACCTTCTCGCGGCGCGTCCTCTAGTGCCAAACTCTAACGCCCCGGCCATGAGTAGTGTGACCCTGGTAATTCGGTTCACGCGACACTGGATCCACTACGGCTTTTTGGGCCACACCTTCCTTTGCGTTCTGATTGCGGCCGTCGAAGGCCTAATGGGCCGCTGAAACTGGCGAGCAAGACCTCGATTAGTCTTGCCTCCCCGGCGACGTTGCCTTAAACTAAAGCTTAATTCGCGTCTAGACGATTCATACCTGTAGTTTCGGCGCTTCTCGCACTGCCCACGTCGGCAATTGCTTCAGGAAGAAGCAGCTCAGATTTATCCTATTTATTAACTTTCTGTAATTACTTAATTGCGGATAATTTGAAACTTTTTTCAGTTTTAGGCGCTTAATAATCTAAAAGCCTACGCATGGATTTTCGGCTGCCGGTCTCTGCGACCCGATTTCTAATCCTTCACTACCATATTTTCAAAAATGGTGGCAGCACGATTACGTCTATTCTCGAACGTGAATTTCGTAACGGTTTTGCAACCGTTCATGGGCCCGATGATGTCTCGGTGGTGGATCAAGCCAGCTTGGCCCACTTTGTCGCGGACCATGCATCTATACAGGCGATTTCGAGCCATCATCTTCGCTATCCCAAGCCGGTTTTGCCGGACACGATTATTTTTGACTGCTGTTTTTTGCGCAACCCGTTAGATCGCCTGCAATCGTTGTACTCTTATTTTCAAAACATCCTTGCCGACGATCCGCTATGCCGTTTGGCCAGGCAGGAACCGCCGCGATCTTTCTTCAAGAAGCTGATCGATAATGCGCCGCACCTGATCAGCAATGTCCAGGTAACGATGCTAGCCTCGGGCGGGGCGTTCACCCGGCCGGTGGATACTTTTGATGTGGATGTCGCGTCGGACGTCGTGGGTAAGATGGCGATTCCGGGGCTCGTGGAGAAATTCGACGAAAGCCTGGTCGCAGCGGAATATTTCCTGAAGCCGGCGTTTCCTCGGCTTAAGTTGGACTACCTTCCCCAGAATGTCAGCCGTCCATTAGGAGGAGACCCGTCTGATCGTCAGGAATGGCTTAAGCATTCCTGGGGGCTCGAGTTATACGCGACTCTCACGCGTCTCAACCAGTGCGATCTGGAGTTGTGGCGCCGGACGGAGCGGGAAATCACGCGCAGAATCGATCTGGTCCCGGATGCGGACCAGCGCCTGGCGGACTTCCGCGCACGCTGTCCCACGCGCCAGGCCGAACACACCTACCAGCGCATACACATCGCCTAAGTTAAGCCCAGCGCCAATCGCGAATTTCGGGCATATCATCGCCATAGCGAGCGATATACAACTTGTGCTCGATGAGCTTGTCGTGCAGGAGCCGTTTCTGGGCGGCCGCACGCTCCGCCAAACCCGGCACGCGGTCGATTACATCGCCCGCCAGGTGAAACCGGTCCAGATCGTTCACCACCGTCATATCGAATGGCGTAGTGGTGGTTCCCTCTTCCTTATACCCGCGCACGTGCAGATTGTCGTGATTGGTTCTCCGGTAAGTCAGGCGATGAATCAGCCAGGGGTAGCCATGAAAGGCAAAAACGATGGGCCGATTTTTGGTAAATAGCGCGTCGAACTCGTCGTCGGCCATCCCGTGAGGATGTTCGGTCCGAGGCTGGAGCGCCATCAAATCCACGACGTTCACGACACGTATTTTCAAGTCGGGAATGTTCTTGCGCAGCCAATCGACCGCGGCTAGTGTTTCTAGTGTCGGAACATCGCCCGCGCATGCCATCACCACATCAGGTTCAGCATTGCCACTAGTACCAGCCCAATGCCAGATGCTGGCTCCCGCAGTGCAGTGCGCGACCGCGGCATCCATATCAAGCCACTGCAATGCCGGCTGTTTTCCCGCGACGATCACATTAATATACTGGCGGCTGCGCAGACAATGGTCGGCGACTGACAGCAACGTGTTCAGGTCGGGCGGAAGATACACGCGCACGACCTCCGCCTTCTTATTGATCACATAGTCAATAAATCCCGGGTCTTGATGGCTGAACCCATTATGATCCTGACGCCAGACATGCGACGTTAGGAGATAGTTCAAGGACGCAATCGGCGGGCGCCAGGCGATATGGCGCGTGACCTTCAGCCATTTGGCGTGCTGGTTGAACATCGAGTCGATGATGTGGATGAAGGCCTCATAGCAGGAAAAGAATCCGTGCCGTCCAGTGAGCAGGTAGCCTTCGAGCCATCCCTGGCACATGTGCTCGCTCAGCACCTCCATGACGCGGCCGTCAGGGGAGACGTGATCGTCGGATGGAAGAATCGTAGCCTCAGACATCCGTCCGGTCACCTCGAAGACTGCATCTAACCGGTTCGATGACGTCTCATCCGGACCGAAGATGCGAAAGTTGTCGGCATTGAGCTCGATGGTGTCGCGCAGCATGCGCCCCAGCGCCCGCGTAGCTTCGCCCATTTCAACGCCGGGCGCGGTTACCGGCACAGCGTATTTGCGGAAATCGGGCAGGCGCAGTTCACGCAACAGCAGGCCCCCATTGGCGTGTGGATTACAGCCCATCCGCCGCGTTCCTTTGGGCGGCAGTGCTGTAAGCTCCGGAATCGGACCGCCGATGTCATCGAAGAGTTCCTCGGGTTTATAGCTGCGCATCCACGCTTCGAGCATTTTCAGATGCT
Source organism: Bryobacteraceae bacterium (assembly GCA_025980665.1). Taxonomy (GTDB): domain Bacteria; phylum Acidobacteriota; class Terriglobia; order Bryobacterales; family Bryobacteraceae; genus Palsa-187. The sequence goes on from JAICXC010000026.1 coordinate 44,668, forward strand.
CGGGCTTGCTGGCGAGCTCGGTCAGAGGCACTTGGTGCGCTCGGAAAGTGCCTTCCACCTGTAACCCGTCGACTATCTTCGGACCGGTCCAGCCTTTAGGCGTGACCATGACGATCATGGGCCACGTGGGGCGTTTCGTGTACCCATGCTCACGAGCCTGTTTCTGAATAGCCCGGATTTCTTCGATCATGCCGTCGAGGGTCGCGGCCATCTGCTGGTGCACGAGCGCCGGGTCGGAACCTTCGACAAAATGCGGCTCATAGCCGTAGCCCTGGAGCAGACTGATCAGTTCGCTCCGGTCGATGCGGGCCAGCACCGTCGGCCCGGCGATTTTGTAACCGTTCAAATGAAGAATCGGGATCACTGCGCCGTCGCGCACGGGATTCAGAAATTTGTTCGAGTGCCAGCTGGCCGCCAGCGCGCCGGTCTCGGCTTCGCCATCGCCCACCACGCAGCACACGAGAAGATCGGGATTGTCGAAGGCCGCGCCATAGGCGTGCAGGAGGGAATACCCCAGCTCGCCTCCTTCATGGATAGAGCCGGGCGTTTCCGGCGCAACATGGCTTGGAATCCCGCCCGGAAACGAAAACTGCTTGAACAGCCTCTGCATTCCCTGGGCATCCTGCGTGATATTCGGGAACCGTTCCGTGTAGCTGCCCTCCAGCCAGGAATTGGCGACCATGCCCGGACCTCCGTGGCCCGGACCGCATACATAGATCATGTTGAGATCGTATTTCACAATCGCGCGATTGCAGTGGACGTAGATGAGATTAAGCCCCGGCGTGGTTCCCCAGTGGCCCAGCAGCCGCGGCTTGATGTGCTCCAGTTTTAAAGGCTCGGTCAGCAGCGGATTGTCGTAGAGATAAATCTGTCCGACCGACAGATAGTTCGCAGCGCGCCAGTATGCATCGATACGACGAAGCTCATCGGACGAGAGCGGACCCACAGGCTCCAGCGTAGCGGATTGCTCGTTACGTAGTCAGATACTAAGAACAGGGCACGGAGAATCACGAACGATCGAGTAAAGCCTGGACCAGACCCGGCTGACGATTCCCTGGTCATACCCGCGGCCGACGACGAGCAGATCGCCTTTCCGGCGGACGATTTCCTCGTGAATCCCGTCGGCGACCCCGGCATCGATGACGACGTCGGGCACGTCCAGATTGAGACGGTCCTTCAGGCCTCGCATGTGGGCGTGCCCCGCGTCGATCAGATCCTTCCGGTAAGGATTGAAGTCGATTTCCGCCGTCGCCGGGGGCATTTCGAGCACATGCACCAGAGCCAAATTCGCCTGATAAGACTTGGCCATGGCCGCGGCTGCACGTAGAATAACCTCCGCTTCCGGGGTCTCATCGACCGCGCAGATGATGGATTTATAGGGAACGGTAGGCGTATGCCCCTCAATGGCCGCGCCAGTGCTGGTCCAGACGGCGGCGCTGACATCGTGCAGCACCTTGGCCGTGACCGAGCCAAGCAGTAAGCGCCGGATCGGCCCGCAGCCACGGGTCGGCATCATCACCACATCGGCACCCTGGTGCTGCAGGACTTTGTGAATGATGGCGCCCGCCTCACCTTCCTCGGTCATAACCTCGGCGTATTGGGCGGGGAACACCTGGGCTGCGAACTCTCTCAGCCGCTGCGATTCTATATGGCGGGCTTCCTCCGAAATCTTGGGATCCGCGTAGGCCAGATCGCTATACACCAGAACGTTTTCGACGTCTCGATTCACGAATACCGGCCGCAAGGCGTAGGCATGAAGTAAAGTCAATTCGGCGTCGAAGTGCTGGGCCATATCCTTCACGTAAGGAATCATGGCCGTGCATGATGGGGAATAATCCACCGGAAACAAGATTTTTTTGAAAGGCAGCATAGCACCCTCTATTGTGCATTTTCGCGATCAACACGGGAAACTGGCGAAATTGCATGCTGTACTTCACGATCGGTCACCTGCGTGAAATCCTCATACCAGGTCCCAACCGAGTAGAAGGGCTCGGGAGAAGAGAGGCATACTACTTTATCGGCGTCCCGGCGCAGTGCCTCACAAGTCTCGCGAGGACCCACGGGCACGGCCACGATAATGCTTTTGGCCCGCTGCCGACGCAGGGCGCGAACCGCCGCCAACATCGTTGAGCCGGTAGCCAGACCATCGTCGACGACGACCACCTCGCGGTCATGGATATCGACCAAGGAACGCGTCCCGCGGTATAGGCGGCTCCGACGTAAGATCTCGGCCTGTTCGCGCGCGGTGACTTCCTCAATGACCTCCGGTGCAAGCTCGCAATCCTGGACAAGATCCTGGTTGATAACCTGCACAGGAACCTCAGAGCCGGGTGCTTCGGCGATTGCGCCGAATGCCAGTTCAGGCTGCCAGGGGACTCCCAGCTTGCGGACCAGGAACACATCCATGGGTGCGCTCAGTAAGTCGGCAACGATGCGCGCCACCGGAACCCCGCCTCGCGGAAGGCCCAGAACCACGACGTCAGGCCGATTCCCGTAGGTGGCAAGAGCTTGCGCCAGCAGGCGGCCAGCTTCTTCCCGATTGCGAAACATCATGTCACGAAAGTTAGTTAGTGGATGGTCCGCGTCTTGCGGTTCATGTAGTCCATCAACAGGTATTGCCCCAGGTTATGGGGCGTGGTGAAGTACGCCTTACCGCGGCACAGCTGGGTCACCTTCTGGATGAACTGCACCAACCCGTAATCGCTGGCCAGCATGAAGGTGTTGATCAGGATGTTCTGGCGCTTGCAACGGTTGACTTCTTCGAGCGTGCGGCTGATCACCAGCGGATCGAGGCCAAAGGCGTTGCGGTAGATGCGCCCGTCTTCGAGCGTCAACGCGCTGGGCTTGCCGTCGGTGATCATAATGATCTGCTTCATGTCCTTGCGTTCCTGGTTGAGCAGGCGCTGCGCCAGAATGAGGCCTTCGCGCGTATTGGTGTAATACGGGCCGACCTGGACGCGCGCGAGTTCCTCGATCCGAAGCTCTTCGGCCGAATCGTGAAACAGGACGCAGCGCAGGGAATCGCCGGGGTATTGCGTCCGGATCAGATGCGAGAGCGCCATCGCGACTTTCTTGGCGGGCGTGAAGCGGTCTTCGCCGTACAGGATCATGCTATGGCTGCAATCGAGCATCAGCACGGTGGCGCAGGAGCTCTGATACTCGGATTGATGCACGTGCAGATCTTCGTATTCGAGATTTAGCGGCAGCTTGACGCCTTCGCGCTGCATCGCGCTGAACAGGGTCTGGCACACGTCCAGATTCATGGTGTCGCCGAATTCGTACTGCTTGGCCGCGCCGGTGGTCTCGACGCCGGTGGCCAGATCGCGCGTGTCATGTGCGCCGAAACTTGAGTGACCAAGGGATCCAAGCAGATCCTTCAGCGTCTTGAAGCCGAGGAAATCGACGCTCTTGTCGGTGATCTTGACGTCGATTTTGCCTTCCTTCTGACCCACGCCGCCGGA
>JAICXC010000054.1 GCA_025980665.1 Bryobacteraceae bacterium
GCCGCCGGTGCTATTTCTTTCGGCAACTTCCAACGGTTCTCCAATCATGCCAGCCTGGCGCGTACGGAAGCCACGGGACGCGAAGAATTTATGGCGCTGGGCGGGATGTTTATCAGCGTGGTTTTAAGTCTTGGAATCGTCTGGCTAGGCATTCCGCTCATTATCATTAACCTTTGCACGAGGGCGAGATGACTGGCCGACCTCATATGGTCTTACTTTTTATTGCGGGCGGCATCCTGTCTCTGCTGGCGGGCTGCACGGGAGGGAGATCTCTCGAGGCTTATCCCACCGCCACCGGCGGCGACGCCCGTCGAGGCAAAACGGCTATCGAGCAATATCGCTGCGGCGCTTGTCACGAAATCCCCGGGATTCCCGGGGCCCGCGGGCTGGTGGGGCCGTCGCTGGCGCAATTCGCCGACCGGAGCTTTGTGGGCGGTGAAGTCCCGAATATTCCGGAGAATCTCGTGAAATGGATTATGTCGCCGCAGTCCATCGAACCGGCTACGGCGATGCCCGCTCTGGGAGTCAACGAACAACAGGCGCGTGATACCGCGGCCTATCTTTATACGTTGCGATAAGAGGAGAGCTTATGAAGCAGAATCGAATCGGGCAAATATTCCTTTTAGCCGCCTCCCTCGGCGCTCTCCTTACGACGAGTTGTACGACTAAAGTTGCCGCCGCGGACACGAATAACAACTATGACGTCCCGGGAATGAAACCGGGCATCCATTTGGTCAGTCCCCTTCCCGCCGGAGACTGGACTCTGGCGACAGGCGACTACGCCAACACCCGTTTCAGCCCATTGAACAAGATCAACACCGAAAACGTGAAAAATCTCCACCTGATCGCAAGCCACAACGACGGCATTCCGCACGGGTTTGAGGGAGGACCGCTGTTTGTCAACAATACCTTATACATGATCGAGCCATTCCCCAATGATCTTGTCGCATTCGGCTTTGACAAGGTGGGGATATCGAAAAAGTGGTTTTATTCGCCGAATCCCAGTAACCGGGCTGTAGGCATAGCTTGCTGCGATGTAGTGAACCGCGGCGGCACTTATGCTGGCGGAAAGATCGTTTACAACATCCTGGACGACTACACCGTCGCGGTGGACGCGAATACCGGAAGGGAGATTTGGAGGACCAAGGTGGGCGACCCCAATTTGGGCGAGACCGAAACAATGGCCCCTCAGATCGTCAAGAACATCGTGTTCGTAGGTATAAGCGGTGGTGAATTAGGGGTGCGGGGGAGGCTGACCGCGCTCGATCTGCAAAGCGGGAAGATACTCTGGCGCGCCTACAACACCGGTCCCGATAGCGACTGCCTCATCGGCCCCGATTTCAAGCCCTTTTACAAGAAAGATCAGGGTCAAAATCTCGGTGTTTCTACCTGGGGTCCGGACCAGTGGAAACGAGGCGGCGCCCCGGTATGGGGATGGATTTCCTATGATCCCGGCCTCAACCTGATCTATTACGGCACTGGTAACACTGGACCATGGGACGAAGATGAGCGCCCCGGTGACAATAAGTGGGCCATTACCATTTGGGCCCGCGATGCCACCACCGGGCAGGCGAAGTGGGCCTGGCAGGCCTTGCCTCACGCTGGGTGGGACTACGACCAGGTCGCTGAAAACGTTCTTTTCGACATGGAATGGCAGGGCCGAATGCGCAAGGTCCTGATCAACACCGGAAAAGCCGGCTATGCCGTCCTTATGGACCGTGAAACCGGCGAACTTCTCTCCGCTGAGCCTTTCCAGCCGGTCACCTGGTCTACCGGCTACGACCTCAAAACGGGCCTGCCAAATATGGTTGCAAACCTGGAGACTCACAGGGGCAAAATGATAACCGGCATCTGTCCTTCAAACGTGGGAGCTAAGAATTACGAGCCTGATGCCTTCTCGCCGCGGACCGGCCTCCTTTACATTCCGGCGCGCAATATCTGCATGGATAAAGAGGATACGCCAGTCAACTACATCGCCGGAACACCCTACGTCGGCGCCAAGGTTCTCAATATAAAAGGCCCCGGGGGCTATCAGGGAGAGCTGGTTGCCTGGGACGTGGCCCATGCCAAAAAACTCTGGGGTATTAAGGAAGCCGATCTGGGCCTCAACAGCGGCGTGCTTGCCACTGCCGGAGACATAGTATTTTACGGCACCATGGACAACTACTTTCGAGCGGTGGATGCGCGCGACGGAAAGCTGCTCTGGGAAACCAAACTCGGGTCCGGCCTGGTGTCCGACCCCATGACCTTCCTGGGTCCCGATGGCAAACAATACATTGCCGTCTATGCCGGAATTGGCGGGGCGCTGGGATCGGTCGCTTTCAAGAGCATCTCGGAACAGGACCCTTATGCCGCTCTTGGCGCTGCCGCCGCTGAAGCGAATATCAAGAACAAGACGGGACCGGGGGGCGCGCTGTATGTCTTCGGTTACTAGTCCTCTGGTCGCCTTTGCAACGGCATTGGCGCTCAGTCTCATGGGATGCGACCAGCAGCCGCTTGAGGTCGCGCCCGCGGGAGCTGCCTCCGCTACCGAAACCGCGGTGGGACCCATACCCGGCAGCGGCCAGCCGCTTCCTGTCAGATCCAACCCGTACGCCGGCAATCCGACCGCCGCCAACGAAGGCTACCAGTTCTTCAGTTGGTACAACTGCTCCGGCTGTCACGGCGTACATGGCGGAGGTGGAATGGGACCGAGCTTGCGCGACCCGGTTTGGATCTACGGCGGCTCGCCCGATCAGGTCTTCGCGTCCATCTCCGAGGGACGCTCCAACGGAATGCCGTCGTGGGGAACGAAGATCCCGGAGCAGCAAATTTGGAAGATCGTCGCCTATATCAAGACCATAAATACCCCCTCCGAGATCGATCCTCCCACCATGCCTCTCGCTACACAGCAAGCGCACGAGGCGAGCGGTAATCCACCTGCATCACCGCCGCCAGCGCCACAACCATGAGGCCAACCACCGTGAGGTCAAGCATGAAGTCGCGCGCCGCGTTACTCTCAACCGTCCTGGCCTTCTTGCTACTCGCTGGATGCGAGCGCCGGCAAGACATGCTCTATACCGACGGCCCCGGCGCGGGGAGCATCGCGTGGCTCTCCTGGTTCGTATTCATCCTCTTCTGTGTGGTGACCATCGTCATGTGGGTTTTGATTTTAGGGGGCATTCTACGGCGGCGCGGCTCCTTCGACACTCACGAGCCGTTTGATGTTGGCGGCGGACAAGGCTGGCTCGCAATCGGAGGTTTTGCGATTCCGGTTGTCATCCTCTTCGTGTCGTTCATCTTGAGTTTGCGTGGCATGGCCGAATTTCCCATGCATGAGGACCATGAGGGTCATAACGGCTCCAGCAGCGTGGCCCCGGACATCCGCGTTATAGGACACCAATGGTGGTGGGAAGTGCAATATATCGGAGGGCCCGTCGATCAGCGGTTCACGACGGCCAATGAGATACACGTTCCAGTAGGACGTCCGGTAAACATCGCCCTGGAGACGGCGGATGTTCTTCATTCCTTCTGGGTTCCTAAGCTTCAGGGCAAAGTGGACATGGTCCCCGGCTATGTCAACAATCTTCGCCTTGAGGCGGCTCAGGAGGGCGTCTACCGCGGTCAGTGCTCGCAATACTGCGGTGCGCAACACGCGAACATGGCGGTTATCGTCGTCGCCCAGCAACCCAAAGATTACGAAGCCTGGCGAGCTCACATGGTCCAGCCCGCATCGCAGCCTTCCACTCCGCAGGAAATCCAGGGGCAGGAAGTTTTTCTGTCGGCGCCATGCGCGAATTGCCACGCCGTGCGAGGTACTGGGGCCGGAGGCATCGTCGCGCCGGATCTGACCCACATAGCAAGCCGGCAAGGTCTCGCCGCGAATATGTTCCCAAACGATGACGCGGATCTCGAAGCCTGGGTGACGCACGCTCAATCGCTCAAGCCTGAGGTTGCCATGCCGAACATCACCCAGTTCGACGGCGTAGAACTGCGGGCGCTGGTCGCATACCTGAGACAGTTGAAATGAAAGGCTCTAGTGCAAACACGGTGAACGCGGGGATGGGGGAGAGATGCCGCGATTCGTTCTAGTAGAAGAGCGGTTGAAGAGCCGCCATTTTGACCAGGAGATCACGGTGCGCCGCGTGTGCGGGTATTTGAGTTTTAAACTCAGTCTGCACGCGACGTCCGTTCGCTCGATTCTTCGTGTTTTGCTCCTGGTTCCGTTCGCTTCCGGATTTGGCTTTGGTCACGACGCTGAAGCCGGGCCACCCCCGAATGGCCAGGCGATTTTTTTGCGAAATTGCGCCAAATGTCACGGTGAAAAGGGTGAGGGCATAAGCGCAGTGGTGACCATCGCCGGGCCAAATCTGCAGGCGGAGCACGATACCGGCAGTGCTATGACAGCAATGGAAACCGGCCCAAGCCACATGCCGAGCTTCGTGTACGTGCTCTCCGTTCCGGAGATGCGAGCTGCCGCCGATTACGTCGTTAACCAACTTGCGGTGATTTCTCTGACGGGAGGCGATCCAAGCGAAGGCGGAACGCTCTTCCGTGTTTATTGTGCAACATGCCACCAAACCTCCGCGCGTGGAGGAGCGCTGGCTTTTACCGGTATAAACGCGCCAGCGCTCACCGGCAAATCTGCAGCCATCATTGCAGGAGCCGTTCGCTCGGGGCCAGGCCCCATGCCGGCGTTTCCGCCTTCTATTCTCACCGATAAACAATTGAATTCGATTGTCGATTATGTGGAAGTTATTCAGCAACCACCGAGTCCCGGCGGAAGTCCACTCAATTGGTACGGCCCGGTAGCGGAAGGGTTCGCTGCGTGGGTGAGCGTGTTTGCCCTGGTCGTTATAACGGGGTGGATCGAGAGAGGGGGTAAGGGATGACCGAAAACGGGGAACAAAACAATGCTCCTCAGGAAAGCGAACCAGTTGCGGATCGAAATGAACGGAACCCCAAGCGAATTGGTCAACTTATCGTCCTGGTGGTGCTCGGTTGGGAGCTGTGCAAATTAGTTGCGCGAAGGGCGGTCGCAAAGGCGTTCGCCGGGGGCGCGGCGGTTTCTGGCGAGACTGCCGCCGAATATCCCGAGACTGCTGCTGAACGTCCCAAAACTGCTGCTGACTGTCCCGAGACTGCCACTGAACATTTTGGGTCTGCTGAAAACACCGGACGAGCCGCGGATCGCAATCTGGATCCGCAACGCGATACTACAACTCATCAGCAATGGGGAATGCTATTGGTCGTGTGCGCCTCAGCCATCGCGCTTGCGGGCGGGGTGGGATTTCTGTTGATTTACTGGACCGGCGGCAATAACTTGCTCTTGGGAGTAACCCTGGCCGTTTCTTTTGGAGGGCTCGGTTCGGCACTGGTGCTCTACTCACACTGGCTGATGTCTCGCAAAGAGGCTACTGAGCCGCGGGAAGAAATGCCGTCGGGCACAGTTGAACGCGAGGACTTTGCGGAGAACTTTCAGGAGAGCGAAGAGGATATTCACCGCCGGAGCCTGCTGAAGTGGATTGCTGTGCCGACGGCGGGAATGATTGCAGCGATGGTGGTTTCGCTGTTCCGGTCCCTGGGAAGACCTCCCGATCCATCCTTGTTCAGCGCTGTCTGGACGCGGGGGCAACGCCTGATGACTTTGGACGGGAGGCCGGTTAACGTAAACGCTCTTGAGCTCGGAAGTACGACCATCGTTTTTCCCGAAGACAGCATTGGGGATGAAAAAGCGCAGACCGTGGTGGTTCGCGTCAACGAGCAATTCCTCCAGCTTCCAAAGGAACGTGCGAATTGGGCGCCGATGGGGTATGTCGCGTACTCACGGGTGTGCACCCATGCTGGATGCGACGTTGGACTGTTTGAGAAGACAACGAATCTTCTGATGTGTCCGTGCCATCAGTCGACCTTCGATGTCCTCAAAGCTGCCCAACCAACCAGCGGCCCAGCGGCCAGGCCACTTCCGCAGTTGCCGCTCTATGCCGATGCCGATGGAAATTTGCGCGCGGGAGGAGGGTTCAGTGAACCGCCCGGCCCTGGATTTTGGGGGATGCCATGAGCGGTCGGCCGGGCGGGCATTTTGCCCAATGGCTGGACCGGCGCTTGCATCTGGCGAAGTTTGTCAAAAAGGCGATGAACCACGTATTCCCCGATCACTGGTCGTTCATGCTCGGGGAGGTTGCGCTTTATTCGTTTATCATTCTCGTGATCACAGGGACATTCCTCGCGATGTTCTACAACTCGAGTTCCGCGCAGGTGACTTATCACGGTTCATACCGCGCCCTGGATGGCGTGAAGATGTCGGCGGCTTACGAATCGGTAATGCACCTCAGCTTCGATGTGCCGGCAGGACTCCTGATTCGCCAGATGCATCATTGGGCGGCCTTGATATTTATAGCGGCAATTTTGGTGCATTTAGCTCGTATCTTCTTTACCGCGGCCTACCGGCGTCCGCGGGAAATCAACTGGCTGATTGGTGTGACGCTTCTGCTTTTCGCGTTTGGGAATGGCTTCTTCGGATATTCCATTGCCGGCGACCTTCTTTCAGGAGCGGGGCTGCGAGTTGCTTACGCGATTCTGTTGTCCGTGCCGGTAGTTGGTCCGTGGCTCACATTTTTATTCCTGGGCGGTACAGTGCCTGCATCGGTAACGCTACCCCGTTTCTACAGTTTCCATATTTTCCTGGTGCCCGCCGTGATTTCGATTCTCTTAGCATTTCACCTGGGAATTATCTGGCGACAGTTTCACACGAACTATCCGGGACCACGGCGCACTGACGAGACGATTGTCGGTTCACGGCTGTGGCCATCGTATGCCGCCAAATCCCTCGGTCTATGTTTTTTTGTTTTTGCTCTCGTAGCGATGTTGGGGGGATTGGTGCAGATAGACCCAATCTGGGTTTATGGACCTTATGATCCTATAGCCAGCACGCCCGGCGCTCAGCCGGATTGGTACTTTGGCTGGATCGAAGGAGCAATGCGGTTGTTCCCAGGCATCAATCTGCATCTTGGGCCTTACCTGATTCCGGAAGTCTTTTTCCCCGCTGTGTTGCTGCCCGCGCTGGTCTTTGCTGCGCTTTACGTTTACCCTTTTGTGGAAGAGTTTATTTGCTTCGACCGGGAATACCACAACGTATTGCGCCTTCCTTATCAGCAGCCAATCAACACCTCCATTGGATGTGGTTTTTTTGTTTTTTTGGCCGTGCTTTTCGTCGCGGGCGGCGATGATGTCATTGCCGTGGCTACTGGGGGTTCTGTGGTCACTATCCGGTTAATTCTCCGCCTCCTTGTCTTCGTCGCTCCGCCGGTTGCCGCTGTGCTGATCTATATGCTATGCGCAAGAGCGCGACGGAGGCATACTGCGTCGCATCCGCCTGCTCCGCCAGAAGATGTGGTCGTTCAAGAAGAGACGACCGACAGCAGTAATGAAGAGGTCCGCACTCACTGTGACTGGAAGGAGAAATGTGATTGGTAGGACAAAAGTGAGGCCCAGCACGCCTGAGGGCTTCCGTGCGATTGACGGCCGGTTCTCATTTGCCGACCGCCCGCAGCATCCGGAGCCGCCACTCTTCGCTGCCGTTTATGAGGACGCACAGCTCTTTTTTAGGCAAGGATGTGAAAACTGTCACAGCACCGCGAGACAAGGCAGACACCTGCTCGATTTAACGACGACCGCGGATCGTCTTATGAGCGAGCAAATAACAGTGCAAATTCTGAACGGCGGCACAAATATGCCCGCCTTCGTAGCGATTCTCACGTCACGGGAAGTTGATCTTCTGTTGGAATCTTTGGAATCGCGAAACAGTAGCAAAATCATATTGGAGGCGCGGGAAACCGTGCGGAAGTGAATGTAGAAATACATTGCTCCAGGGAGGAATCGATGTCGAAAATAACAGTAGCAGACCATCTCGCTGAGCGACTCATCGAGTGGGGCGTAGACACCATTTTTGGCTTTCCCGGCGATGGTATCAATGGAATCTTTGAAGCGTTACGCACGCGCCAGGACAAACTGCGATTCATTCAGGTGCGGCATGAAGAGGCGGCTGCTTTCGCGGCTTGTGGCTACGCCAAGTTTACTGGCCGATTAGGAGTTTGTCTGGCGACTTCCGGCCCCGGAGGCATCCACCTGCTCAACGGCCTCTACGATGCGAAATGTGATGGACAGCCCGTTTTGGCTATCACGGGACATACCTTCCACGATTTGATCGGCACCCACTATCAGCAGGATGTCGATCTCGACAAGCTATTTATGGACGTGGCCGCCTACAACCAGCGGGTGATGGGACCGGCTCACGTCGTCAACGTGGTCGATGAAGCGATTCGAACCGCTTTGACGCGGCGAACGGTTTCTCACATCACGATACCGAAGGATATTCAGGAGTGGGCAAAGTCGGAAGACGAACGTTCTCCCGCGAATATCGCCCACCACAGCAGCGATCTGTTTGCCGCATCCCACCCAATCCCTCCGGAGCGCCTTCTGAAACAGGCGGCGGATCTGATCAACAAGGGATCGAAGGTCGCGATGTTGATCGGTCAGGGTTGCCTGAACGCGCGCGAGGAAGTATTGGCGCTAGCCGAAGCCGCGGCAGCGCCCGTAGTGAAAGCACTGTTAGGCAAGGCGGCGATTCCGGATCGTAATCCTTACGCGACCGGAGGCATCGGGCTGCTCGGCACGGCGCCTTCTCAGGATGCGCTGCGGGAGTGCGACACGCTGATCATCGCCGGCTCAGGCTTCCCCTACATGGAGTTTTATCCGAAACCCGGCCAGGCGAAGACCATCCAGATCGATCTTGACCCCGCCCGAATTGGGTTGAGGCATTCCGTTGACGTGGGACTGATAGGCGATTGCCGCAGCGTCCTTCACGCCCTGGTGCCCTTCGTCGAGCACAAGAAGCACAGAAGCTTTCTCGAAAAAGCGCAAAAGCGCATGACCGCCTGGAATGAACTCATGGAAAAACGCGGCACGCGGAGTGACATGCCGATGAAGCCTCAGGTGGTTACCTGGCACTTGAACAAGCTGCTAGATCCGGACGCAATTGTTTCTTCCGATAGCGGCACGATCGCAACATGGTCAGCCCGCTACATCGAGATGCGGGAACAGATGCAGTTCTCTCTCTCCGGCTCCCTGGCGACCATGGGGAACGGCCTGCCGTACAGTATCGGAGCGGCGGTTGCATATCCCGGGCGGCAAGTCGTTTGTGTCGTCGGCGACGGCGGCGTAACGATGTTGCTGGGCGAAATCGCCACACTCGTGAAATACAAGCTCCCCGTCAAAGTGATCGTAATCAAGAACAACGTTCTCGGCGAAATAAAGTGGGAGCAAATGGCGCAGGAGGGCAATCCTCAATTTGGAGTCGAATTGCAGCCCATCGATTTCGCCGGATACGCGAGATGTTGCGGAGCCGCGGGCTTCACTATTGAAGACCCAAAGGATGCGGAGAGCATCTTGCGGCAGGCGCTCGCTCATCCTGGCCCCGCGGTGGTCGAGGCCGTGGTGGATCCGAATGAGCCGCCGCTACCGGGCAACATCTCCGGGGAACAGGCGCTTAAATTCGCCGAAGCGATGGCAAAAGGAGAAAAAGACCGCTGGAAGATTATTAAAACAATTCTGGAAGACAAGGTTCGGGAAGTCATATAGCAGTGAAGAACCCGGACCGCATCGATCGAATTCGGAGTGCCATGCGAGAGAACCTCTGGGACCTGGTGGTTTGCGCGCTCCCAATGAACGTGCTCCTCGTGTCGGGATATTGGCCAGTGATCGGCACGGGCGTCGCGGTCGCGTCCTCCGACGGCAAGATCAGCCTTTTGGTTCCGGAAGACGAGGAGGATCTTGCTCAGCGTGGTTGGGCGGATGAGATTCAGACCTTCAAGGCCGGCTCCCTGGAGGACCTCACTACCACGGTGGAGGCGATACGATGCCCGCTCCGGGCCCTGTCTCAGGGCTTCTCGGCGAAGCCGGTTCGGATCGGCTTTGAAGCGCTTGAAACCTCCGAACCGGCATCCTACGCGGCCATGCATCTTTATGGCGGAACCATGCGGACCCTCATCGAGGAAACGTTCTCTGTTCTCGGCGTCGCTCCCGCCGACGAAGCCTTAGATTATTTGCGCGCGCGCAAAACTGCGTTCGAGATCGAAAAGATTCGCACCGCTTGCCGAATCGCCGAGAGAGCGTTGCAGCGCGGCTTCGAACAGATCAAAACTGGAGCCAGCGAAGTGGAAACCGCCGCGACATTCCGGCAACCTCTGAGCGCGAGTCTTGTGGACTTTCCGGAAGTCAGCCGGGCCGATGGCTTCGCCTGGTGTATGTCCGGCGCGAATTCCGCTCTCGCCTCGGCAGCCTACGCCCGTTCACGGCCGAAGTGGGTGGCGCCCGGGGATCTGGTTCTGGTGCACATAAATTCCTATGCGGACGGGTATTGGACCGACATCACGCGTACGTATTCCATCGGCAAACCGGACGAGCGCCGCCAAGCGATGTATGACGCTGTATTCGCGGCGCGCGAAGCCGCTTTCGGCGCCATTCATCCCGGAGCAAAAGCGGCGGATGTCGATACCGCGGCGCGGGATGTTTTGAAGACGCGGGGATTCGGGCCGCACTTCAAGCATTCCACGGGGCACGGTGTGGGCTTTTCGGCGATCGCGGCGGATGCGCAGCCACGTCTTCATCCGAAATCGGAGGAGGTGCTGGAGATCGGAATGGTTTTCAACGTAGAACCGGCCATTTATATCGAGGGCTATGGCGGTCTCCGTCACTGCGACATGGCAACGGTCACGGAAGCCGGAGCGGAACTGCTGACCCCATTTCAATGCGACGCCGGCGAACTGGTTGTGAACGGATAGCAAGAGGAGATTGAGATGGCGCACTTTCGCGGAAACAAGAGCGCATTCGGAGCACCGGGAAACGAGGCTCATTGGACTCGCGCCGATAAGGATGGTGTCGGCACAGCGTATTCAACCAGCGGTCATGTTTGGTTCACAATCTGGCACGGCATTTTGACCGAGGTATATTATCCCACTGTCGATCGGCCACAATTGCGCGATCTTGAATTTCTTTTCTCCGATGCGAACGGATTGTTCCTCGAAGAAAAGCGGGATCTGGATTACGGAATTGAACGGATATTGCCATCTCAGGGTTACAGCATCAGTTCGCACGAACGTGAGCATCGCTTCTCGTTCACCAAGGAAATCATAGCCGCATCCACACGACCCTGCGTTCTTCTGCACACGCGGATGGAAGGAAGCGACAAGTTTCTCCGGGATCTGAAGGTGTATCTGCTTTGCGCTCCTCACTTGGAAGTTGGAGGAGAAGGCAATAATGCGTTTGTAATCGAAGTGTCGGGGCGGGAACTGCTCGTTGCGGAGAAAAACGACCGCTGGCTCGCAATCGGCTCTTCCTGCAACTTCTCCCGGCTCTCCTGCGGATATGTCGGGCAAAGCGACGGATATACCGACGTGGCGAAAAACCATAAGATGACTTTCGAGTTTGATGAGGCAAAGAACGGCAACGTGGCGCTCACGGGAGAACTCGATCTTTCAAAGACGCGTGAGTTTACGATCGGCGTGGCTTTCGGGGAAACTCTGCCCAGCGTGGTATCTTGTCTCTTCCAAAGTCTCGGAATCGATTACAAAGAGCACCGCAAGAAATTTGTCGGCCAGTGGAATTTCGCGGCCGCCAGCAGAAAACCTCTTGAGAAAGCCAGTGGCGACAAGGGGCGGCTTTTCCATTCGAGCTACAACCTGCTCTTGACTCATGAAGACAAACTATTTCGAGGCGCATTTGTAGCTTCGCTCACGATTCCGTGGGGCGGCGCGCGTGACGATAAACAGGGCAAAGGCGGCTATCACTTGGTATGGACGCGCGACATGGTGGAGAGCGCCTTGGGCCTGCTCGCGGCCGGCAATGCCGAGGCGCCTCTGCGTGCCCTAATCTATTTGGCGGCACGGCAGGAGGAAGACGGCAGCTTTCCTCAGAATTTTTGGGTCGATGGCGAAGCTTTCTGGAAAGGGATGCAACTGGACGAAGTCGCGTTTCCGGTGCTGCTCGCCTGGCGCCTCCATCAGCTTCGATTGCTCGGCCAGTTCGATCCACGCGTGATGGTGAACCGGGCGATCGCTTTTCTGCTTCATAGCGGACCGGTAACGGGTGAAGAACGGTGGGAAGAGGCGAGCGGCTATTCTCCTTCCACGCTGGCAGTCATTATTTCCGCTTTCATCTGCGCGGGCTCTCTCGCGCGAGCGGATCGGGACGGCAACACCGCCGCTTTCCTGGAGAGTTACGCCGACTTCCTTAAATCGCATCTCGAAGACTGGACGGTAACAACCGCAGGAACTCTTGTCCCGGGGTCGCCCCGTCATTTTGTGCGCTTGAATCCAGCCAAGCCCGGCGAAGTCTCCGGTCCAGGCGCCCTTGATAAGGCTGAGCTCAAGCTGACCAGCCAACCGCCCGGCTCTTCGAAGTCGTATCCGGCTCGCGACATTGTCGACGCAGGTTTTCTGCAGCTGGTCCGATATGGAATCGTTTCGGCTCACGATCCGTTAATCGTGGAGAGTCTGCGAGTCGTCGATTCCATTCTCAAGACAGAGACGCCCCCCGGTCCCTGCTGGCATCGGTACAACCACGATGGCTACGGCCAGCGACCTGGCGGAGGTCCTTACGAACAATGGGGCAAGGGCCGGGCTTGGCCGCTGCTCACCGGCGAGCGGGGGCATTACGAACTTGCGGCCGGTCACGATTGCCATCCCTTGCTGCATGCCATGGAGCGATTCTCAAACGGCACCTGCCTGTTGCCGGAACAGATCTGGGATGAAGCCGATCTGCCGCAAGCCCGCTTGCGTTTTGGCGGCCCTACCGGTTCGGCGAATCCCCTGCTGTGGGCGCATTCGGAATACACACGGCTGCTTCGCTCCTGCCACGACGGAAGGGTCTTCGACCTCATACCGGAAGTCGTTGCCCGCTATCAGGGTGAGAAGATCCTGAGCAAGATGGAATTCTGGTTGCCCAAACATCCGATCCAGCAAGCCAGGAAGGGATACACCCTTCGCATCTGTGCGCCCGAAGCATTCCGGCTCCGCTGGTCGGCCGATAACTGGGAAACATGGAAGGATAACGATTCGCAAGCGACAAGTGTCGGTGCCGATTACTTCGACCTGGCCCCGGCCGATTTCCAATCGGAAGTCGAGTTCACGTTCTTCTGGACGCGTCGCGGACAATGGGCGGCCCAAAATCATCTCGTGAAAGTGCAGTAGGAAGGTCGCAATGGAAAACTCAAATCAAGGAAAAGTCGTCGTGGTCACCGGCGCTTCCGCGGGCGTGGGTCGCGCCGTAGTGGCAGAGTTCGCACGACAGGGCGCGCAGATTGGATTGATCGCGCGTGGGCGGGAACGCTTGGAAGCAACCAAGCGTGAGGTCGAGGAACTGGGCGGGAAAGCGCTCGTGCTGCCGGCCGACGTGGCGAACGCGCAGCAGATTGAAGCGGCGGCCGATCGCGTCGAGCGCGAATTGGGACCGATTGACATCTGGGTCAACGATGCGATGACCACGATCTTTGCACCGTTCCTCGAAATCACAGCGGACGAATTCAAGCGCGCCACCGAAGTCACCTACCTCGGGCAAGTCTACGGAACCATGGCGGCGCTGAAACGCATGCATCCGCGAAATCGCGGCTGTATCGTCCAGGTGGGCTCGGCACTGGCGTTCCGCTCCATACCCCTGCAGTCACCCTACTGCGGAGCCAAGCACGCCATCGTTGGATTCACAGACTCCATTCGTTCGGAGCTCATTCACAATGGCAGCGCCGTGCATATCACGGCGGTGATGTTGCCGGCGATGAACACACCGCAATTTAGCTGGTGCCGCACACGCCTACCGCGCCATCCCCAGCCAGTGCCACCGATCTTCCAGCCTGAGGTGGCCGCGCGCGCGATTGTTTGGGCGGCAAGCCACAAACGGCGGGAAGTGTATGTCGGCTGGCCAACGGTGGAAGCGATTTACGCGCAAGAAATTGCCCCATCCTTTGCCGACCATTATCTGGCGAAAAATTGTTTTGAGGGCCAGCAGACGTCCGAACCAGTTTCGCCCGATCGGCCCGACAACTTATTCGAGCCTGTTCCGGGCGATTACTCTGCCCATGGAATCTTCGACGACCGCGCCAGGGGGTTCAGCGTGCAGAGCACGATGAACCTGGAGCTCATGAATCTCACTGCCCATCGCGGTCTTGCCGCCTTTGCGGGAATAGCACTTACAGGACTCCTTTTCGTGGCACTAAAAAGGCGGGGCTGAATGCAAAACCAATTGAGTCCCGGCTTGCTCGGTTGCGAACTGCGCCGCGGATCAAGCCCCTTTCTAAAACGGCGACGCAGCATCGTTGGACTCGCGTTCTTTTCATCTGCGGTACTCGGCAGCATAGCACTGTACCAGATGGGCGTCGTGAAGAAGCTACCGGGGCCGCGTTGGCGCGGTTTCGATGCCGAGAAAGTCAATGGCTCCGCCGAAGCCTATTCGATTCTAGCCACACCGGATGCATTGCTCGGATTGACGAGCTACGGAGTGACGGCTTGCCTCGCAGGAATGGGTCCTGAGAACCGCTGGCGAACGCATCCATTGATGCCCATCGCCATGGGCGTGAAACTCCTGGCCGATGCCGCGCTCGCGGGAAAGCTCACCGTCGATGCCTGCAGGAAATACCGTTCACTCTCTGTGTGGTCACTCCTGGCAGCGGCGGCTACGTTTGCAGCCCTCCCGCTCGCAATCCCTGAAGCGAAAGCTGCCTTTCGGTGCTTGAAGGGAGACGACCATGGCCAATGATCGACTCCGCGGAAAGCCGGACGTGGTACTGACGCCTGAAGTGCTCAGCGCAAGACTGGACCGCGCCGCTGCAAACACCGACCTGGATATCCGGGAAGGCCGCTTCCAGCGCTGGCTGGCGCTCATTGCCGGTCTGTCGAGCGCGCTGAGTGGCATAGAGGTCGCCTACGAGCATTACAAAGGCAGCTATAGCCGTCGCGTCATGTACACGCCCGTAATCCTGAGCGGGGCGCTCGTTGCGGGTGGAATGTCGGGCTTTTTCAGCAGGCGTGCCGCGCGCACGATTCTACCGGCCGTCTCGGTTCTTACACTCGGCGATTGCGCAGTGGGTTTTTACTTCCATGTTCGCGGAATCCATCGCAAGCCAGGTGGATGGCGGCTCCCCATCGTAAACATGGTTATGGGTCCACCAGTATTTGCTCCGCTGCTGTTTGGCGTCAGCGCCTACCTCGGTCTTCTCGCCTCTTTTCTTCGGCGTGGTGAGGCGGCTGGCAGCGGCATATTGCCTCTCCCCGCGCACCCGGATCATTGGGCCAGAATCGTGACGGGCGAACATGAGCCCATTAGCTGGGCGCAAGACGTGCGCGAAGGCCGCTTTCAAAAGCAAATGGCCATCGCCACCGCCGTCTCGGCATTCTTCAGTGGATTCGAAGCCTGGTACTCACATTACAAGAACAATTTCCGTTACAAGGCGCAGTGGACGCCAGTAATCATCGCGCCCATGTTGATGGCGGCAGGGATCGCCGCAGTTAAAAGCCCTCGCATCGCACGTACGTGGCTTCCCGCGATTTCTGCTGTGGCGATAGTAGATGGAGCCGTTGGTTTTGGTTATCACGCGCGTGGTGTTTTGCGGCGGCCGGGCGGCTTGAAAAAGCCGTTTTACAACGTCATTTACGGCCCGCCGCTGTTTGCGCCCTTATTGTTTGCGGCCTGCGGATTTCTCGGCGTGTTGGCTAGTTTGCTGCGGAGAGAGAAACGAAGATGAACAGTCAAACCGAAAGAGTGGACACGCGCCCGGTCAATACTCGTACGGGAAAGCCGATCGGTCCGATAAGCCAGCCCGGATATTACCCAGGATTCAGCACACTCGCGCAGCAGAAGTTTTGGGATGCCAAGACTCGGGAAGTCGTTTTGGACCGTGTCATCAACGTCCCCGAGATCAGATTTTTCAGCCAGCAGGAAGCTCGCCTGCTGGAAGCTATCTGTGATCGCATCCTCCCGCAGGACGACCGCGATGAGTCCCACAAGATTCCGATCGTGCCGCAAATTGATAGGAGGCTCTACGAAAACTCGCACGATGGTTACCGCTATGAAGACATGCCGCCCGATCGTGAAGCCTTCCAATTAGGACTGCGCGCGGTCGAGGAAATCGCGCAACACGAGTATCGGCTAGGATTCCTGGAAATTGGTCCGCGAGAGCAAGAGGAAATTCTTCACTCGCTGCACCATGGTAAACCGTCGGCCGGACACGAGATCTGGAAACAACTGCCCATCCACCGCTTTTGGATGCTGTTGGTTTCCGATTGCGCCGATGCTTACTACTCACATCCCTGGGCCTGGGATGAAATCGGCTTTGGTGGCCCCGCCTACCCGCGCGCTTATATGCGTCTCGAACGGGGCGAGGCGGAACCTTGGGAGTCGGAAGAAAAGCGTTATCAATGGAAGGCTCCAGACAGCTCTGTGTCGGGCGTGTTTGAGCCCGTCGCCGGGCAAGCAGAGCACCTCGGATCTCCTGGTCAGGGAGGAGCCCATTGAAATCGCCGATTCTTGGAGAGTTTCATCCGCCGAGTGGGAAACCGCACATGCTCGGTTCTATCCAGCGAATCGAGAGCCCGATGCGGCGCTTCTCCGAAGGGGAAGAAGTAGACTATGTCATCGTGGGTGTCGGCGCTGGCGGCGGAGTGCTTTTGCAACGGCTCGCACGGGCGGGATTTCGAGTGATTGGCTTCGATGCCGGCCCGTTCTGGGACACCGAGCGTGATTGGGTCAGTGACGAGAAGGGTGCGCATAACCTCTATTGGAACGACATGCGGATCACCGCCGGTGAGCATCCCCTGGCGTTTGGAGCGAATAACAGTGGCAAGGGTGTCGGAGGAGGGACGGTCCATTGGGCATCGTTCACTCCGCGATTGCATCCGTCCGATTTCAGCATCCATTCGACAGACGGCGTCGGCGTCGACTGGCCGATTCCTTATTCGGACCTGAAGCCGTATTACGAGCTCATGGAACTGGAGCTCCCTGTCTCCGGCCCGTCGTACTATCCGTGGGGCGACCCTCATGGCTATCCTTACGGACCGCATCCGATGGGCGGTGTGGGCGACGCGTTGATTCGAGGATGCACAAATCTGGGCATTGGCGTATCTGCCGGTGGTCCGGTAGCGATTTTGAGTGGTTCACGCGCCAATCGCCCGCACTGTATCTACCGCGGCTTCTGCATCCAGGGTTGCAAGGTAGGTGCAAAGGCGAGCACACTCATCACGCATGTGCCTGACGCAATCGAGAACGGAGCCGAGATCCGCCCGAACTGCATGGTTTCGCGTATTCACGTAGGCGCTACACGCCGGGTAACGGGAGTCAGCTATTTCGATTCGGATGGGCGCGCGTGCTTCCAAAAGGCAAAGGCGGTGATCGTGGCGGGATATTCCATTGAAACTCCGCGCCTTTTGCTCAATTCTGCATGTCCCGGCTTTGAGAACGGGCTGGCCAATTCCAGCGATTGCGTCGGCCGTTACCTGATGGCGCAAGCCGGCAATGTTGTGCTCGGCCGCTTCGAGGAACTAGTACGCATGTACAAGGCTCCCCCGGCGCACGCTCTAACGGAAGAATTTTATGAGACCGACGCGAAACGCGGTTTCGCACGGGGGTTTGCAATCCAGACGGTGGGACCGCTGCCGATGTCGTTTGCCAAGCAAATGATGGTTGCGAAAGGCGCGTGGGGCTGGGGACTGCGCAGCGTGATGATGGATTACAACCATTGGGCTGCTTTCGGATTTCTCGGCGAGATTCTGCCCAATGCAGATAACCGTGTTCAATTGGCGGAAGAAAAAGATCGCCTCGGGATTCCAATTGCCAAAATCACTTTCAACCTCTACGACAACGATAAGAAGCTGATTGAGTTCGGCAAGAACAAGACCATGGAGGTCATGTGGGCAGCCGGCGCTCAGGAAGTCGTGCAGGAGGCGCGGTATGCGCATCTGGTCGGAGCGGCGCGAATGGGCGACAATCCTGAAACCTCGGTTGTCGACCAGTTCGGACGTACGCACGATATTGCGAACTTGTTCCTCTGCGATGGCAGCATCATGCCGACCCAGGGATCGGCTAACCCAGGACTGACGATTATGGCTCTGGCGGCTCGGGCAGCCGATTACCTCATCAGGGAAGGAGCCGCAGTCTTCAAATCGGAAGAGCGAAATACCCAAAAGCCACCGATTCGGCGTGACTTATCTCCGCCGGATACGTGGGGCCACGGCATGCCCCGAATTTGAAATTGAATTGATTTGAATCGAGGCGCTTATGCAATCAAGCCCGACAATCGAACGCATTCAGGTTTCTGTTTACACGGTGCCAACGAAAACGCCGGAGTCCGATGGCACGATTCAGTGGGATAAAACCTCCCTTGTACTCGTCGAAGTTTTGGCAGGCGGCAAAACCGGCCTCGGCTATAGCTATGCAGACACCTCCACCGCCTTGCTGATTGATCAGTCACTCGCACCCAGATTGATCGGCCACGACGCTCTTGCAATCGGGGGGGCATGGCGAACAATGGTCCAGCAAATACGCAATCTCGGCAGGCCCGGGATTGCGTCAATGGCAATTGCTGCCGTAGACAATGCGCTATGGGATCTAAAGGGCAAGCTTCTCAACGTCTCGGTAGCTGCGCTGCTCGGCATTGTGCGCCCGGGTATCAGGGCCTATGGGAGCGGCGGATTCACTTCTTATTCGGATTCGCAATTGCGCGAACAATTGGGAGGCTGGGCAGAAGCCGGTTTCCTCGCGGTCAAGATGAAGATCGGCCGCGATGCCGCCGCCGATATCGCTCGCGTGCATGCGGCGCGCAAGGCGATCGGACCGAAAGTCGAACTCTTCGTCGATGCCAATGGCGCATACACTCGGAAACAAGCTCTTTATCAGGCACACCGATTCCGCGACGACGATGTGACATGGTTTGAAGAACCCGTCGTTGCAGACGATCTCAAAGGGTTGCGGTTGATTCGCGATGCTGGGCCGCCGGGAATGAACATCGCCGCGGGCGAGTACGGCTATGATTCTTGGTATTTCCGGCGGATGCTGGACGCCGGAGCGGTGGATGTCCTCCAAGCCGACGCCACCCGATGCGCCGGCGTCACGGGCTTTTTGCTCGCCGACGCTCTTTGCGAGAGCCGATTCGTCCCCCTCTCGGCGCATACTTCACCCTCCATCCACGCGCACGCATGCTGTGGGACACAGCGTGCCATCAATGTCGAGTATTTTTACGACCATGCGCGGATCGAAACAATGGCTTTTGATGGCGTGCTCAAGGTAACCGACGGGCTTCTGTCCCCCGACCTGTCGCGGCCTGGCTTCGGTCTGATGCTTAAGGAAGCGGATATGCGTAATTACAGGGTCTATGAAGCTACCTCTGAATCCGCGCGGGAACCCGCCGGAGAGGCGAACCAATGAAACGGCATTCAAACGGTGACTCGGGGGATAAATGCGAGTTGTTTTGTAATCTGTCCGGAAAGAAGATGCCACTGCCCCACTTCTGGGAACATATGGTCGGGAGCGGCCACGCGACACTTGCTTTGCGCGCCGATTGGCAGCGGCGGTTGCGGCAGTGTCATGAAGAACTGGGGTTCCGTCATGTCCGCTTTCACCGCGTCCTCTGTGATGACGTCGGCACGGTGGTGGAGGAACAGGGCAAACGCCTGTATTCGTTTTTCAATCTCGATCAGATATTCGATTTTCTTCTTTCCATCGGCATAAAGCCCTTTGTCGAATTGAGTTTCATGCCGAAGGCGCTTGCCTCTGGCAAGACGACCGTCTTCCATTACAATGCCAACGTCACCCCGGCCGCCGAGTACGACCACTGGGACGAGCTGATCGACAAACTGGCGGCCCACCTGGTGCAGCGCTACGGCGCGAACAGCCTGCGCGACTGGTTTTTTGAGGTTTGGAACGAGCCCAACATGAAATCGTTCTGGACCGGAACTCAGGAAGAGTATTTCAAACCCTACCGGCACACGGCGAAGGCCCTTAAGGCCGTCGATAACTCCCTGAAGGTAGGGTGGGCCGGTAACCGCGAAGAATCAATGGATCGAGGAATTTCTCGATTTTTGCCAAAAGACTTCGTTGCCTCTCAATTTCATCAGCGCCCGCCAATATCCCACCGACGCCTTCGGCAGCGCCGGAGACGATACCGCGAAACAACTGGCCGAAAGCAAACGGAGCATTCTCCGCGAAGAGGCTCAGAATACCTTTCGCAAGGCGCGCGGAAAGCCGGTCTATTACACGGAGTGGAACAGTTCGTCGAATCCCAAGTATCCTCGCCGGCAAGACCGGGTACTGGATTTCGAAGCGCCATTACGGCCTCGCTCAGGGACCAGTCGTGGTAATGGTGGAAAATTATCGAAGGGGACTGATCTGGAGACTTCTGCGAGACTGTCCCTGTGTGGTCGCCGGACTGCGGCGCGCAGGATTCAAAAGCGGTTGGATGTAACAATTTGAGCCGGCTTCGCACGTAGTCATGATACTTAACGGCCTACTGCTGTTTATCCCCATCTCGCTGACGTTAGCCTATTGGTTCCGCGCGCCGCCCCTTTGGCTATTCGCCACATCCGCTGTCGCGATTATTCCTCTCGCCGACGGAATCCGGCGCGCCACCGATAGTCTGGCTAACCGGGCCGGCCCTTCGGTCGGCGGTTTAGTGACCATTTCTTTCGGCAGTATAGCGGAGTTGACGCTGGCTCTCTTTGTGCTGGCAACCGGCAACACTGCCACGGTCAAAGCCCAGATCACCGGTTCTTTGATCGGTACCAGTTTGCTGGCTCTTGGGATGGCGATTGTTGTGGGGGGTTGGAGACGTGAAAAGCAGGTCTTCAAGCAGGAGCGGGCGGGATTGCTGGGGAGTTTACTGGCGCTATCCATAATTGCACTGACGCTCCCCGCTTTCTTCGACTACACGGAGCGCCGGGGATCGGCTCATGGGGACCTTACCGCGCTGGACGAGAAACTCAGCCTGAGCGTCTCCATCGTCCTGATTCTGGTTTATCTGGCAAATCTCGTTTATACCCTGATCACGCATCGCGATGTCTTCGCTTCCCGCAAGTCGCACGAGCCCCCCGCCTGGCCGCTCCGGAAATCTCTCGGAGTTCTGATCGGGGCCACGGCTGTTATAGCGGTAGAGGCAAATGTGATTGCCGGCAGTCTCGAAGGAACGGCCGCTCAGCTTGGCGTGACGCGCCTGTTCCTGGGCGTCATCGTGCTCGCGATGATTGGAAATGCGTCCGATGTCATCTCCTCTGTGTACTTCGCGCGCCAGGACCGGATGGGTCTTGTCATGGGGATCTGTGTTGGCTCAACCGTTCAAGTGGCCCTGCTACTGGCCCCGGCGCTGGTCCTGATCTCGTATTTCATGGGGCGGCCCATGAGCCTGGTTTTTAGCAATCCTCTGGAGTTGATCGCTATCGTTGGCGCCGTGCTCGCGGTGAATGCCATTGCCGCGGATGGGGAGACAACATGGTTTGAAGGAGTGCTTCTGGTTGCGGTCTATTGCTTATTCGGGCTGGCTTTCTTCTTTGCTACTCCTTGAGGCCGACCATGTTATTCAAGGATGATCAATGAGCCGTCGCGCGGGACAGGATAGACCATGGTTTACCGGCGTCGTCGAGTCGATCTACCAGGCTTTTGCCGAGTTTCTCGCTTTGAGCGCAAGCCCTTATTTGCTGGACCGCGCCCAACCCGTGTGGCTTGTACCGCTGCGAAACCTCTTGCAAAAACACGTGTTTGCGGATCCGGCCGCCACCAGCAGCTTACTGAGTACGATCGCGGGGGGGCTGATGACAGTCGCCTCCATCACGATCTCATTGCTGTTACTCGCGTTGCAGCAATCCGCGGCCAACATGACGACCCAGATACTGGACCAGTTCCTGCGCCGCCGCATCAATCAGGCGTACTTCGGTTTTTTCGTAGGACTCGCGCTTTATTCGCTGGTGGCCCTGGCAACGGTGGACAAGCCCTTCAATCCAATCTTCGGCGCAACGCTCGCATTCCTGCTCACCGTAGTTGCTCTATACCTGCCGATTATTCTGCTCTACACCACCATCAACCAGATGCGGCCGGTTCAGGTCATGGAAGCGATTCACGATCATGTTCTCGCGGCGCGCGAGCGCCAGCTCGTCCTGGCCCGCAAGACTCGCCGGAAGCCATCGGGCGATGGATCTGTGACCGTCCCGGTAAAGGTGGCCGAGGAAGGATTTGTCACGCGAATCGATGTGGATGCGATAGGGCTGGCGGCGCTCGGGCGTGGCAACACCGGAATCGGTGCGATCGTGGACGCGGCGGCAGCGGCCAGAGCCGTGGGCGTGGTGATCGTCACCACTGGCCCGAGCGGCGAGGCGGCGCTTTTGAACGCGCCGGAAGAGCCGGTTTCGCCGCTTCCAGTCGGAATTCTGGCGCCGAAGAAATCGTTTCCCTTTCAGCATGCCGCCTCGGACAGAGCCAAAGCGACCTTGATCCTTGACGCCGAGATGACGCGGCGCAGGAGCCAGAACGTTATCGGCAGAATCGAGCGGAGCAATCGCTGGATCGCCATCTCGACGCCGCGCTCGGGCTGGTTTCAATGCGTGGGTGAACGAGGAACCGGAACGTCGGTATTCCTTGGAACTCGCAACATGGGTGGCGAAGCGGTTTCCGAAGCATTCTATTCACCTGATGAACACCGGTGGGCACGAGTTCTACTTCACCGGTTCACATAAGGCGATGCCCCTGGCGCCTCCGCCCCTGGCAACCGCGGTTTGGGCGCACGTCGGCGCGGCTGTGGCAGTTCGCGACGCTGACGAAACCGGACGGATGCTGGATACTGCTGATCCACAGCGTTCCGTGATGGCCATGCCGAACCTGAACGCTGCCGTCGCCGAGGGATTTCGCGGCATCCCCGAATTGGAGCGTGCAAATCCCGTGCGCGCCGAAGCTGGGGAGCTCTCCACGTTTACCGACCGTGGGTATTCACGATGTTTCGCCGTCCTCGGAGTCCATCGGTGGTTCCACACCGTCGAGGATACAATCGAGCGCATAGATGGACGCCTTGTTACGCCCGTGCTAGAGGCTCATATGCGCACCATCGAGCGTGCAATCTGCGACGCTTGAGCAGCTGGCGCCGTAACGGCGAACATTGACGGTTTACGTTTTCTTGGACTGACCCCTTAAAATGAGACAGTCGCGGTAGGGTCCACCCCCAGTCCGATGTAGTCAAAATTGTAGCTGCTTGGAGCCTCCAAGAACTCGAAAACGCCACAGGAAGCTACAGGTGCGCTAGCCAGGCCGAAACCCGGCATTGCAAATAAATGAGTTGTTTACGTTGGTCGGGGCGGGGCGATTTGAACGCCCGACCCCCTGCGCCCAAGGCAGGTGACCTCCTGATTATTGCCCCAATAGAATCAGTAGGTTGCGGAACCTGCCTATTGGAAGTTGTGGAAATGACCAGCTACAATTCTCGCTACAGCGCACCTCTGCACTTCCGCCAACCGGACCTCGAACCGCCGATGTGGAAATCGGCCAGGCGAGTTAGAGAACTGAGTAGCGCACCTGCACTTACAGCAGACGCCCTCTGAATCACGCCGGATTGAGATTGTTTGAACCTCTGGCAGAGCCCCGACTTGTCCGTCATCCAGAACTAACCTCGGACCTCAAATTCGCGGTGGTGAGAAGATTTGAACTCACGTTCACAGTCCAGCGTGTTGAGGTGTCACTTTAGCGTCCCTGTTACACGAACTCTTATGGTTGAGGCGGTATCGGCCAGGGGGCTGCCCAAACTCACGTTTGAAGGCGCGACTGAAGGCCGCTTCCGACTCGTATCCCACTTCGGCCCCGATTTCCGCGACACCCCGCGGCGTATTCTCAAGTGACCGCGCCGCCAATTGAAGCCTCCAGCGTGTCAAATACGTCATGGGTGGCTCGGAAAGATACCGGGTAAAGCGCTCCACGAGAGCAGTCCGTGAGATGCCAACCTCGTCCGCCAGCTCTGCGATTGTCCAAGGATGAGCAATGCGGCTGTGCAACAATCCGAGGCTTTTCCCCACGATGGGATCGCGCGCTCCAGCGAGCCAGCCGATCTGTTGCGCGGGTAGGCTGGCAACATAGCGGCGCAGTGTGTCGACGAACAAGGCCTCCGAGAGCTTGGCGAGCATGGCATCGCTCCCAACCCGTCCCGAAGCCGCCTCCTCCACCAAGTGCAAGATGGAATTCTCGAGCCAGAGCCCTGAGCGATCCGTTCGGATGTTGACCTTGAAAACGGGCGGCAGTCCGCCCAGAATCGGTCGGCTCAAAAAGGGGTCGCAAGACATGTACCCACAAACGTAGCGCGCTGACTCGCCGCCTCCACCATCCTGCATGGGACGCAAGTCGCGCGCTTTGATCTTGGAAAGAATCGCTGCGTTGAGCGATGCCGCCGCCACACCTGGTGCGCTCGTCATTACGTGTGGATCCCCGTGGGGAAGGACGACGATATCTCCGGGACCAAGCTCGATCGATTGCCCATCGGGTAATTGCACGAATGCCGCGCCGTCGATCACGAAGTGGTAGATCACCAAGTGCGGCGCTCCGGGCGCAAGGAGAGGCGCAAGCGCGTTGGAGGCAGGCGACGAAAAGCACCAGGGAGCGGAAAATTCAGCGCTGAAGAATAATGCGCCGTTCAGCTTGACTCCACTCAGAATCTCGGAGAATGCATCCATTCGACCCTCCGGACGGTCGGCGAAGTTTTCCGGCCGGACTGCAAGGCAACCAGCATCGACGATCCGTCCGAGCAATTCATCGGGACGCTCGGGCATGGTTGTAGAACCGAGTGCACCCCACAATTGTAAACGACACGAGACGTGATGTGAAAACGCGTCAAACCGAGACACGAAGGAGAGAAACGCTATGACCACTCCCATTCCCGTCCAAACCGAACAATACGCCCAATGTGTTGGCGCTTCCAAGCGCGTACGGTGGGACATCGACCAGGACGTTCTACGAGGCCGCGAGTTCGATACGTCGCATAAGTTTCTGCCGGACTCCATCTCCGGAATCGATCAACTTGAGTTTCTGAGCGAGGACGAAGCGCTTTTTCTCAGTCAGATTCAAGGCCGGACCTATGCGAACATCTTCGGCCTGGTGGAACGTTTCATCAATTGCAAGGTTCTTGAGCTGAGCAAATTTCACTGGACCGGGAACCAGGTCGCGCTGGAGGCCCTGGTTCGCTTCAGTGATGAAGAACTCAAACATCAGGAACTGTTCAGGCGTATTGAACGCATGATTGCCTCGAAAATGCCGCCGGGATACCACTTCCTGCCGGAGCCGAATGCAGTGGCCGCCGCAGTGCTTTCGAAATCCACATGGGCGGTGCTGGGCGTGACTCTCATGATCGAGCTGTTCACTCAGTCGCATTATCTGAAGAGCATCCAGCCGGATTCGCAATTATCGCCGTTGTTCAAAGATGTGTTTCTGTACCACTGGAAAGAGGAATCCCAACACGCAAGAATCGACGAGCTAGAATGGGTGCGCGAAAACGCGGGCTTGTCCACCGAGGAGCGAAATCAGGCTGTGGACGACATGATCGCACTCGTCGGAGCCGTGGACGGGATCGTGCGCGCCCAAGCGGCCGCGGATGTTGCGTACTTTTTCAATGTAAAAGGCGCGCCTCTTGCCGAACAAAAGGCGAAGCTGCTGCACGACCAAGTGCTCCGCGCGTATCGCTGGCAGTACATTCTCTCCGGCGTCGAGGAGCGGCGATTTCAGAAGGTGCTCAGCGCCATGGTCACGAGCGACCAAATGCGGCGGATTGAAGCCGCGCTGGCTCCTCTTATCGCCCAAGCTGGCACGAACGCAGGCGCTCGGGCGCAATAGCGCCAAGGTCATGACAAGGCGTCAGCCGTAACGTTCGAAACGCCAACCGGCATCGCCACAATTCTAGATCAAGGAGTGTAAAAGATGATTCGCATTGAAGGAATTCCGATCGTCGCCGCACGGCTCGCGGCATCGCTCAAAACCGCAAAAAGTCCTGAGACGGCGCAAGTATTTCACCAGACACAAAGGACGCCGTCCACCAAGCCCTCTGCAACGTACGAATGCGCCGGCCTCGGGCGAATGCCCGAGTGTGCCTAACGAAAGGAGATACCCATGCCTCACTGGAGACCTGATCAATCGTTCTATCCGGGAGCCGGTCTGATGTTTCTCCCCGTAATTCGCGGAATGGCCTCGCCGGCGCAGGGCGCAAATTGCCGCATGCCGAGCGGGGGGCCTCAGCAAATGCCCCGGCAGCCACAACCCTGGTGCATGGTGCCTGGCACTTCATCGTAACTGCTGCGGCGGCTTCGGCGTTGTTCGCGCAAGCCCCGGCATGTTGCGCAAAGCGTGGCTAAATTTGGACCTGATCTGGGCCGGCGCCCTGATCGTTACCGGAGCATTGACGGCCGCGGTCTAGACACTCGGCACTCGAAACTCAAGAATTCAACATTACGAAAGGAAGAATCTATGAATCAAAACAAAACGTTGTGGGAAAAAGGCGACTTCACCCAGATTGCTGCCTTCATGCGCGAATCCGGAGAGACAGTCGTGGAATCCCTCGGGGTCAAGCCTACGCTGCGGGCCTTGGATCTCGGCTGTGGGGATGGCACTACGGCGATTCCGCTGGCTCGGTTGGGAGCTGAAGTTGTTGGAGTCGATATTGCCAAGAATCTCGTTGATGCCGGGAACAGACGGGCTGCGGAGCAGGGCCTCAGGCGGCTGCGGTTTCAAGAGGGTGACGCCTGCAACCTGCAAGGGATCAACGACCATACTTTTGACTTGACCCTTTCGGTCTTCGGCGCCATGTTTGCCGCCAAGCCCTTTGACGTGGCCAAGGAAATGGTCCGGGTCACAAAACCGGGCGGCCGCATCGTAATGGGTAACTGGATCCCAAACGATCCGACCTTCGTTTCGCAGCTCCTTAAGATCAGCTCATCGTTCACGCCTCCGCCTCCAAACGGCTTCGTCAGCCCAATGCTGTGGGGCGTGGACAGTCACGTCATCGAGCGCTTTGGCCAAGCCGGCGTGCCCAAGCAAAGAGTGTCTATGACCAAGGACACGTACTATTTTGTGTCATCCAGCAAAGGCCCCGCGGACTTTATCGGCCTGTTCAGACGGTTTTATGGCCCGACTATGAACGCCTTCGAAGCGGCGGAACAGACCGGAAAAGCTGAAGAGCTCCACAGTCAACTGCTGGACCTTGCCAAAGCGCAGAACAGGAGCACGGACGACGGCACCCTGATACCCGCCGCTTTCTTGAAGGTCACCGTTTCCCTGTGAAGAGGAGAGGACAGATGAAAAACCACACTTACGAACAGTCTGCCGAAGCTCATTTGCCGGCGGCGGCAACACGACTGAACCATAGGTCTGAGGCCCTGGCTGCCCGTCTTGAGATAGGAGCCGCGGCGCTCGCCGCTTTTTCCGCCGCGCTTTCCGAAACGGAATGGCAGACGCGCCTTCCTCGGGACGGCCGGAAGGTTGGCGTGGTCGTGCACCACGTCGCCAGCATGTACCCGATTGAGATTCAGCTTGCGAGTCTCCTCGCTGCCGGCCAGACGATCACAGGCGTGACCTGGGACACCGTCGCCAAGATAAACCGCGATCACGCCGAACAGAATGACAAAGTCACCAAAGACACTGCACTCGCCCTATTGAAAACCAACAGTGCGGCGGCGGCCGCGGCGATCCGCGCCTTTGCGGACGAAGACCTGGACAGCTCCGCGACGGTGTCGCTCAACAGTGACGCTCCACTCACTTGCCAATTCTTCCTGGAGGATCATGCGGTGCGTCACAGTTACCACCACCTTGCTGGAATCAAAGCAGCGCTGGCACGTTAGCACATGGTTCGCCGTTTCGTTAACCCATGACCCGTTTCCGGACCACTATCGATATACAGGCACCGCCGGAGCGGGTCTGGGCGGCCCTGCGCGACATCGAACATTGGCCGGCATGGACTCCGACGGTCACTAAAGTCCGGCTGCTCGACCCCGGCCCAGCTGCTGTTGGGACCCGAGCCATCGTCCGTCAGCCCAAGCTGCCCTCCGCATGCTGGCAGATAACGGAGTTCGCGGAAGGCCGCAGCTTTACCTGGATCAAGCGCTCCCCTGGCGTACTTGTAACGGGGCGCCATTGCGTCGAAGGCACCGCCAATGGCAGCCGGGCCACGCTCTCGCTCGACTTCTCTGGACCACTCGGATCTTTTATCACCCGTCTAACTCGCGGCCTGAACAAGGGCTATCTCACCCTCGAAGCGCGAGGCCTAAAGAAGCATGCCGAGGCCGGCGTTCGGCCGCAGGTCTCAAAAAGATGATCACGTTTGGAGCAACACGATGAATAAACGATTCAAGTTACTGGCCGTTCTCGCTCATCCCGACGATGAGTCACTCGGCTTCGGCGGCACACTCGCTAAGTACGGGGCTGAAGGGGGCCAGACTTATCTCGTCACAGCCACACGTGGAGAACGCGGCCGATTCGGCTCACTGGGGAAGGGCGGCGACCCGGTTGAAGTCGGCCGCGTTCGTGAAGCGGAACTGCACGCCGCCGCTACAGTGCTCGGCGTTCGCGAGGTCTCTATCCTGGGCTACCCGGACGGCGGTGTTGATAAAGTCGAGGCCCCGATAGCCGTTCGCGAAGTTGTCTCGCATATCCGGCGCATTCGGCCCGAGGTGGTAGTGACCTTCGGTCCGGAAGGAGCCTACGGGCACCCAGACCACATCGCCATCTCGCAGTTGGCAACTGCTGCCACTGTATGCGCCGCCGACGGCAGGTACCGTATGGATGGCGGATCGCAAAAGGATTCGCTTCCTCCTCACCGCGTTGCGAAACTGCACTACTTGGCGTGGCGAAACAGCAAATGGCAGGTGTACCAGGCCGCCTTTCGCAAGCTGACGTCGGTAGTTGACGGCGTTGAGCGACAGGCCACGCCCTGGCCTGATTGGGCCGTGACCACCGAGATCGATACGTCTGCCTATTGGCCCATTGTCTGGAAAGCAGTCTGCTGCCATCAAACCCAGATGTCCATCTATGAGCGACTGGAAAATCTCACCGAAGAGCAGCAAACGGCACTTTGGGGTTCACAGGAGTTCTATCGCGTCTACAGCTCGGTCAATGGCGGACGGAGACTAGAGACCGACCTGTTTGAAGGGCTACGGTGACCCACTATGGCTACTCCTCTTCGAATCGAAGAACTCAGAACCCGCGCCGCTCCTCTCGACATGACTAGCGACCAGTTTCGCTCGCTAGGGCACGACCTGGTGGACCGGATCGCTGACTTCCTGACATCTGTACCAACCCATCCAGTGACACGCGCGGAATCCCCGGAGCAAGTGCGCGCGGCCCTGGCCGCGAATCGTATGCTGCCGGAGGAAGGGGGGGATCCTCAGGCCCTGCTACGGGACACCGCCGCGCTGCTGTTTGAGCACTCGCTTTTCAATGGCCATCCGCGTTTCTTCGGCTACATCACATCTAGCGCCGCTCCTATCGGCATGCTCGCGGACCTGCTGGCCTCTGCGGTAAATGCGAATGTCGGCGCCTGGAAATTGTCTCCCATGGCTACTGAAATCGAAGCTCAGGTCATTCGATGGCTCGCACAGTTCATCGGCTACCCGGCCGACTGCGGCGGCCTGCTGCTGAGCGGAGGGAACATGGCCAATCTCACGTGCTTTTTGGCGGCCCGCGCCGCGCAGGCCGACTGGGATATCCGCCGTC
Source organism: Bryobacteraceae bacterium (assembly GCA_025980665.1). GTDB lineage: Bacteria > Acidobacteriota > Terriglobia > Bryobacterales > Bryobacteraceae > Palsa-187. The sequence goes on from JAICXC010000054.1 coordinate 29,731, forward strand.
AGGGTGTTGCCGGTGGGCCTCGCCTCTGCATTTACGCCTCCACAGAGACTCACACGTGGCTCCAGAAAGCCGCGGACCTGACGGGCCTCGGCACAGAAGCAATTCATTGGATAGACGGGCAACCCATGGATTTGGAAAACTTACAAGTCCGCTACCGGCAGGATGTGAAGGAGGGCCATCGGCCATTTCTCGTAGTCGGCTCGGCCGGGACCGTTAGTACTGGCGCGGTTGATCCATTGCAGGACCTGGCGGAGTTCTGTCAAGAGCACAAACTCTGGTTCCACGTGGACGGCGCCTATGGAGCATTCGCATCCGGGCTAGCGGGAGCGCCTCCCGAACTGAAGGGGCTGGAGTCGGCTGACTCCGTGGCCGTGGATCCTCACAAATGGCTGTACTCCCCACTCGAAGCTGGATGTGCACTCGTCCGGAACCCTTCGACTCTAAGGAACGCATTCTCCTATCACCCGTCCTATTACAATTTCGACGGGCAGGGTTTGAACTACTACGACATCGGCCCTCAGAACTCGCGTGGGTTTCGTGCTCTCAAAGTCTGGCTCGCCCTGCAGCACGCGGGAGCAGTTGGCTACCGAAAGATGATTCAGGACGATATCGCTCTGGCGCGGTACCTGTATGACCTGGCCGTAGACCATCCCGAATTGGAGGCGATCACGCACCACCTGAGCATCACGACACTTCGTTACGTTCCTCAGGAACTTCCTGCCGGCCTGGGGCTTGAACAGACGGAGGAATATCTGAATGAATTGAATGAACGCCTGCTGGATGCCATAGAAAAGAGCGGCGATGCATTCGTTTCTAATGCCGTGATCGCTGGCAAGTACGCTCTACGTTTCTGTATCGTCAATTTTCGGACTTCCACTAAGGACATCGAAGCGATGCCGCAACTTGTTGCACGTCTTGGCCGTCAGCTTCACGCCGAACTCGCCAGTTCTATCGCCAAGATAATCGAGTCCGTGCCTGAAAAACGCTAAACGTTACAGAGTGCGAAAGAAATGAATTTGGAGCAGAAGCAAGTCTTGCGGACCGGCCGGCGAGGTGCATCTTGTGCCCCGTCACCCTCGTCATTGCCAAGGCGTGATGGAAGCCAATGGCTTTGGAGATCCGCCGGGGTTAGAAGAATCAATTCTAAATTGCAAGGGAGGAAATCATGGAAAGAGGAAACATACTGGAGAGAAGAAAGACGTTGTCGCTTCGGATCTTGTTACTGGTCCTAGCGGGCATCGGTTCGACGTTGGTGGCACAGACGACCGATTCGAGCTCCTGGGCGAGCGTGCGTGGCCTGACGCCGGGGCGGCCAATTGAGGTCATAAACCGCCAAGGTACAGCAATCAAAGGCGAACTTGCGGGCGTCACTTCCGATTCCATTACTGTCAACGTAAAGCATCGGACTGTCGCCCTGACGCGCTCAGAGGTTTCACTCGTCCGCGTCGGTTCAGGCAAACGCCGGAGGTATGCGCTCATCGGAGCGGCCATTGGCGCCGGGGCCGGGCTCGGTGTGGGCGTGGCTGGCGGTCAGAGCCTCAGCAACGGTGGCGGTGGAGACCTCACGAATCTCCAGCCGGCGATCGTCGTTGGGTCTGCGGCCGCGGGAGCCCTGATAGGAACTTTTATTGGGTCGGTAGCCGGCAACCGTGCTACTACGGTCTATCACGCCAAGTAGTCGACGAGATGGCGTGAGTCAGGCGTACGACGGTGGATACCGAGTACCTCGAAGTCGTGACGACGCACGCATGACTGAGCATCGCTGACGGGAGTCGGGTTTGCGCCGGGTCCTGTTGCTGATGAGAAGGGGAGGATTATGAGAGTCGCCATCAATGGCATGGGCATCGCTGGACCGACACTAGCCTACTGGCTTCGACGATCGGGGCATGATCCGGTGCTTTTCGAGAGGGCATCAACGGTTCGATCAGGCGGCTACCTGATCGATTTCTGGGGACTCGGTTACGAGATCGCAGAGCGCATGGGAATCATCTCGATGTTGCGCGAGCACAGTTATCAGATGAAACGGTTGCAGATGGTGGACCGCAACGGGCGCGACGAAGCGCACGTGGATCTGGCGCCCTTGTATGAGGCGCACCGCGGCCGGTTCATCAGCCTCGCGGGGGCCGATCTCGCGTCCGCGCTCGTCGGCGCCTGTCAGGGAATCCCGTCCCATTTCAATGTCTCGATCAGCGAGATCACGCAGGACGGTGCCCATTCGATCGTGACGCTCTCAGACGGACGGCAGGAGCGGTTCGATCTGGTAGTGGGGGCCGATGGACTGCATTCGCAGGTGCGCGCAATCGCCTTCGGCCCGGAAGCGCAGTTCGAACGGTTTCTGGACTGTTACGTCGCGGCGTTTCGCGTCCGCGGTTATCCTCACAGAGATGATCTGACGTTTGTGTCACACACGGTGCGTGGGCGTCAGGCGGCTCGCGTGTCGCTCCGCGACGACGAAACGGTCGTGATGCTGGTCTGCCGCGCTGAACTCATCGACGCCGATCGCCTTTGGCACGGAGACCCCGCCCCGCGTTGCGCCAGGCATATGGCGAGATGGGATGGGAAGTGCCCGAACTGCTCGACGCGATGGACGCTTCTGACGACGTGTATTTCGATCGCGTCAGCCAGATCCGCCTGCCGCATTGGAGCGCCGATCGCGTGGCGCTCGTCGGCGATGCGGCTGCCTGTCCGTCGCTGCTCGCCGGCGAAGGCACCGGCCTCGGAATGCTCAAGGCGTACATTCTGGCGGGGGAACTGCACCGAGCCGATGGCGACTGTGCCCGCGCATTGGCGGCGTACGAGAGCCGGCTGCAAACGTTCATTTCAGCCAAACAGAAAGGAGCGCTATGGTTCCGCGGGTTTTTCGCACCGAAAACGGCCCTGGGGCTCACGGTGCGGAACCTTGCTGTTCGTGTGTTCGCGCTCCCGTTGCTCGCGAAGCCGTTCTGGGAGCGCTCGCTGCATGACGATTTCACACTGCCTGAGTACCCGATGAGTTGAACGAGCGCTGGACCGGCACCGGAAGATTGATGCTCTCGGCACTGCGAAAGTCATCGGCTCTACGATTGGCAGGGACAAGGGTGACATGGACCCGAAAACGTGCTACTGGCTGCAAATTCATTTCCTTCACACTATGTAGCGTTTAGCATTGTTTGGGCACGGACTCGATTATCTTGGCGGTCGAACTGGCGAGTTCGGCGTGAACCTGACGGCGCTTCTGCCCTTGAGCGCGTTCCAGAATCGACTTGATCAGCCGGAAAAATCAGGGTGATCTGCGTTCCCACTGAGAGATGGATGTCGGCGGCCTGAGCACTCTGTTTCCGAGGGTATAGAGCCGTTGAAATCCCCTGTCGTGTTCGCCCGTACTACGGCTCAGTGGCAACGTATGGAAAACAATCGTTTAAAACATTTACTTTGAGATGTGTTTTATTGAGAGAATCGAAATGTAGTCAAAAGTGTAGCTGCTCGGAGCCTCCAAGAACGCCAGAACGCCACAGCTTGCTACAGGTGCGCTAGCCGGGCTGAAACCCGGCATTGCAAATAAATGAGTTGTTTACGTTGGTCGGGGCGGCGAGATTCGAACTCACGACCCCCTGCGCCCAAGGCA
>JAICXC010000133.1 GCA_025980665.1 Bryobacteraceae bacterium
AGCAATCGTTCAAGACTTCGTAAACCACTACGTATGGAAGGCTCGATCGATCACGTGGAACGCCGTCCGAGAACTGATACGGAGCGACCTGTCGACAGTTCCGCTGGTGAGCCTTGAGCATCACTGCTGCAACTCGTAGCGAACGAGAACGGCATCCCGCAGAACATCAAGCGCGGGCAGAAGGACGGCAAGGCAGTCCCTGTTTCGGCCAACGTCGAGGTCAACTTCCGCCTGCTGTGATTCCACTAGAATTAATAGCGGAATGAGGTTGAGGCCGCTCGCACTGGCATTGGCAATCACCGCAGGTATGGCGGCGGCGCAGACCGTTACACCGATACGACCGGAATTCGCATTCACATCGGTCAAGCCGAACCACACCGGATGTTGTACTACCTGGGGAGCCGGTAACCGCGGAGGCGGAGGTGGCGGGAAAAACGTAACGCTAAAAGAGCTGATGGGTTTTGCTTATCGGCTGCAGCAATTCCAGATATCCGGTGGACCTCGTTGGATAAGCTCCGACCGTTTCGATATTGAGGGCAAGGCGGAAGGGCGCAACGCAGATTTCGACCAAGTGCGATTGATGCTGCAATCACTCTTTGAGGACCGATTCAAGTTGAAGGTGCATCGCGAGACCAAACAATCTTCGGTCTATGCGCTGGTTGTGGGAAAAGATGGCTCGAAGATCAAGTTGTCCCGGGATCAGAGCCCAGAGAACGTGGATGGTCCGTCGCCGCCCGGAGCAGGGCCCAACCACGGGGCTATCAGGATCGGCGTTGGCAACCTGGTAGGCAATGCCGTAACCCTGTCTTGGTTCGCTACGATGCTTTCCCAGCGAATGGATCGGCTGATCATCGACAAGACAAATCTTGCAGGCCGTTTCGATATTCGCCTGCAATGGGTTCCCACTCCGGGGGAGAATCCATTCGATCAGGGAGGAAATAGATTACCAGCCTCGATCATCGATATGAGCGGCACGGCCGTCGCGCTCGACCCGTCCGGTCCCTCGATCTTTTCCGCGATTCAGGAACAGCTGGGACTAAAGCTGGAATCCGCTAAGGCGCCCGTGGATGTTCTGGTCATTGATCACGTGGAACGGCCATCCGAGAACTGATACGGAGGTAAGCCTTGAGCATTGCCGCCGCGGCAGTGGATGGCTATGGTCTCGGACGTTCGTGGAGGATCATCCAGGACGTGCCGAATTTGTCCCTGAGCTGCCCAAAGCGGGAGGCGAAAAAAGTCTCCGTCAAGGGCATGAAGATTTCGCCACCGTCGGAGAGCCTCGCATAGATTCGCTCCGCTTCCTCTATGCTGTTGACAATGAGCGTAAGGTAAGCACTACGCATCGGCTGGGCATTGGGGATGTCGGCTCCCATGAGTTCCGTCTCTCCTATGTTCATGCGGGCGTGAAGGATAGCTCCCTTCCAATTGGGTGGACCAGCATTCGGGTTCGGCCCTTGGCCATGGGTCATCATCATAGTGATTTTTCCGCCAAGATGCTGTTCGTAGAAACGGAATGCTTCCTGGCAGTTGCCACCGTAGTTAACATACGTGTAAAGTTTCATCACTTGCCCCTTTGTTCACTTATCTCGCGAAATCCGCGGCCTCAAACTCCGGCCGAATTTCGATCTCGGAGTCCTCTAGCATCGGATTCGGGCAGCGCTTGAGCCACTCAACGGCTTCATCCATAGACTTAACCTGCCAAATCCAGTAACCAGCGATTTGCTCCTGCGCCGGGGTGAAAGGACCGTCGATGACGATGCGCTGTGCGCCGGAGAATCGCACTCGCTTCCCGTGGGAAGTGGGACGCAGACCGCCGGCCTCTTTGATAATGCCCGCCTTTATCAGTTCGTCGTTGTACTTACCCATCGCGGCCAGTAGTTCCGGACTGGGCATGACGCCCTTTTCGCTGGCTTTGCTCGCCTTAACAATTACCATGCATCGCATTTTCAATTCTCCTTTCGAAGCGACTTTGGTTACGCTACTTCGGGAGCCTCAACCGCCAGCGTCAGGATGCGCCGCATACGGTGGTCCCGCAGCCATAAGCCGCCCCACACCAGAACGGCGAACAATCCCGGAAAAATGAGATCGAACCACCCGGAACCGGCGCGGACTTGGCTGGCGACGGCTCCACCCAAGTATCCCGTCAATAGGATCGCACCGAAAATCGCAGTGCGCGGGATGATGTAAATCAGCGTGCAGGCAAGCAGAGCGAGGCCGATGCCAGTAAGCGTCACTGCGGGGTATCCCATTCGGGCACCCGCTTCGAGCACCGGAGCTGGTTTGACGATTTTCATGATTCCATCCACGAGCATGAACATCGATGCCAATCCGGTGACGATGCGCCCGGTCCAAAGCTGCGTGCTGGAAGTAGCGCGATCCGACCGCACAAAGTGCGCCTTCAATTGGCCTTCGTTCGAAAATGTCTGGGTGGTCATAAGTTGTCCTTTCGGGCAGCGTTTATAGCTTTTGTTGCCGCCTTCGAATGTCCAGACTCAGCGGCCCGGCAAAACTCATCGGTGCCAGCGAAAAAAGATTCCAGGCTCAGAAATATAAGAATCTAGGTAGGAAGTTCCATCGGCAGGTCGAATTTGGGGAAAATCGTCTCCGTGTCGAGGAACGAATTCACTCCCGCGATCTGGTCTCCCGATAACTCAAGAACGATAAGCGCCCAGGGCTTATAGCCACCTTCCGGATTGGGCCGGTATTGGCCAAAGGCGGGTGAACCACACGCGGCGGTCGGAACTAACCGGGAGCCCCGGCAGCCGCAGCCCATCCCGAGCATCCAGGTGCGAACGTTCGTGGGCCCTTGAAGCCAAAGGGCGTACGGCGGCATCGAGAACGTTGCGTCGGCGCGTAAGAGGGATACCGGTTCATCGATATCGTATCGCTCAAACGCGGACACGTAGCGTTTGAGCAGCTTCTCTTGCGTCGCAGACAAGGCTGCCGGGACGCCGCTATCGCGGTGGGCCAACGTTGCTCGCGCCCGTTGCAGCGCGCTATTCACCGCGGCAACGGAAGTTTCCAAGGTTTCCGCAACCTCCGCGGCGGACAAACCGAGGACTTCCATCAGAAGGAGTACGGCGCGTTGTTTCGGGGCAAGATTTTGCAGGGCCGCCACGAAGGCAAGATGAATACTTTCCCGAAGTATCGCCCGCTCAGCCGGATCGGCGTCGGCAGGTAATGCGCGAGCGTCGGCAATAGGTTCGATTCAATGTTCTCTTGCTCGCTGAATCAGCAGTTCGGGTAACGGCGAACCGGAGGCGGCCGGGGGCCCTGCGCTCATTGGGCGTTCCCTCCGGCTTCGATTGGCCAGCTCGTCCAGGCAGACGTTGGTGGCGATTCGATACAACCAGGTCCTCAACGCCGCTCTGCCATCGAATTGACCCAGGCTTTTCCAAGCGCGGATCATGGTCTCCTGGGTGGCGTCATCGGCGTCCACAACGGAACCGAGCATGCGATAACAGTGTCCCGCCAATGCAGATCGATGCACCTCGAATTGTGCGATATCCGCTGTCATTAAACGACAACGTATCATATTCCAAAAGCGGCCCCGGAGCGGTGGAAAGCCAAGGAGGGATCGCATTCTCCCCCCGAAAACGGCTGGGGTGCGCCAGGACCCCGACGCTTATCGTGGCAGGCGATCCCGACCGCCCGCCGCCGCAGTGCCTGCGAGTTCTGGCGCGCGCTGAAAGCCATGGGGTGAAAACGCTCGCCGATGCATCAAAAGGATGCCCTGCTGCGCATGATCGCGTGGTTCAACGACGATTCTGTGCGTCTGTTAACAGGTATTAGGCGAAGGTCGGTCCAGTGGAGCTGGCCGCTACGGTTTGGTAGGGCAGCCAACTTCTACTTCGACGGCCAGTCTGTAGCCGAACCGCATAGCTGCGCCCTGCGCTCAACGCTATCTCCGGCTTTGCTCCGTTGAAGTTGTGGTCCAATCGACCACTCGGCCCCACCAGGAATCAATCTTTGAATCCGCGTCCGCGTGGTTCTGGTCGATGGATTGATTGAATTTGTCTATTTCCGACTTTACCGAACGCGCATCCGCGGAATGTACCCCTTGGTTGCTCGCATAGTTGCCGAGTGCCTGCGAGGCCGCGGTCAACGCAGCGTGTGCCTCCTTAAAGTTTCCCCGATTGACGGCTTCGCGCGCTAGAACCATGTTTTCGCGAGCCCGCACAAGCGGAAGATCAGATGCCACGCTCGTGACGACTACGCCATTCTGCACCGCAGCTAGCGCCTCATCGGCTTTCGTAAAATCTTTCTGTTGGATCGCCAGCTTTGCGGAATCCAAATGTTCCTTGGCTGCTTGGATGTCCAAGCCCACGCTCGTGAATTGCCCCGCGACCTGTTGAATCGCAGGATTGGGTGTTTGTGTGGTTTTTTTCGTCGTACTCGCGCCCTGCGAGCCCGTACTTGTATTGCTGGTCCGGTTCTTTTCAGTCATGATCGGGGCAAGAACCGTATACCGGTCCAATTCCTGATAGAGCGGTACAAACCTGGCGTTCTTATTGTCGTTTTCTAGGCGAGCTACGTTCTGCAGCGCGTGGTCGACGTGGAATAACGCATCCTGGTTGTTACGGGATTCCACCGCGATCCGCGCCTCATTCGTAGCATTCAGCAAGTCACCCACCTCTTCAGAACGCAAAGCTTGTGCGCTCTGAACTTTGCCGGTACTCTGATTCGAGTGGCTGCTGGGTTTAGTTTGGGCCTGTGTTGAGATGACAAGTGTCACCACCGCAAGCGTAAAAAGTGCTTTTGCCATGATTAGCCTCCTGGAGAGCCCGAATCGCTCTCCGGAAGTTCGATTCACGAAGTAATCTGGTTGCTACTCATGTCGAAACGGTATACGGATCTCGAGAGTTGCATGGGTGTGCTGTCCGAGAGCCCGGTACAGTTGCCCGGAGCTGGTCCCAATCACGCGTAGACCGGAGCCTCTTTGGTCTCACGATGCACCTTCAACTTGAAACGGTCCTCCAACAAAGATCGCAGCATTAACCGCAATTGGTCGGGGTCAGCCCTCGGGTCTTCACCTTCAATGTCGAAGCGCTCCGAATCCATCCAATGGGGGCCTCCGTATCACGCTGCCATGCCTGCGGTAATTGCCAATGCCAGTCCAAGGGCCCTCAAGCTCACATCGCTCCTGATTCCAGTCGAATCACAGCAGGCGGAAGTTGACCTCGATATTGGCCGAAACGGGTACTGCCTTACCATCCTTCTGCCCAGGTTTGAAGCGCCATTTCTGCACGGCCTCGATCGCTTTTTGATCCAGGCCCAGGCCCAGGGAACGAATGACCTTGATATCCTGCGGCACACCGTTCTCATCGACTACGAGTTGCAGCAGCACCGCGCCCTGCCACTTGGCTTTGCGGGCTTCTTCAGAATATTCAGGCTCAGGACGATAAACCGGGACAGGGGCGCTAACGCCTCCACCGATCTTGTAGACTCCGCCCCCGATCCCACCGTCGCTGCCAGGACCAACACCTGGTCCCTTCCCAGAGCCGATGCCAGTCCCGATCCCGTTGCCCGCGGAGGGGATACCTATTCCCGCAAGAGGGTTGCCGTAATTCGGCGAGTTGATATTCGGCATCTCCGGAGCAACGATGGTCGGGTTCACCGCCAGCTTAGGATCGTCCTGCGGACGAATCGGGGGAACAAACGACTTGGGCGCAACCTTGGGAAGCTCGCCCTTGGTCTCCGCCGTTTTCTGAGGGCTCCCGCCACCGCCCTTAGACTGCTCGGGCTTTGGTTTAGGCTGAAGCGGCTTCAGATCCGGGGCGAACAACGGGACGAATTCTTTCATCGCCTGCTGCACGGGTTTCAGGGTGCCGGCGAACAGAAGCAGCGCGACCACGGCCACGTGAACGATTACGGAACCGAGTCCCGCCGTGGTCTCGTGGCCGCCGTACAATCCCTTCAGACTGGCAAGCTTCACAGGCTTCGAGGTAACTTCGAGCGGAGGCAGCTTGGGTGGATGGATGAGCTCTTTCACACTTATGACGATGCCCTTGTACCAGGGCAGATCGACGGAGGCGGGAATCAACAGACGCTCTAAATGATTTTCGTAATTCACGGTGACAACCTCCCTAACCCTACTTAGCTGCTCTTCTTGATCGCTCCAACGGTGGATGGAGCCGCGAAACTGCGAGAAGGATGATTCCAGGCGAGCCAATTCACCGCGGCACACCGCGCAACTCGAGGCATGCTGCGACTCTTGTAGCGTGGCATCGCCAATCAAGCATTTGGAAATCTGTTCTCTTGTTAGGTGACGAGCGAGGTGCGGATTCATTTTTGTACCTCCAGGCCAAGCCTCACCGCCTGCACCGCCCGAAACAGGTGGGTCTTGACCGTTCCTTCCTTCATGCCCGTCACGACGGCGATTTCCAGGAGATCCATGTCTTCCACGAACCGGAGCAGAAACACTGTCCGCTGCCTCTCCGACAAACTCGCTGCAGCCTTCCATATGGCGTCCACTTGTTCCTTGGCAACCGCGAGAGCCTCGGGCGACTTTTGCTGGTCGGGAATCCAATCGCTGAGGTCATTGGGATCCAGGCCGGACCGCAGCTTGCGCCTCCAGAATTTCAGGCGGCTGCTGGCCTCGTGATCGCGAACCAGGTTGGCGGCGATATGCATCAACCAGGTTGCGAGACTGGAACCGCCTCGAAACTGGTCGCGCGCCTTGAAAGCTCGCACGAAACAATCCTGTGCGAGGTTTTCCGCGGCTTCCCGGTCGCGAAGCGAGGCTAGAAGGAACCGGAAGATCCGCGGCCGATGCTGCCGGACGAGCGACTCGAAGTCGTTGAGTACTCCCGCGAACGGTGGATCGGCGACGGGCGCCGATTTTTGCATGAGACCTCTGTCCATCCGCACGTATAGACCGATTCGGACCCGTACGGGTTTACAAGGAGGTCGAAATAAGAACGAAATTAAGCCAGTGCCGCCTTATACAGAGCCAGTAGTTTGCCCCAAGCTTTCTCGGCGTCCGCTTGGTTATAGATCGGCATACCATTGGCCTGCTTAGGCATATCCTTCATGCACCAGCCATGCTGGGTTCCCGGATAGACTTCGATTTCCGCCGGCACCTTAGCTGCGGCGAAGGCTTCACGGAGCTTGTCTTTGGCGTCCGGCTGGGTCATGTCGTCGCTGGCGGCGATCCCGATATACATGCGAGCTTTGATCTTCGGCGCGAGCAGATGCGGGCTGTCGGGATTGTTCGTCACGAGTCCCCCGCCGTGAAACGATGCCGCAGCGCCAATGCGATTGGGCACTGTCGCGGCCGTCTTCATGATCAGAGGTCCGCCCATGCAGTAGCCTTGGGTGCCGATCTTCTTGGACTTGTTCACTTCCTTTTGCGCATCTAGGAAGCCCACGTACGCAATGGCATCTTTCTCCGCCGCGCCGGGCGCGTTCACCGACGCCATCAGCGGCCGGAGCTTGGCCATGTCAGCCTGATTCTGGAAGTTGAAGGTAGACCCGTCCGTGAAGGGAGCTTTGGACACACGATAAAACGGGTTGGGCACCAGGACGGAATATCCCTCAGCGGCGAGACGCTTGCCCATTTCCCGCGTCCAGGGACGCAGCCCGAATGCGTCAGGCCAAAGCAGCACGCCCGCATGCGAACCGCTTTTCGGATGAATGAACGCGGCGTCGCAGGTTCCGTCGGGAGTCTTAATGTCCACGTTGGTTTCTATGACATTGAGGCCTGCTCCCGCAGCCGAACTTGCGGTAGCGGCAATTCCCGCAGCCACGCCGAGCGCTACAAAGTCGCGCCTGTTCTTGAGATTGCTCGTATCGTCCGCCATTTGGTATCTCCTTTACTTAATGCTCTTCATCCACTTAAGAATCGGTCCGGTCACGCTGGTATCCGCCGTATCGGGCGACATTACTTCGGATATGTGACTGTGATCCTTGTAGACCATGTAGGTAGGACAATCGCCAGCCTTGCAGAGTTCACTCTTCAAAGTCTCGGCGAACCCAACGATGTTCGGTGGATCGAGCTCGGCAACCGATACCATGAACGGTACCTTTGACTTCACCATGCCCGGCAGGTTCGATCGAGCCAGTTGCGTAGCGGCATCCGGTGGGGCTGCTCGGCCCTTGCCTTTGCCGTCGCCTTTGCCACCGCCTGGGCCGCCCCCGCGTGCAGGCGCTGCGGCAGCAGGTTGTCCGTCGGGTCGTCCGCAGGGCCCAAATCCACCCTGAACAGGAGGCGTCGTCGCCGGAAGAATATTAAAGGCTGGAGGCGACATGAAAATCACGCCTTTGACTCCGACTCCCTGCGGGCCATAGAATTCAGGATGACCGATGTAGGTGCTAACGGGCACGTTCCCGGCGGACTGTGCCCAGATGAACATGCGTTTTGGATTCCCTTTGAATTTAGTGATGTTTTTGCTGAGCCAGAAAACGGCCATCGCGACGTCCTTGGCGGGATCGTCCCAAGTTTGCCCGGGACGGCGCTGCATGTTCACGCCAATCATGCCATTCTTCACGGCCCACAGCATTACGTTGTCATAGAAAGGTTCGCCGTTGGGTCCGCCTTGCTGCCTGTTGCCGGCGCCGCCCGACACGTAGATCAGCACGGGAAGGCCCCCTTTTCCTTTTTTTGGCGCGAAAATGTCGACGACATTCGCGGGGTCGGGTCCGAAGGAGTTGTCACGGCCGATCAATACATCCGGGTAAGGCGGTTTCGGATGCAACGGCTGGTAGATTTGAGCAGTCTCTGGAACGCACACGCCGCGTCCGATATTTACCAGCTGTTTGGCGATTTCGGGGGGAACCTGCGCACTTGTTACGCCGATTGCGGCACTCAAAATCGCCACAGGCAACCAAACCGTTCGTAAAGATCTCACGCGAACCTCCAACAGCAATCGAGTATATCGCAGTTGGGTACAATCACCTGCGGCGCTACACTCTCAAAAAGGGGGATGCGACTTATGACAAAAATCGGGATTGTCAGCGCGTTTGTGTTATGCCTCTCCATGGAAGCTCCCGCGCAATGGCTGGACTACCCCACTCCTGGAATTCCGCGCACCAAGGACGGCAAGGCGAACCTTTCGGCTCCCGCGCCGAAGATGCCGGACGGCAAGCCTGACACGTCGGGCGTCTGGAGAGGGCCTGGTGCCGGAAGCTATGATCGCAACATCGCGAGGGACCTGAAACCCAGCGATATTCAGCCCTGGGCCGAGGCGATCTATCAACAGCGCGTCCGCGACCTGGGGAAGGACGCTCCACGCGCGAATTGCCTGCCCGATCCGTTTCCTTATTACCATATGGTCGACGTTGCCAGGTTTGTCCAAACTCCTGGATTGATCGTGATCCTGTATCAGGGCACCACCAATAGCGTCCATCGAACCATTTTTACGGACGGACGGCCGCTTCCCAAGGATCCGAATCCCGCGTGGATGGGATATTCGATCGGGCACTGGGACAAAGATACGCTGGTGGTCGATACGGCAGGGTTCAACGACCGCGGCTGGCTCGACATCGAGGGGCATCCTCACACTGAAGCGCTTCACATTACCGAACGATTTCGGCGTCGCGACTTCGGGCACATGGATCTGGAAATGACGATCGACGATCCCAAAACATTCACACGGCCATTTTCGTTCCGGATGGACAAGACTCTGATGCCTGACACGGACCTTCTGGAAAGCATCTGCGAGAATGACCGCTCCGTTCCGCACATGCTGGGCGGCACGGAAATCACCAGGTTGGCGCCCGAGATTCTCTCGCGGTACGTAGGGACTTATGAATACGCGCCAGGGCGACAGGCTGTGATCACCTTCGATGGCGATCTCCTATTCCTCCAGGAAGGCACGAACCCATTGAAACTGCCGCTAGTGCCAAAATCGGATACCGTCTTCGTCTCGCGCACGGAAGGCAACTGGATCGAGTTCAGCCGGGACGCACAGGGCACGGCCACGGGGTTCGTTTACCATGGCGGAGGCGTGGATCGAAGAGCGGTTCGCCAAGCGAAGTGAAATGGAGAAGAATCGGCTGGAAGCCTTCAGCGATGGCGTGCTCGCCATCATCATCACCATCATGGTTCTGGAATTGAAGGTGCCGCATGGGGCGGGCTTCGACGCGCTGGAGCCGCTGCTTCCCGTCTTCCTGAGCTATTTGCTGAGCTTCCTCTACGTTGGCATCTACTGGAACAATCATCACCATATGTTCCAGACGACGAAACATGTAAGCGGAGGCATCTTATGGGCAAACCTGCACCTGCTGTTCTGGCTATCGCTTTTTCCCTTCTCGACGGCCTGGATCGGGGAGAACCATTTAGCATCCACACCTACGGCGGTCTACGGCTTCGTTCTGCTAATGGCGGGCGTTGCGTACTACATCCTGCAACAGCTCATCATCGTCGAACAGGGACAAAATTCGCTGCTCGCGGCGGCCATTGGACGCGATTGGAAAGGCAAGCTCTCACCGATCGCCTACCTCACGGCGATTCCACTAGCGTTCGTCAATCCGTGGATCGCCAGCGGTATATATATGCTGGTGGCATTGACGTGGCTGATTCCCGACCGCCGCATCGAGCGCGTGTTGGGTAAGTAGCGTAAAACGTTACTGGCGCAGGACGGTGAAACGGCTAATCGAATAGCCGAGAGCAGCGCCCATGAATACGTCGGAGGGAAAGTGGGACGACAAAGTCATCCGCGAGAATCCGACCAGGGCGGCGCTCCCATAAGCGACGTAGGGGATCCAGCGATGCTCAGCTCCATAACGCCGGGAAACAATCGTGGCGATGGAAAACGCCACAATCGTGTGGCCGGAAGGGAAACTTCCGTTCGAGCGCAAATAGCGCTTATTGTCCTGAAACCACGAGTCGGAGAAATCTCCGTACGGCGCGATGTCGGCCGGGCGCAAGCGGCGGTCGACGTCCTTCATCACGGTCGTCAGGATTTCATCGTTGGCGATCGCCTCGCCGGCCAGCAGGGCCGTGGACTGCATCTTCGAATCTTTGCGAATCAATCCCGCGGCGTACAACGAGAGCGGTGCTACGATGTTTCCGATATCGGTGGCCTTGCCCGAGAACACATGGTTGAACCCATCGAACGAAGATGTTCGGCGGAAAGCGGGCGCAGTGACGGGATCCAAAGCTACCAAACCGGCCGTGACACCCACAATCGCGGCCGCTGGAATCAAATACTTTTTCTGACCGAGCTTGCGTGGGAACGTCCAGATCTGTTTCTGATCGCTGGCGAGGTTCGGTACAAGTTTGGTCCACGACACGGGGCGGTCCGTGGGCGCCGGCGGATCCGCGGGGGGTGGATCGGGAACTTGGCCGGGCAGGCTTGCAGCAAGAGCAAGCGTGGGGATCAGCGCAAGCGCGGTCTTCAGTTGCATTCAGAGAGTTCTCATCCACTGTAACCCGATTAGGATCCGGTTCACGGGTATGCCTTTTAGCGACCTTGTACACCCTGTCTTCTACTGCGATAATCGACCAATGAAACGCCGCGAATTTACATGGCTGGCAGGAACGATCTCGCTTGAAACCGCGCTCGGAATCGGCAGAATGGGTCGCCTGGAGGCGGCTCCCTCCAAAGCGGATTTTACATTGCGCATCGCACCGGTCTCGGTGGAGCTGGCGGCCGGCCAAACCATTCGAACGGTCGCGTACAACGGAACGGTGCCAGGTCCGGTTCTGCGAATGAAAGAAGGGCAAGCGCATCAGTGTCGACGTGTTCAACGACACCGATGTTCCCGAACTGGTGCATTGGCACGGGCAACATATAACAGCAGAGGCGGACGGAGCGGAAGAACAAGGTAGCCCGTTCGTACCGGCGCGCGGGCATCTGCGCATTAGCTTTACGCCCAAGCCGGCGGGAACCCGCTGGTATCACACCCACGCAATGGCCATGGATGACATGACGCGAGGAGCATACTCGGGCCAGTACGGATTTCTGCTAGTGGAATCAAGGAGCCAGCCGGGCAACTACGATCAAGAAGTTTTTCTCGCCGGCCGCCACTGGAATCCCTCTATTCTGCATCGCGGTGCACCGAACAACGATTGGACTGTCGATTATAAATTGCGCACGCTAGGAGATCGAGCCCTGGGATTCGGCGAGCCTATTCGAGTCCGCCAGGGACAGAAGGTGCTTTTTCGGATACTCAACGCGGACGCCACGCGCCAATTGAACCTTGCGTTGCCTGGGCATAAATTCCGCGTGATTGCTCTGGACGGAAACCCCGTTCCCACGCCCACGTCCGTGGACTTATTGACTGTGGCGGTCGCCGAGC
>JAICXC010000098.1 GCA_025980665.1 Bryobacteraceae bacterium
AGCAGGCTTGCCGCGCGTCGCCGCCACTACGCCACCGCCCGCCGCACCGCCCGATGCTGCTCCGATCGCCGCGCCTTTACCGCCACCAGCGATTGCTCCTATCGCAGCTCCGATCGCGGCGCCGATGCCGACCTTTTGCGTATCCTCGGTCTTAGACGACGGTCCTTCTTTCTCGAAACGAGCCGTGCGAAGCTCCACTTTCTGACCATCCGAGAGCATCAGGCTGGTTAGCTCCAGCGAGAGATGAGAAGTTCCTTTGACGCGTCCGGCTTCCACCAGGTCCACGATACGTCCATTGGCACGGGCGCCCTTCTCTGCGATCACCAATCCATCGATTACCAGTGGCTCGTCCAGCGTGGCCATAAAGGAGTCGCCTTGTCTGCTCCGCTCGGTCGAAATCGTTTCGCCCAGCCGGATGTTAACAAGCGTTCCACTGGCGATCGTGACCGATCGGGGCTGGGCAGGCTCGGGGCTTGTCTCGGCTGGGGGTGGAGGAGGCGGCGGGGGCGTAGCCGGCTCGGGCGCGACAACTGGAGCTGGAGTTGGGACTGGAGGCGGTTCGGGCACGGAAGCGGGAACAGTTTCCACCTTGGCTTGCTCTATCGGGGCGGCTGCGGGCTGTTCTACGGTGGCGCCGGTCTTGTTTTTGGACATCGTCTTGGGTGCGGGACCGATGCGAGTTTCGGAAGCTTCGGGAACCGGATCGGTCGTCGGTTCCGGAGCGGCGGCGACAACAGGAAGCGGAGCTTCAACTTTCGCCACACTGCGGTTCGATTGGACGTAAAACACGCCAGTGGCTGCCAGCAGGCCTCCCAAGAATCCCAACAGAACTTTCGTGTTCACGCCTCGGCCTCCTTCTTATTGTTAAACGTGCCCGCTCGCCCTACCGTTTCAACACGCTAAAATAGATAAGAATGTTCCCGCGCGGCTTCCAAATTGGAGGCACCCAGATACAGCCGGCGACGGTACTTGCGCCCATGGTGGGCGTGACCGACACGGTATTCCGTCGTCTCATCCGATCGCAAGGCGGATGCGGTCTCATTATGACCGAGTTCACCAGTTCGCACGGCGTCGTCGCAACCTCCAAGTCAACCAGACCTACGCGCGCCTTTCGCTACCTGTACTTCGATCCCGACGAGCATCCCATTTCCGCGCAGCTCTTTGGCTCGGATCCGCAAGTTATGGCCGATGCCGCGCGCTACTGCCAGGATCTGGGTTTCGACCACGTCGATATCAACTTCGGCTGCCCGGTTAAGAAAGTAGTGCGGTGCAATGGCGGCTCGGGCCTGCTCCGCGATCTTCCGTTGGTCGAGCGGCTTTTGCGCTCGGTGAAGTCGGCTATCTCGATCCCGCTGACGATGAAATTCCGCGCCGGGTGGAACGACAAAGAGTTGGTCAACGTGCAGATGGCCAAGCTGGCCGAAGATTGCGGACTGGCGGCCATCGCGCTGCACCCTCGAACGCGCGAGCAGGGTTATAGCGGCCATGCCGATTGGACCCGCATCGCCGAAGTGAAGGCCGCGGTAAAGATCCCGGTGATCGGCAACGGCGATATCCTGACGCCGCAGGACGCGGTACGCATGGTGGAGGAAACCGGCTGCGACGCGGTGATGATCGGCCGCGCGGCGTCGTCAAATCCGTGGATCTTCCGCCAGATTTCGGATTACATCGCCACCGGCAGCTACGAAACACCTTCGGAAAACGCTCGCTATGAAATTATGCGGCGCTATTATTCCATGCTCCTGGAGCACCAGTCGCCGGACGCGGTCGGCAAGATGAAGCAGTTCGCCACCTATTTCACGCATGGCGTCCGGAACGGCTCCAAGCTTCGCGCCGACATCTATCATCTTCACGACGCACCGGGAATCCTCGACATGGTGGATGCGTTCTTCGAACGCGAGCTGGCGACCTTGGCTTGAAACACGTTCAGCTCATTACAGACGGGGCTTGCCTGGGTAATCCCGGCCCGGGAGGGTGGGCCTGTATCCTGCGCTATAACCACCACAAACGCGAGCTGGTGGGATCGGAGCCCCACACCACAAATAACCGCATGGAACTGACGGCTGTCATCGAAGGGCTGAAAGCCGTGCGTGAGCCATGTTCCGCTGAAATAGTAACGGATTCCCAATACGTTAAGAACGGGATCACCCAGTGGATCCACGGCTGGAAGAAAAACGGCTGGAAGACCAGCGCGAAAAAGCCGGTTCAGAACCAGGATCTTTGGGAACAGCTAGATGCGCAGGTGGAGCGGCACAAGCTCCACTGGACCTGGACCAAGGGCCATGCCGATCACGAGGACAATAATCGTGCCGACGAGCTGGCGACCGAGGCCGCCCGCGCGCAACTGTAGGCGTGCTTTCTCTTAGCTTTTAGGCTGTAGCTTTTAGGGCACAGCTGTGATTCGCTTTCGCCGCGGCACGCTTGGCGAAACAACAAGTTAGCCTGGAAGGCGGCGTGCGTACCAATCCGCATGCGCAAAAACACGGTCGCCGGCTTTCTAGCTCTGTTGCTCGGTTTTCTGCTGGGCAGGGCGGCGCACCAGGTTCGGCACAAATCCCCCGCGGTCATGCAGTTTGAGCCGGCGGTACACAAGCTCCGACCGGGTGCAAGATCGCCCTTCACTTACCCGGATCGGGTGGTTTAGCCGGACACGGTGTCTCACCAGGTGAGGGTTCGACGTGCGGGTTCAGCGCGATGACAGCACCGCTGGGCGACCGGTAGACGATGCTCAAGCCGTGAGTCGCGACGAAATCGTGATCCTGGGGTTCGAAGAGCACATACGCTCGTTTACCGGCCGGGAGCTCATCAGCATGCGGAAATTTAGGAAAGTTTTCACGCCCGGAGGCGTTCCGGTAGTAATTCAAGGCGGCATCGTACCGCCAATTAGGAGCGATGTCCCTCAGGCCGCAGGCATGGTTATAGGAGGCCAGAACCGAGTAAAGTTTGTCCGTATCCGAATCCCACTTCCATTCCTTGAAGTAATTCAGGCGGAGGCAGAGCAGGAAATACGAGCCCAGGACGACCATTAGAACTGTCAGGCTGCGGCGGGATATTTCGCCCGCGCGTGTGGGAATCGGTATTGCCGTCAGTATGCCCAGGAACAAAGTGCCAAGAACCAGGATCCAGATCCCGGTTCGATCCAGCGGCAGCGGGATTCTCTTGATGCGAAGGAGCAGCCAGTGCACGACCAAAGCAGCGCCAGCGGCTACCGCTGGTACGGCGGCAAACGTGGGAAACAACGGGCTGCGCGCACTCCGTAGGGATCGCCAGTGGGTCAAGATCAGGATGACCTTCCAGGCCACCAAGATGCCGCCGATCATCGGAATGACGAGCGGAAGATCAATGAACAGAACCTCCTGCACCGATGGGTCCAATTCGTAGAAGGAGGCTCGGTGTAGACTCCCGAAAGTCTCTCTTAAGGACGCCGCCCCATAGGTTAACTCCCCTCGGTTCCATTGCAAGATGATCTGACCAGCAAGAGCGCCGGCCAGGAGCAGTCCGGGCAGAAAACAGGCAACCGCAAGCTTGGCCCTGGTTTTCCGCGAAGGTGCTCTTCGGAAGGCCCAAACGTACAGCATCACGATGGTCGTGGCATCGACGAATGCGAACGAGAAATTGCTCAGGAAGGATAGAGCGATGCATAGGGATGCTGCTACGCAGGCGCTCACGACTCGCCGAGACTTCGTAGCGGGCACGACCGCGTAGGACACGATGCAAATCGCAGAGAGCAGAAAGCCTGACGCCAGACCATAGCCGCGTGCCGCGACCAGGAAATCGAAGATAAAAGGATTGAACACCAGGCAAATGAACAGAAACATTCGCAGAAGAAACCGCTCCGCAATGAGGGTGCAGAGAAAATACGACGCGACAATGTAAATTGCGGCCCCGATGAGAGCGCCGGATCGAGCCACAAGATTCGACGTACCGAAAGCCCTGGTGAAAGTCCATTCCAGGATCGAGTTCAGCAGATGATTGTTGGCGTGCGCCGTCCAAAAGGCGGGCTGGACGGGGCGAACAAAGTTCGTGTAGGTGACGGCTTCGTCGATCGTAATCGCCTGCACGTGCGCCCGCAGGACGGCCCAGACCATCGCAAAGGCTGCGAGGCCGATCAGAATTCCGCGCTGCGGCGCTCTTCTCATTCTCGTCCTGCCAGTCTCTCACGATTTCGAACAAGCTACATTGAAAGTAGGATGCTTTCTAAAACACTTCTCTACATTCTTGTAACTGCCGGATTTGCCACCGCGCAACCTTTTGGAGCGGGGTTGAAAGTTGGGGTGCCGGCGACCGATGCGTTCAAGGTTTTCCCGGTACCCTCGCCGTCCATTTTCACCGGCGAATCGCCGCGCTATACCGTCGGGCCCTACGTGGAGCTCAGGCTGCCGGCGGGGATGGGGGTGGAAGTCGACGCGCTGTATCGTAGTTATGATTTTCGAAGCTCCGGAATAGGTCTCTCGGCGAGCTCATGGGAATTTCCTGTTTTGGTCAAGCATCGTTTCGCCTCCGGCCCCGTGCGGCCATACTTTGAAGCGGGCCCGAGTTTCAGCCATCTCTCGGACATCAAGCTATCTTCGCTCAATCACCTGTCGAACTATGGAATCGTCGTGGGCGGAGGAGTCGAATTGCACTTGTTCCTGATCAGGATTTCGCCCGAGATCCGCTATACGGGCTGGGCCTTCCGGAATTTCGACGGGTCAGAGGTACAGTCGAAGCGCAACCAGCTTGCGGTCTTGGTCGGGTTTGGATTTTAGCGGCCGCGCAGGAGACGCATCGCTTCGGCCACCGCGGCAGCTTCGCGAGCCTGGCCGCCCCCGTTCTCTTCCGGAACCGTATCGCCCTCGCCGGGGGCAAGGAAGAGATTGGCTTCCAGGCCATGCTGGCGGGTATAGAGATCCCAATAGCGGCCTTGCTGGGCATAGAGCGACTCATGCGTTCCGTGCTCGACGATTCGTCCGTTTTCGACCACCAGAATCTGATCGGCGCGACGGATCGTGGACAGCCGGTGGGCGATCACGAACGTAGTCCGCCCCTGCATTAGGTATCGCAGCCCTTCCTGGATGAGCGCCTCGGATTCCGAATCCAAACTTGATGTCGCTTCGTCCAGAATCAGAATGCGCGGGTCGGCAAGAATCGCGCGGGCGATCGATACCCGCTGGCGTTGTCCACCGGACAGCTTGACGCCGCGTTCGCCGACCACCGTATCGTATTGTTTTTCGAACTTTTCGGCGAACTCGTCAACGCGTGCGATGCGGCAGGCCTCGAGGATCTGTTCCCTGGTAGCGCCCGGACGCGCGAACGCTATGTTTTCCTCAATGGTTCCGTCGAACAGGAACGTATCCTGCAATACGACGCCCAACTGCGTACGGTAAGTATCCAGGCGCACCGTGGCTAGGTCGATGCCGTCCACCGTGACGGTACCCGACGTAGGCGTGTGAAACGCCGCGACCAGGCTAATGATCGTCGATTTGCCCGATCCGGATGAGCCGACCAGTGCGGTGACCTTGCCGGGTTCCGCATGAAAGCTCACATCGAACAGGACCGGCTTACCAGCTTCATACGAAAAGTTGACATCCTTGAATTCGACCGTTCCTTGAATGGGGCCGATGGAAACCGTGCGGTTCGGTTCACGATCCTCAGGCCGTTCACCCAGCACTTCGCGCGTGCGGTCAAGTCCGGCGAAAGCCTCGGTTAGCTGCGTGCCGATGCCGACCGCCTGGAACACTGGCGCAATCAGGAATGCGAGGAACGTGGTGAACATCACGAAATCGCCCAAGGAGATGTGGTTTGCGGCGATTTGGCGGGCGCCCACCCACATAATCGAAGCGCTGACGATTCCCATCAGCACGGTGGAGGAAAGCCCCATCACCGACATCATGGTCAATGACTTAAACACGTTATCGAGTAACTTCTGAACGCCTTTGCCGAAAACCTCCGCTTCTCGCTCCTCCGCGTGATAGCCCTTGACGACGCGCACCCCGCCGAGTGACTCTGTCAGCCGGCCCGTCACTTCCGCTGTAATCTTTCCACGTTCGCGGAAGACAGGCCGGATTTGCGTGAATGCTTTGCTGAGGGCGAACGCGAATGCGCCCACCGCCGCCGCCGTGACCACCGTCATGGCGGGACTGATTGTCAGCAGCACGACCAAGGAGATCACAGCCGTCATCAATCCGCCGACAAAGTCCACCAGTCCAGTGCCGATCAGGTTGCGCACGCCTTCCACATCGTTCATGATGCGCGAAACGAGAACGCCGCTCTTGTTGGTGTCGTAATATGCCACGGGAAGCAAACCGATGTGCCGCTGAACTTTCTGGCGCAGTTCCGCGATTAGTCGCTGGCCGGCTTTAGAAAGGATTTGTGTAAGGGAAAACGAAGTGACGCCTTGAATGAGCGTCGCCGCCAGGATCCCCAGCACCAGCGGAGTTAGTAAATCCATCCGATGCTTGCCGATGACGGTATCGATCAGGGTTCTGGTAGATAACGGGAGGACCAGGCCGCACAGCCGGTTCACGATCATCAGCAGAAGACCGACTGCCAAAATCTTGCGCCGCGGCAGGACCAATTCGCGGAGCTGCGGCCAGACGTCGCGCAGCGTGGGTTGACGCTTCTTGCCGCCTGGACCGATGGTTGGGGCGGCGGATTCGCCTGATCGGCGAGTCGCCCGATCTCCGTGTCCCATCCCCGGCATTCCCATTCCTCGTGCTGCCATTCATTTCAGTGTAGCCTGCGATTAGATGGCCACTCTATTCGCAGGCACTTCAGGATTCGCTTATCCCACCTGGAAACCGGACTTTTATCCGCCCAAACTCCCGGCCAAGGATTTCCTCAAGCACTATGCAACCCGGCTGAACGCTGTGGAGATTAACTACACGTTTCGCCAGCTGCCGAAAGCCACAACCCTGGAAAATTGGATTAACGCGACGCCGGAAGGATTCACCTTTGTTTGCAAGGCGCATCAGCGAATCACGCACATCCTGCGTCTGCGCGAGTCGGATTTTACCGACGTTTTCTTCAAGGCCATCGATCCTTTACGAACGTCGCGCCGGTTGGGTCCTGTACTCTTTCAGCTCGCGCCGAATCTCAAGGCCGACCTCCCCACGCTGACGGCCTTCATCGAAAAGCTGCCCAAGGATATCCGCTGCGCCTTCGAGTTCCGCAACAAGTCTTGGTTAATTGATGAGGTGTACCTACTCTTCGAAAAGCACCGAATCGCACTGTGCCTGGCTGAATCGGACAAATTCGAGGTTCCCGAGGTGGTCACAGCCGGGTTCGTCTACGTCCGGCTCCGGAAAGCGGACTACTCGCAGGAGGAGCGTGCCGAGGTCGCCGGACGAGTGCGGGGGATGCTGGCGGCAGGCCGCGATGTGTACGTGTTCTTCAAGCACGAAGACACTCCGGCTGGGGCGGTATATGCGGAAGAGTTGCTGAAAACTGTGACTGGCGCCTAGCCCCTCGCGCGTTTGCGTGCTGGACGAATTTCCTCGGCTACGGGCTCGCTGGTTTTGGCCGATGCTGCGGGTTTCTTGGCAGCCGCCAGGCTCGCCTTGAGCGCCTCCATGATGTCAACGACCTTCGATTCCTTCGGTTCCGGCGTCGCGACCACTTCTTCGCCCTGCTTCTTGGCTTCGATCATCTTCAGCAGATTGTCGCGATAGTCGTCCTTGTATTTCTCGGGCTCGAAATCGGCCGCAAGCGCCTCAATGAGGCTGGTCGCCAGCGCCAGCTCTTTTTCTTTTACCAGGCTGAGGTCGGTACGGAACTCATCGACCTTGCGGATCTCGTGGCTGTAATACATGGTGTGCATCAGCACGCCGTTCTGCCCTGGGCGCAGGATCACCACGTGCTCGCGGTTGTGCATCGCGATCTTTGCCACGCCCACGTAGCCGGTCTTCTTTAGGGCGTCGAATAGCAGCGCGTACGGTTTTTCGCCGGCTTCGTCGGGCGCCATGTAGTACGACGTTTCAAGGAAGATCGGATCTACCTGCTCGGACTTCACGAACTCCTGGATCTCCATGACCTTGGCGGTCGCCGGGGCCACTTTCTTGATCTCTTCGTCCTCGATCACGACATAGCGGTCTTTCTCGTACTCGTAGCCCTTAACGATCTCGCTGCGAGGGATCGGCCTATCCTCGGCCGCGCAGTAGATCATCTGCTTGATCCGTGAGCCGTCGGATTTGTGGAGTTGGTTGAAACTGATGCTTTCGCCACGGGCGGCGCTGTACAATCTGACTGGGAACGAAACGAGCCCGAAGGTGAGATGCCCTTTCCAAACGGTCGAAGCCATATGTGGTAGATACCTCGCCTGAAAGATTCGTTTTCTACTATACCGCAAACATTCTAGGCCAGTTTTGTAAACGCCTTGTCACTCAAAAAATACAGCGAAAAGCGCCATTTCGACCGGACTCCCGAGCCTGCTGCGTCCAAGCATCCCGAGTCCGGTGGACCGCTCCAGTATTGCGTTCAACGCCACCATGCGACGCACCTGCACTACGATCTGCGTCTGGAAGTAGAGGGCGCACTCAAGTCGTGGGCAGTTCCTAAAGGTCCAACGCTAGATCCGGCTGAAAAGCGGCTGGCGATGATGGTGGAAGACCATCCGATCGAGTACGGAAGTTTCGAGGGGGTGATTCCCAAGGGCAACTATGGGGCGGGGAGCGTGATGCTGTGGGATCGCGGCTCGTATGAGCTGCTGGGCGACGCTTCGGCGGAAGAACAACTTGCACGCGGCGACTTCAAGTTTCGCCTGCACGGCGAAAAGATCACCGGCGAGTTTGCCATCGTGCGCATGAAACGCGGCAAGGGGAACGAATGGCTGCTGCTGAAGAAGAAGGACGCGTCCGCGCAGCCGGGATGGAATACCGAGGACCATGCGGTCAGCGTTCTGACCGGGCGGACGCAGGAAGAGATCGCTCGCGGGCTGGACAAAAAAGCGGCTAAGAAAACTGGTAAGCAAACGGTCAAGCTTCCCGAAATTGGCACGCCCATGCTGGCACAGATCGGCAGGGGTGACCCGCCATCCGGCGAGGACTGGATCTATGAGGTGAAGTGGGACGGCGTCCGGGCGATTTGCTACATCCAGGATGGCCAAGTCCGGATGGTGTCGCGCAACGGAAACACGATTGATCGGCAGTATCCAGAGTTGTCGATTCTGCCGCACCACATCAAGGCTCAGACGGCGATTGTCGATGGCGAAATCGCGGCTCTGAACAATCGCGGCGTACCGAGTTTCGAACTGCTCCAGCGGCGCATCAATGTGGCCGATGCGAGTTCGGTGGCCACCCTGGCACGTCATCATCCCGTGGTGTTCTATGCCTTCGATCTGCTGTATCTGGACGGACGCGATCTGCGCGGCCTGACGCTTATCGAGCGCAAACGGCTGTTGAAGGAAGTCCTGAGACCCACCGACGTCATCCGCTATTCCGAGAATTTCAACGATGGGAAAGCTTTATTCGAGGCGGCGAAAGAGCAGGGAGTCGAAGGGATTATAGGAAAGAAGGCTTCGAGCTTCTATGAATCGCGCCGGTCGGGCGATTGGGTGAAGTACAAGGTCCATTCGTCGGATTCGTTTCTTCTGTGCGGGTTCACCGAAGGCGAACGCGATCACTTTGGCGCGCTAGTCCTGGGGGTCCAGGACGGCGGCAAACTGAGGTGGGCAGGGAACGTGGGTACGGGGTTCGACCGCAAGACTATGAAGTCGATTTACGACCGCTTGCTGCCGTTAGTGACTGACAAGTGTCCCTTGGAACCTGAAAAGAACCTGCCGAAGAAAAATGTCACGTGGGTGCGGCCGGAACTGGTGTGCGAGGTTCAATTCACTAACCGGACGGAAGACGGGAAATTGCGCGCTCCCGTGTGGCTCGGTTTCCGAACCGACATCGGTCCTTTGCTGATGCGGCCGCCCCTGCTCGATCCGTCTCTGACCGAAAACACCTTAAACATCGACGGTCATCGCCTCAAGTTCACCAACCTCAATAAAGTCTTCTATCCCAAGAACGGCTATCGCAAGCGCGATCTGCTGAATTATTACGATGCGGTGGCGCCCCTGATTCTGCCGCATCTCAAAGACCGTCCGCTGTCTCTCAAGCGATATCCCAACGGCATCGACGAGCCTTTCTTTTTCCAGAAGGCAGTCGCCGCCAGTTTTCCGAAGTGGCTGCGCACCGGAATGGCCGAGGATATTTGTTACGCGATCGGCGACAATCGTGCGACGCTGCTGTTCTTGGTAAATCTGGGTTGCATCGATCACAATCCGTGGATGAGCCGGATGGGGTCTCTGGAGAATCCCGACTATATGCTGATCGATCTCGATCCGCAGGAGTGCAGTTACGAGAAGATCGTGGAAGCGGCGCTGGTGGTGCGGAAGAAGCTCGACCGCGCCGAGCTCGAGAGTTTCCCCAAAACCACCGGCGGCGACGGTATGCACATTTTCGTGCCCTTAGAGCCTCGCTACACCTATGATCAGGTGCGATCATTCGCCGAGCTGCTGTCGGCCATGGTGACGCAAGAGCGTCCGGACCTGTTCACGACGCCTCGGACGGTCGCCAAGCGCGAAAAAGGGAAAGTGTATTTCGACTGGATGCAGATCGGCGAAGGCAAGACGATATCGGCTCCATATGCCGTGCGTGCGTATGCGGGTGCTCCGGTGGCGACGCCGCTCGCCTGGCGCGAAGTGACACCCAAGCTTACACCCGAACAATTCCATCTGGGCAACGCGCTGGCGCGATTCGATAGCTTGGGTGATTTGTTCGAGGGCGTGTTGAAACGTCCGCAAAGCATGGAAGAGGCGGTCGAGAAGCTAGCTTCCAGGTAACCTGGATGTAATCCGTCGAAAGCGGCAGTGTCGACTAACGGCTACCATTCCCCCTTCAGGTAGGTCCTAAGGTCATGAGTAGAAATACATCCGCCAGCATTCCTCAACGGCCCCTCGTATGCTTCACCACGTATCGCCGTCCTACCGCCCGGCACCGTATGATGAAGCTGCTGTTCTACTGGGGTCCGGGTAATTTGGTGACCAAGATCATCCGTCTGCTCACACATGGCCCTTATAGTCACGTAGAATTGCAATTCACAGACGGCTGCCGCTTCTTCTCATCGGGCCATGGCATATACCAAGGAGCTCATATGGTCTGTGATCGGAAGGTTTACGGCCCGTCGTGGGATCAAATCCTCATTCCAGCGACGCAGCAGCAGGAGGACGACGCCGAACTTTTCAGTTTTCATCTGATCGGAGCGCCCTTCGATTGGCGGGGAATGATCAGCTTTCTGCTTCCGTTTTTTGATCGCCGGCGAAAAGCGAAGTTATGCAGCTCGATTGTTTTAGACGTGCTGCAACAGAGCTTGCACATGTTCCCTGGGGTGCGGCTCAAGACTTCGCCGAACGGTCTGCATCGACTGTTTATTTCCGACCATGCTCTGGTCGTTTCCGCACCTTTGCCCGATCGTGGCCCAGCGAGTGGTGCGGGAACAGAATGAAAACAGGGAGTCTCGGTAAAAACTTTCCGGTGGTTTGCGTAGGCGGCGCCTCGGGCGACATCGAGAGTTATACCGAGTTGCTGCGGCATCTGTCTGGCGATACGGGTGTTGCGATCGTCATCGTGAATCATATGAGAATAGTGGCCAACCTGCTAAACGAGGCGCTTCCGCAGGTTACGAAGATGCCGGTTGAGCTGATCACGGAGAGATTGCTCATCCAACCCAACCGCGTGTTCATCATCCCGGAGCAGCGTGATTTGCACGTTCTAGACGGCGAGTTCCGTCTCAAGCCGACCTCGAAACCCACCGGATGGCCCGATGTGATTACGGTGTTTCTTCGTTCTCTCACGCAGAACTGGGACGGCCAGTTGATCGCCGTCATTCTTTCTGGCTATGACGGAGACGGAGCCGCGGCGCTGTGCGGGATAAAAGAAGTGGGCGGTATTACGATCGCGCAGAAGATCGATACAGCCGGGCAGCCGGATATGCCCTTGAGCGCCATCGCCAGCGGGTGCATCGATTTTATTCTCTCCGTCGAGAATATCGCTAAGGAGATTGAGCGAATCTCACAAGCGTCCTGCTAAAGGCCAAGGCGCTAGCCCTGTGGGCTGAGTAACCAACGATAATCGTTCCTATGTGGAATGATATGTTCGTCCTGATGGTGCCCTTGGCGGAGAAGATCTTACGACCCGTGGTAGTGTACCTGGCGCTGGTGGTGCTGTTGCGGATTTTCGGAAAGCGCGAATTGGCGCAATTAAATCCATTCGATCTGGTGGTGCTGTTGTCACTGTCGAACACCGTGCAAAACGCCATCATCGGGAACGATAATTCGGTTTCCGGCGGCCTGATTGGAGCGTTCGCTCTTCTGGGAGTGAACTACCTGGTGGTTCGCTTTCTGTTCAAACACCGCCGGCTGGACCAAATCGTAGAAGGGAAACCGACGACGCTGATCGAGCGGGGCAAAGTCCAAAATCAGAACCTGGCAAAGGAACTTCTATCGCATTCCGAGCTGATGACGGTCTTGCATCGGCAGGGATTTGACGATGTCGATGAGGTGGAGCAATGCGTCTTAGAGCCCAGCGGGACGTTCGCGGTCAAGAGGAAGGTGCCGGCGCAGGACGATGTTCAATATGCGGAGCTAATTCGGCGGTTGGAACACATCGACACCCGCCTGACGGTACTGGCCGGTGGAAAGATCTGACTTTATCGGGTTTCACTCGTCTTGACCTCCGGGGGTGACACTTTGGTGAGACACTTTCCCTTTTTCGCAGTTTCCGCTCCAAGGGGCACCGTTCTTGTGCAGCCCCTCGTACTGCAAGTTCTGGATCTTGCCTCGGCCGAAGATTGTGATTATAATGCTTAACCTGTAGACCGAACCTATGGAGTCATCAATTTTTCGATAGAGAAGGGAAGCGCAATGCAATATCGAATTCATGGACTTCTGCCGGCTGTTGCTGCGATGGCTGTTCTCTCCTTGCCCGCAAAAGCGAATCTGATTCTGAACGCAACCGGCATCGCGGACGGCTTCAGCGTAACCACGTTTGCCAGCGGACTTGCGAGCACGGCTGCGACTTTCGGTCAAGGCCCTTTCGGCACCACCGTTGTTGGAAACGGCAGTGGTGGTTACAACGTCCTTGTCGACGATTTTGCTAACAGCACGCTCTATGTCTTCAATGATGTTGATGGACAAACTCCAGGGAGTGCACTGACAACCCATAGCGGCTTCAATTCTGGCGCCAATGGGTATGCAACCCTAAACGGAATAGCCTATGGCGGGAACGGAACGCAGTATGGCTCATTCACCAGCACGGGCGTTTTCACCCCGTTAAACATCGCAGGACTACCGGAACCACAATGGGGACTTGCAGCGGATAGCGTTACCGGTGAGCTCATCGCGTCCACTTTTGGCGGGGGACTCATCGCGATCAATCCGACTACCAACACCTTCCGTACCATTGTCCCCGGGCTGACCAACATTGATGGAGTGTCAGTTTCTCCTGACGGACTAACGGCGTACATAGAAGTCAATGGGAGCGTGAGGGCCTACAACGTGCAGACAGGCACACTTATTGAGACCCTGGCTTCGCCCGGCGGATCATATCTTCCCGATGGTACCGGCGTGATTTCCAGCTCGAACGCTTTGAACGGTCAAGTCATCATAAATGATAACTTTGGCAATGTATATCTGGCTAATCCCGTCGCCAACACCGTAACTCTCATCGGGTCCAATGCAAATGAGCGCGGTGACTTCACTAGTCCAGATTTCAGCAACGGCACTCTGCTGATGGTCTATAGCGATCAAATAGAACGTCTATCGTGCGGAGCTAATTGCGCCATCGGTTCTACGCCGCCGCCTTCATCCGTACCCGAACCTTCATCCGTCTTTCTTATCGGCACCGGTCTTGCTGGGTTGATGGGTTGGTTCCGCCGCAAGTCGGCGTAACGTTCACTTAATTAATTCTAAGTAGTCGGTCCTGGTAGAGCTGCGGGTGGCGCCGTACTTCAATGTAAACGGCGACAATGGGCTGGCCTGCCAAGGGACGATGCGATCGCCGGAAGATGCCGGAGTCTCGACGATGCCACTCTGGGAGCGAGCGTTCTTTCAAAGTGGATTCACGCATCAGACTGGCCCCGGCCGTCACCAGCCATCGTGGCGGATTCTTGGGACTATGGGCGAGCCTGTCGGGAAGTCGAAGCGCCTCGCTACGGCGAACCACACACTTTTGCAGGCAGTAACGCGTGAATCACGGTAGGACACGCCATTAAAGTCACAACACCGTTGAGACTGCGTCTACAAACCCGTGACAGGAATTGACAATACGAACTCGACTCCGATATTCACGCCATCGCGCTTGGCGGGACGGAATGCCCAGCGCGAAAGAGAGGCCAGCAACGCCTGATCCGTCTCGGGTTTGATGGGTCGCACCATCTTCAAATTCTCCATGTGCCCGGATGCATTCACATATCCGTATACCAGGACCTCTTTGTAGAAGGACGGTACCGCAACATTGGGACGCACCAGTGTGGTGGGATACGGCGCCTGAATCGGTATAGCGGCTCCGAGCTTCACCACGTCCCCTTTCCCGGCGGGTTCTGTTTCCCCCGGAACGCAAAAATGGAGTGCCCAGTCTTTGGGGGTGCCCAGCGTGACGTATACGGTATAAATCGGTCGCCCGGTGAGCAGTTCCTTGCTTTCACGAGACTGATCAGAGGACTGCACCACGACCGCATCAAACGTTCCGTTCGACGGCCTTCGCTGCACGCCGCCCTTGGGAATGGGGCCGCCGTCTGAACTCCCGGAGGTCGAGCCCCCGGACATCCCCGCGCTGCTCTCGGAACGGGGCGAGGCTGCTCCTCCGCGCCCTGGACTGCTAGCGCCGCCCGAGGGAGTGGAGCCCGCGGTGGTGCCGGCTGATTTTCCTGCCTGATCGCCCGACTTTCCGGCGGAATCTCCGTTCGCCGTTCCTGAGCGCAGGATCACTCCGTCGCCGGTTGCCCCGAGCACGTTCCCCGGCGGGACAATTAGCCGGTCCGATGGTGCCACAGGCCGATCGCTCAAAGAAAGAATATTCGCCGGATCGCCCACGGCTGAGAAGGGGCGAGTCGAGGATATCTGGGGCGGCTCATCTGTGATCAGCGGCGGCGGAGCCGGCGGCAGCTGTAACGCGGACGGCAAGGGGTTGACTGCCGGAACGGCACTGGCAAATTCGACGTTGGGGGGAGGCGGTACGGGAGTCGGATCCGGAGGTGAGGGAGAGCGCCTGCCAGGCACGACAAAAGTCTTAGTAAATCTGGGAAACCCCGTGGAGACGCGGAAGCTAGGCAAGGGCGTAATCGGAGGTACCAGATCCGGCGGCGAAAGCGGCTGAATCAGTGTCGACTCGGAAATCACGTTGCGGCGAACTTCAGGCGGAACGAAGATCTTGGGTGCCTGGCGGGCCGCGGTCTCCGCAGCCGGAGCCGGAGGAGCCAGGGCCTTTACTTCCGTCGCCTTGGCCAGCAGTTTCTTGGGAGGCGCCGGCTTAGGACTCGGGATTTTCCTGGGAGCATCCGCCGGCTCGAGTTTGGTCACGAAAAACAGCTTGTCGCCGATGCGAATAACCGTTGGATCGAAGCCGGTGGGCGGCGGCGCCGGGGGAACGTAGGGGCGCAGGGAGATGGCGGTGAGACCGAAAACCGCGGCGCCGTGGAAGCAAATCGAACCCAGCAGGCTAAAAATGGATGGCCCGCCAACGCCGGGAGCCCGAGTCTCGAAAAGTCCCTGAATGCGGTTCTTTCTTGCCGACCTCTTTTTGGCGGAGTTCCATTGAAGTCGCATCTGCATGTGTATCTATCCGACCATCATTGAACCGCCCCCGCGGATCCATCCTACTGGGCTTACCGGCCGACCGCCGTGCGCGCGTAGGGGCTCCTCGTCATTTGTGAAACGCGTTCGTACTGCGCGGCGCGTATGTTCGGCAGGCTCTTCATCCCGAACAGCGCCAGCTCAAATCGGTCGCGTGCGCCGACCTTCTCAAAAATTGTAGTCAGGTAGGCCTTCACTGTGCCCTCGGAGATTCCCATCTGCGCCGCGATTTCCCGGTTCTTGAGCCCCTGCACCAACAGGCTTAGCAGCTGGGTCTGCCGAGGGCTGAGAGCTACCGGCCGCGAGTTTAACATACTGCTGGCCAGCCCACGCTCCATCCAGAGTTCGCCAGAAGCCGCAAATCGCAGGCATTCGAGAACAGTCTCCGCACTCGCCGTGGTGCTCAGAAATCCTTTTATTCCCATTTCGAGCGCGGCATGGCCGAGTTCCGTAGAAAACTCGCGGGTCCACAGAATGATCCTCGAGTCGGGAGTAATTCGGCGCAGTGCCTTGATCTGTGCCAGGTCCGGATCGAGCGAAAGAGTATAGAGGATGACGCTGGGCTGGTATTGCTCCGCCGCCCCAGCCATCTGGGCCACGTTATCAAACATCTCGGCTAGCCGGAAGCGCGGCGTGCCTGAGAGCATATGTTGCAAGCCGTGCAGAAGAACCGGCTCATCCGCAAAAACAAAAATACTATACTGCTGGTTGAATACCACGGGCAGAGAATCCCTCCTATTCGCTGCGCCAACTCTGGGCAACTCTGTTTTACTTTTTCAAAGCCATTAAGTCATTATAGTACAGATTTCCGCTGTGAGGATCGGGTTAGTACTATGAACCTTCGCGGCTAACGTTTTCTACCGCTTCCTAAGTTACAGATAAATAATGAGACCAGCGCTGATACAGAGGGGCCGACGATGCTAACAGATATGCTATATAGACTTTAGTCGGTAGTTCGCTGCCCGCCATCCACAGTCTTGAACCGGTCAGGTAAACCCTCTAGTATTAGATCCTATCGCTAGCCACTTGGAGATTCAATGAGTTTGCCTGTAGGGGCGTTCTCGGCACAGGTGCAGTTGCCGTGCAGCGTGTTTTGCGGCCCTGATTTTAGTCTTAGAGTCTGTGGCCTCGCGGTGTCGATCGACACCCGCAACTTAGTTCTGTTGGTACCCGGCGTGAGCGAATATACCAACGTGCCGCAGCCCGGTGAAAGGGTGCGCCTGGAATTATCGCTTCCCGTCAGTGACACTAGCGCGGGTGCCAAGTACCTGGCGTTACGCGCATGCGTCGAACACGTTATCGAGACGGATGATGGCGCGCGTCAGATCAGATTCACTTTCCGAAAAGTCAGCTTCAAGGACCGCGGGAATGAGGCCCCGCCCAAATCGAAGAAGCTGGCGGGAAAGGCGTGGAGGATGTGATGAGGCAGATCACAAGGAAATTCTTCGGAAAGGATGGGCGCAAGGGCAGCGCCATAGTGGAAGCGGCGTTAATGGCGCCCTGGATTTTTCTCCTGTTCATAGGAATTCTGGATTCCGGATTCTACTTCCACGCTGCGATGGCTACGCAGAACGCTGCCCGTGCAGTTGCGATTCAGACAGCGGGCGGCGCTGCCACCAACGCCTGCCAGGCGGCGAAGAATGAAATGGGCATCCTTACTAACGTCGTAAACATGGGGGCCTGCGCGGCGAGCCAGGGAGGGGTGAGCAACACTGCTCCCATCTGGGTGTGCACCGGAATTTTAACGAATACCTCGGCATCTGTCTGCGGCCAGCCCGCGGCTATCTGTGCCGATTGCGGTCTCAATTCCTCGGCGACTTCGATCGAAGCGGTGGTTACTTACCTGTCCGTTCCCCTGGTTCCGATTCCCGGGATTCTGCCCGTCCAGCTGCAGCTCACAAGGATCGCGGAAGCGAGGGTCATCCAATGATGAACGCTCGGAGAATGACGCGGCGGGCGCAACGCGGCGCCACCACCGTAGAAATGACTCTGGTGGGGATTCCACTCGTCTTCATGCTGATCTCAATCTTTGAGATCTCGCGCGGCATGTGGATGTATGAAACAGCGGCGACCGCGGTGAGGGAGGGAGTCCGGTTCGCTTCCGTGCACGGTGCGAACTGCGTTCTAGGCCCGGAAGTGCCAAACCAATGTGACATCACGGCCAACGATGTTGTGAGAGTCATCCGAGCCGGTGCTGGCACCGGCTCAACGCACGGTCTCGACTATGGCCCAACCGGTGCGGGCGGGGCGGGTCTTCCTGAAGAGACGACCCTAGTAAGATTTACCTCGTTACCGAGTGGGGCTTCTTTAACCTGTAAGCTGGACGGCACGAGCGGTGGGAGCTGTTCTTCCCAATGGCCTCCAACTGGAGACAACGGGGTGAAGAACGTCATTACGATCAGTATTCAGGCGCCGTTTTCTTCGGCGTTGTCGATGTTTTGGCCCGGCTCGAAGCCAATCAACTTTGCAGTGGTAAACCTGTGGGCAAGTTCGAGCGACACAATTCAGTTCTGAGCGCATTATGAATCGACGAGAAACATCTGGCGGACAAGCGATCATCATGGTCACGTTGGGCCTGATGGCCATGTGCGGAATGATGGGGCTGGCGGTGGACATGGGGTGGTCCTTCTTTGTCCACAAAGAGGCGCAGGCGGCGGCCGATGCCGCCGCCCTGGCCGCTGTTCAGGAAGGCATGACGCGACTCACAGCAAGTGGCGGTCCCGTCAGCGCCTTTGACTGTAGCGGTGGAGGCACGGGTAGCACTCAAGTAGAATGCCACACGACCGCGGTCAACTGCGCTTCGGTTATTTCCTCCAGCAATCTCAATAACGGCTGCCAGTATGCCAAGAAGAATGGGTTCGATTGGACCAATCCCCGGCAGAACGTGACCATTCAGTCCAACGATGGCCTCACTGGTAACCTGCCGCCGACCGCTCCCGGCGTCGTCAACATTACCTACTGGGTAACCGTCCGCACTGTTCAGACTATTCCACAGCTCTTTTCGGCGGTGATCAGTAGGACAGAAGGCACTGTCTCGGCGGTGGCTACCGCGGCTATCGCGGCATCGCTAGGACCCGGCAGCTTTTACGGCATGAACCGAAAGGGGGATTGCACCAACAGTCCTGACGGCGCCCATTGCGGTACAGATATCGTCACCGGTACTGGCACCGGCAGTACGAACTGCCCGAATTACCCAAGTACGAAGGGCAGCGTGTGCGCGCCGATGGGCATCATTCTGGCATCTGCCTGCAACACAGTGCAGAACGGCGTGTGCGATGACGGTTATGCGGCGGAAGGCGGGGGAGCCGGTGTGGCGGCTAGCTCGCTGACAATAATGAGCGGCGGAATAACGCAGCCTGGCGGCGACTTCCATAACATGCAGAATCAAGCACTGACGCCGGTCTCCAGTTCAGACCCAAGGACCTTTAAGGATTTTTATGCGGGTGATCCACAACCTCCGCTCCAGGCGTCTAACGCAGGCGGTCCGATCGGGTCGTGTGGCTATCTTGCCGGCATGATCCCGACCAACGTGACCTCGCTTGGGCCATACCAGTATTACTCCTACAAGGTTGTCGGCGGCTCCAATGTTCCCGACGGGAAGGCCATAACGGTACCGACTGGGGTCACCTTTTCTTCCTCTCAAACGGGCTGTCCAGGAGCCGGTGCTGTATACACTCCTGGCGCAGGTCAGAACAGCAGTTTCCCTTCCTATGTCTTCTGGGGGGGGCTGATGACCACTGACACAGCAACCTTCGGTGCGGGGCAATACGTGATGGCAGGAACCATAGACAGCTCAGTCAACGGTACGGTCTTCAGTGTTGGGGGGGCCTCGAGTGGAAACGGCCAAACCAGCATCACGGGTGATAGTTCCACCGGAACAGCATTCATCTTCACTGATGGAAACTATCCGGGATTGGCGGCGCAGAGAGGTGGAATTCCTTCCGGCAGCCTGTTGGATAACGCCTCGCAAGGAACGCAGTTGTATCAAGGCACGCTCGCTTTCAAAAACTCCACAATCAATCTCACCGGAATGGTCGGCAGCAAGAACACAGGAAGCAATCTGCCGCCTGCATTGGATACATATAGCGGGATCGCCTGGTGGCAAGATCGGCGGAACTCTTACGCTGACGCTTATAACCAGCCCGCAGGATCGGCCGGATGTAACGCTACTTTTTGCACGGGCGACGACGGCGTTGTGAACTACTGCGTGACGGGCGGTGACTGCCCGGACGCATATACACCTGATCTAAACGCTATGAAGACCGCGAATCACGTTACGCCCTACTCCGCCGGTGTCACCCTGCAGCCCGGAAACGTCACTATGAACATGTCCGGTGCGTTTTACCAGCCCCGTGGCGCGTGGCTCTACATCAAGCATGGCACCGGGACGCTTGGTGGCACTCTTCAAGTGATCACTGGCGCCTTGATTGAGGATACCGGCGACACAAGGCTGCTTCTCGCCGGGCCCACGAACCCAATCATCACTTACAAACCGGTGCTGATCCACTGAGGAGCATGACAGGACTGAAGTCCAATCCGATCTTCCGGCTGATACCGACGCTCGGTAACGCCGCGCTGGTCTGCCTGCCCGCTTGTGTGCAGGGCGTCCGGGCTCATCAATCGGGTCGGGGTAGTCGTGGCCGGGTTTTTCATCATTTGCCTTATCGCCTGGCTCTTATACCGTCAGTTTGCCGCGTACAGGCAAAACGTACTGGCTGCAATTGGGCTCACGGTACTGGCGGC
>JAICXC010000091.1 GCA_025980665.1 Bryobacteraceae bacterium
ACCCATGCGATTGAGCTCGACGCCCTCGACAAACATCTTGCTCCCGACCATCGCCATGATGTGGCCGCCAAAGAGCGTCTGGTCTGCGTCAGACGAAGCCTGGATCAGGATATTGCGCGACAGCATGCCGACTTCGCCGCGTTCATCCACGTCGAAGGTGATCTTGCCGAAGTGCATGTAGTCCAGTTTCTTGTCGAGCGTGATCGTATTGCCACGGATGGCAGCAATGGTTCGCGGCTCTGCCTGATGGGGATCGAAATCCGTGGACGCGAGAACAATCACGTCGCCGACCCGCCAGCCAGCGGCGTTCAGGACTTCAATCGAGTTGCTGCCTGCTTCGGCGGTCTTGGACAGCTTCGTCCAGGAGTTCGTCCGGTTACCGTGCAGGTTCAGGGTTCCGCCCATGAGCATGATCCCGCGGTCACTGCGGTCATTCGTTCCACCAATTCCACTCATATCTTCGTCTTTGACGTTGTCGGTGAGAGTAATTGTCGCCTTGCGCGTGTGGGGTTTGGCTTCCGTGCCAATCTCCAACTCGCCGTGTACCATGATCCACTCGGTGGTCAGTTCGAGGTCCTTATTATCTGCGAAGCTCAGTTTGCCGTTGATCGTCAAACTGCGCAGCGCCGGCGGCGTGACATCGAGGACAACATTCATGTCCTTGTCAATGGTGACAGCGGCGTCTTTGCCGGGCACCTTTTTGTCAGGCCAAGTGGCTGCATCGGACCAGCGCTTTGCACTGGCTGGCGTAGAAGCTTTTTGCTGGGCCTTAACGACGGTGTATCCGCCGAGAACTAAAAACGATGGAACCAGCAACGAAAGGAACAAGAGAGAGCGTTTTCGCATCGTTAGACCTCCGTGGTCGAGACATCGCGGACAGACTGCGACATCTTCCCGCAGCCGGCAGTATGGCACATTCAAAGCATTGTCCGCAAGGGACTTGGCGGACACAGAGGGGGGCTTTCCCGAAAGCGCTTGGAACAAAAAAAGCCCCCGGCCTGCGCTGGGGGCTTTTCCTTACACAGCTGGGGCAACTTGCCTATCGAGCAGCAGCGGTAACAGCGGCAGCATCCCTGCTGACACTGAGGCTGGCTCCGCCGCTAGGGCCGCTGGTAGGGCCGCTGCCAAGGATGTCACCAGTAGAGACAAGCTTGACCCAAAGCGAGCCGTTGCCCTTGTAGTACGAGGTGGTGCTGGCCTTGCGCAGCGCATCCAGGCTGTCCTGCGCCGTACCCGAGGCTGCAGTGGTGAATCCCGGCAGCTCGAACATCACCCACGAACCGGCATCCAGTTCCGACACGCTGAGGTTCAGGGACGGCCTTTCGGTGGTTACCTTGTACTCGGTGCCCGCTTGTATGTTGGTTGCACCGGTGACCGGGAATTCCTTGCCGTTGCGGCTGAGAACGGCTAACGGCTGTGCAGGCTCTGCGATGCGACCAAGCCTTGCGCCAACAACAGGGCCGCGACCTCCGGCTCCGGCGGGAGCGGCACCCGGCGCGGCGCCAGGACCACCGCGACCTGCAGCCGCACCGCCGCGACCAGCCGGTCCGCCACGACCTGCGCCACGGCCGCCACCACCGCCCGCGGCGGCGCCAATAGTCATCCGCCCGATGTCGCCCTTACACACCGCAGCGTTCCAAGTGGGCTTCGCCTCGCAGCCTTCGTCGCTAGCGATCCCGCCGTTAATGACAATGTAGGAATTCGGAACGCCGCTGACCGAGCCGTCCTTGTCATGAAACACCGAGGACCTATAGCTCCCATTGCCGTAATCATCGTTGCTCCACTTATACTCCATCGGTGGGAAATACACCGGCTTCGCGTTGATGAATTTCGCGCGCTGTACGGTGTTGTTGGAACTCATTCCGAAGCTGGTATACAGCAGGTAAGAGATCGCTCCCGTCTTGCGGGTGGCGTTGTCCTGGTAATTCACGAAGGTGTCATTGTCCAGTTCATGATGGTAGTCGTAGAACTCGTAGGCGCGGATCGGGAAATCCGGGACAGCGGGCTCCGGCAAGCTGCGGCCGTAAGCCATTTCCGCCGGTGTCTTGGGGTTGCCGACGTTCTCGGTTTCGCCCACGAACAGCGAGTCCACCACCCGTGACGTATACGGGGCACGACCGCTGTTGCCGGACGCATGCGTGAAGCCGATGGCGTTGTCGGCCATCTTCAGATTCTTGTACAGATGCACTTCACCGCGGGCCCAGATGCCGCTATTGCGGTTCTTGTAGCTGGTGAAATCCTCGAAGACCGACTCCGCTTGAGGGCTGTTCGCGTCAGCGGGATTGGTCTGGGCAATATACCCGCTGACAGCAAAATGGCCATCGGCCCTGGGGCCGCGGTCACCCATGAAACCGTCAAAGTTCGAATGGGAGGTGTTGCCCTTGAACTCCCGCACCTTGGTTCGGCGCGGCCAGGTTGTCTTGCTGATCTCAGTGCCTTCGAACTTGCCCGTCGGATGCTCCGGCAAGGCGAACCAGAAGCCTGTCGAATCGGACCCTGCGGCCACGTTGTCCCGGTAAATATTGTTCGGATTGGTGATCCAGAAACTCGACGCCGTGTTGTCGGAAGGCAGCAGGACATCCTTAGCGTCCTGGCCGGCCGTTTTGAAGTTCGTTCCGTCCGTCGATCCGAACGGGGCGAGGTTGGTCGGGACGCACGGCGCGTCCGGATGACACTTGGTCAGGATCGCCAGGTTGTGCACGAACTGGTTGTCGTGCTCCACGCCGTCTTCGAGGAAGAAGCAGTGACCAATGTTGTTGTAGGTCACGTTGTTTTCAACGTCCAGGTAATTTGTGCCGTGCACGGTCACGCAGCGGCTGTAGGTGTTGTGAATGGCGGAGTTCTTGATGTACTGGCCCTGCCCCCCATCGCCGATCAGATGCCAATGGATCGGATACCGGGCCAGATGCATGTTTTGACCCATGCGATTGAGCTCGACGCCGGACACGTACATCTTGCTCCCAAGCATCGCCATGATGTGGCCGCCAAACAGCGTCTGGTCTGCGTCAGGCGAAGCCTGGACCACGATATTGCGTGACAGCATGCCGACTTCGCCGCGTTCATCTACGTCGTAGGTAATCTTGCCGAAGTGCATGTAGTCCAGTTTCTTGTCGAGCGTGATCGTATTGCCACTGATGGCGGCAATGGTCCGCTCCTCTGCCTGGTGGGGATCGAAATCCGTGGACGCGAGGACAATCGTCTGGCCCTTCTTCCAGTCACCGGGACTCAACACTTGGATGGTGTTGCTGCCCGCGGCGGCCGTCTGCGCCAGCTTGGTCCAGGAGTTCTTCTCCGTACCGTGCAGGTTCAGGGTTCCGCCCATAAGCATGATCCCGCGGTCACTGCGGTCATTTCCACCCAGCCCGCCAAAATCCTCGTCTTTGATGTTGTCAGTGAGGGTAATGGTCGCCTGGTGCGTGTGGGGTTTGGCTTCCGTGCCAATCTCCAACTCTCCGTGCAGCATGATCCACTCGGTGGTCAGCTCGAGATCTTTGTTGTCCGCGAAGCTCAGTTTGCCGTTGATCGTCAAACCGTGCAGCGCCGGCGGAGTGACATCTAGGACGACGTTCATGTCCCTCCCGATGGTGACAAGGGCGTCTTTCCCGGGTACCTTTTTGTCGGGCCAAGTGGCCGCATCTGACCAGCGCTTCGCGCTGGCTGTCGTAGAAGCTTTTTGCTGGGCCTTAACGACGGTGTATCCGCCGAGAACTAAAAACGCTGGAACCAGCAACGAAAGGAACAAGAGAGAACGTTTTCGCATCGTTAAACCTCCGTGATAGAGAAATCAATTCCCGTGTTTGCGAAACACCGAATCGAGTGATGGTCTAAGGCCGAGCTCATAGCATGCAACAACTGAAGAACTGACGACAGGACTCTCATATTATGTTACCTTTTCCTGCGAGATTTCCGGCTGATGGGCTCTAGCCCCTCTGGATCCGGGCACAGCGGTTCGGACGCCAGAGCATCCAACGCGCCGGGTGCTTATTCCTTCCAGCCTTCCGGCGGGTTACTGCCGCTCGCGATCTGGCGGGTCTTGTAGAGCCAATTGCCATTCACTTTGACCCACGTGGCATACTCCTTTCCCTGAGTCGTCATCTTCATCGGATCTCCCAACTTCTCCTGCCGGTACTCGGTGAAAATGACCTGCGAGGTGGCCGTGTCGCCGTGTACGATGATCAGCGGATTCTCAATCGCCACGTTGAAAGCGGTCCTCTCGCGCGGGGGCGCTGCAGCGACCGCAGACGCCGCTCCAGCTGCCGGGGCCGCGCCAGCTGGAGGCGCCGTGGGGGCACGGTTATACGCCTGTTTGATACCTTCCTTGCCCTTGTAGTGCCTCGTGCCGAGAATCAACTCGCCGTCCTCGGCATAAAAGCTCTCTTCGCTCTGCCGGTCCACTTTGCCGAAGTTGTAGTAGTAACGCGTGATCTGATCCAGGATCAGCTGGCGGTCAATCAATGACTGCGCAGTCATCTTATCTTCCGCACGCGCAGCCGGTGCGCTTGCCAGTACGACACAGGACAGGCCCAACGCGGCCGCCCGAACGGTCGCCTGACGAATGGAATTAAGTTTCACGACATCCCCCCTGTTAACTTGACTGTGTTCTCTTAATCGGAAATCGGCTTCATCGAGTCCCTATCTTATAGACCTACTGCACTTTAGGCAACCTGCCGGCCTTACAAAACAGCATCTGCAACTGCCGCTGCGTTTTGACCGTCCCGAGATATAGTAACAGAACGTTCCGGAGACATGGGTTATACTTTTTCGCTCCGCAGAAAGCGGCGACTGAGAACGGCAATGCTGTGGAGTACGCCGATCGGGCGCCGGACATGGTTGTTCGCTTCGATGATGTATTCACGACGGGATCACACTTCAAGGGAATAGAGAGTGTCCTGGGCGAGCGCTTCCCTGGCGTGACGGTCTTCGACCTTTTTTCTTGCGCGCGCCGTGCGGCCACCAAAGGATGAAACGTTCGACCTCGATTTCTGATTGACACTCCAAGCGAACGGGTCTAACAGCTGGTTAACGAGCACGGAAGCACCAACGACTGTGTCGAAGAGCTCTCTGCGGGTGTATCGTCGGCCGCTCGTACATTGGCTCGACGTTCGTGGGAAGTAGCTTCCGATAATGTGGGACATCAGGCTGTCTTAGGCAGCTAGTGTCCGGATGCGCCGTCATTCAGGAACTAACTTTTTCTGATCGGCTGAAGGGGCTTCACAGACAACTGGCTTGTTGTCAGAGGGTTCTGTCAGAAACCGGTGCTGCACGCGAAGTTCGCGGCGTCGTCCGTGTTTCCTTTGCCCTTGTATTTAGATACAAGCGGATACTGGCAAAGAATGCGTGTGCGACGTCCTGACGGTGTCTGTTTCGACGCGGGGAGTGTTGCCGGAGCCTTGCCGTCTTCGACCCACGATACCAGGGCGTCCAACTGCCCCGAAGGCATCGCTCCAGGACCGCCACCGCAGTGTCCTATCCCCGGAGCCAGGAAGAGGCGTAGAAACTGCGCGGTTTTCTCGGCACCGCCCATTTGCCGCAACACCCGCTTGTAGTAGTCGATCGTCCCTTGGGTCGTAATCAACTGATCCGCCCAGCCGTGCCACAACACGAGCTTGCCCCCGTGATCGCGGAAGGCGCTAAGATCCGGATTATCCGTGCCAATCACGATCCCGTATTGCTCGATCGATTGATCCCAGAAATGGGCGAAAAGTTCAGGGGTCAGAGAGTTCGCGTCGAACTGCGGATTTTGCAACAGCCAGTACTTGATCCAGTCCGCAGTAAACGTGAACGCCTGCGGCTGAAGCGGATTTCCTCTGGTGGCTGCCAGCGCCGTCATATCGGCGCCCCATGGCTGCCCGTGCCAGATCAACGTTCCATCCGCGCGCCGCGGACCCTCCAATAGTTTTTTGATGACATCGGCATCCGCTTCCGTGAACGTGCCGCAGGTGCCCGCGGGCTTACCGATCAGAGTCTTCGGATCGAAGGTGCAGCTCGCGGGGTTTTCGATCACGCCGTCCTTCACGCCGTCGATGGCATCACAGGCTTCGACCGCGGCTGCCGTGGCTGCCTGCAGCTTGCAAGCTGGCACAGGATTCTTAGCCGCGTTCATCACCGCCGTACTCCAAACGGATTGCATCATCAGCTTCGGCCAGTTGATCGCAGGCGCAGCCGAGACGATACCGTTATAATCCTCCGGATACCGCTGCGCTTCCATCAACCCTTGGCGTCCACCCGTCGAACAGCCGTTGAAATAGGAGTATTTCGGCGCCGCATTGTACAGCGCTTGTGTCAGAGCCTTTCCTGTGACCGT
Organism: Bryobacteraceae bacterium; assembly: GCA_025980665.1. Classification (GTDB taxonomy): domain Bacteria; phylum Acidobacteriota; class Terriglobia; order Bryobacterales; family Bryobacteraceae; genus Palsa-187. Next base: position 6,305 of record JAICXC010000091.1, read on the forward strand.
CATCTCATGGATTCCCACGTGTGCGTTGTCCCGCACAAGCTGCCAATCCAGGTGACCGGTCGGGTCCATCGCAAAGCTCCCACTGCCGCCCGCGTGTCCGGTATCCGTCGCCCCGCCAGCGTAGCCGAGCGCAATCGGTTGATTTACGCCCGCCTCGCTACCGCCCACAAAACCGCCGCCGCCGGTCCCTATGAAACGGCCGTTCCAATTCGACATCGGAATCGCCACCCAGATGCGGACCTTGTCCCCAGCCGGAGGATGGGTCGTAATTGCGGTCACGCGGCATACGTTAGTGTTGTTCGCATCGATCTTGGCAGACTCAATCGTCGTGTTCGGCAGAGCCACCATCGCCAGGCTCTCGCAAGTGCGGACCGGCTTCGCGTTCGGAATCGCTGGTTTCGGCGTGCTTCCCAACGGAGGCTGTGCCGGAGGAGCACCTTTCAGCGCCGACCCCTTGTCTGCGCCCTGCTGGGCCTCGCTCTGCGTGACCACAAGCGCGATCAGCAGGACCGCCGCGAACAAGCGGCCCATGGGGCGAAGGATTCTTGGCATGGACGTGATACCTCCTCGGAGTGAACCTCCGTGATTGTACAGTAGCTGCACCGCCACACTCCAGTAACGGCTTAGTCCGTCCGTATGGTTGGCAACTCGGAAGCTAGTTTTTGCCTTGTCGATTACGCATCCTGGTTCACTACCGATAATGCTGCCCAACGGGAGCGTTGAAGTCGAAGGTATTCATCGGTGATAGGTGCCGACTATCTAGGACAACCTGTCCGATTAGCCCTTCGTATGACTCTGGACTACCGGAATTTATGCGCGCAACGTTGCATCAGGAGAGCAGTCCCATCAAGACTCCTCCACCTTTTGGCGCTGCGATCCGACCCAGTGCCGCTCGCCCGAGTTGTTGGCCGGCCAGGACTGTGCGGACACGCGCCTGCCACCGGCTAACGATTCGTCATCAGGTGTTCCGGCTTGTTGTTTTCACAAACGAACTTAATCAGTTCTTCCTGAGGAGCAAGCGTCAACGTTAGGTTTTCATGGGTAGGGCTTTGCAAACGCCTGTGGGTCTTCGAATGTTACGTTGAGCTCCATATGACCGTAGTCGGCCCTGGTCAGCGGTAGCCGCGGTTTCCGCGTTAACGGCCGGAATGCCGTAGATCGCGAGCAGGCGTTTCGACTCGACCTCGGTCAGGAGCGTGCGTCCTTTGGCACGGATGCCACTGATGAGCTCGGCGGCCCGCGTTGCGGCGTTCGAACCGTCCGGCGCGAGTGGCTCTGGTGTTTCGTAAAGCGCCTTGAGATTGGCGCTATAGCTCCACATCAGTTGGAATACGCGTGCGGCGGTGGCGGAATAGCCATAAGTGGGAATGCCGGCCTGATTGAGAATCTCTTCTGCGTTCGCGATGTCGCGGCCACCCATCCAACTGGCGATCACCGGTTTGTTGGGAAGCTTGGCGTAATGCGTCAGCCCTTTCGCAATCGCGGTAGGATCCGCTAGACCTGTGGGTGCCAGGATAACCAACAATCCGTCCGTGGCGGGATCTTGGACGGCGATATCGACCGTTTTCGCATAGCGGTCGGTATCCGCGTCCCCAATCATGTCGATAGGATTCTGATGGCTCCAATGGCGCGGCAGAAACCCATTCCGTTGCTCGATCGTGCGCGGAGCAAGTTCCCCCAGTTCGCCGCCCTCAGCCAATAACGCGGCGGTAGCCAGGACCGCGGTTCCCCCGGCGTTTGTGACGATTGTCAGCCTCGGACAGTGTGGGCGTGGCTGCTTGTCTAGAGCTCGAAAGGTAGAAAAGTTCAGCAATCGTATTCACACGGACTACGCCGCAGCGCCGAAATGCAGCATCGAGAACCTCGTGGCCTGTCAGGGCTCCCATGTGCGAGGCGGCAGCTTTTGCTGCGGCCGCGGTTCGCCCGGTTTGATCACTATGATCGGTTTCGATAGCGCTACTTCCCTCGCCGCCGACAAGAACGCGCGCACGTCCCCTACTGATTCCATGTAGATAACGATGCTTCGGGTTTTCCAATCATCCCCAAGTACTGAATTAGATCAGCCCATCCAACATCGAGCATCGAACCGACGGAAACGCCCGCGACGCCGCCCGCGGCACACTCTCGAACGATTCCAGGAACCATTCGGGCGGGTGTGGCGATAACGGCCAGATCGATTTGCTCTGGGATTTCCCGAATGCTCGGATAGCACGGCAAGCCGAGCACATCGCAGCGTTTGGGATTTACAGGGTAGAGCGTGCCCCCGAAAGATGTTTGTTTGAGGTTGGTAACAAGGGCTCGGCCTACGCCTTGCAGGTTCTCGGCTCCGGAAGCACGATTGGCACTCGTTATGCTCTATGAAACGGCAAATGACTAGCTACACCCGGCACTTGGACGGAAAGAAGTTTGAGACGACCGTAGGCAAGCATCGGATCATAACCGACCAACTTATCTCCGCTGGAGGCGGGAACGCCGGTCCCACGCCTCCAGAACTGCTTCTGGCGTCGTTAGGCGCTTGTGCCGGTCATTACGCGGTGGAGTATCTGCAAGCTCGTAACCTGCCTCTCACTGGTCTCGAAATTCAGGTTTCTGCGTCAAAAGACATAAACCCTGCGCGCCTTGCCTCATTTCATGTTGAGGTAAACATTCCTGGAATCGAAGAACGGCACCAGCAGGGTCTACTTCGTGCCGTAAAGACGTGTATCATTCACAACACACTGAAAAACACTCCGGCCATAGAAGTAGAAGTTTCTATCGCACCGAGCCTGTGTCAGTCCAGTTAAGATTCCCGCTCAAACGCTGACGACCGGAGATGGAGCATTACGGATAATCGAATAGGCGTTCGGTCGCAAACGCCCCAAAGCTGTATCCTGCGGACTTCGTCCGATCACGACCAGATCGGCGTTCCGCCGGTTGGCTGCGGCTACCACCACCTGTACGGCATCCCCCTTTTCGATCAGAACTTCGCCCGCCATCGATAGCTTCCCTTGCAAGCAACGGATTTGCTTGCGAGCCTGACTGGCGCTCGACGCAGCGAGATCTGTAGGCTCCTCCAGTTCATCCACCGCATGCACGATGACAATTTCCGCTTTGAATTCAGAAGCGAAATCGCGAGCCCACAGGAGCGGCGCTTCTGCGCTTCGAAGATCGATCGCGCAGAGCACCCTGTTGATCCGCCTCCACATCGATCGCGAACTCCTCTGCAAATGCGCGCCAGTCCATACGGGAACATCGGCATCGTGCAAGACTTTAGCGACTACGGAGCCGAGGAGAAGTTTGCGAAAAGGCCCGTATCCATGGGTGGGCATCACGATCAAGTCCGTTTTTCCACGGTGGGCGAATTCAACGATGCTCCCGGCCGGATCGCCGGTTAAGGCAATCTTCACTACCCTGGCTCCGGTAAGATCGGCTTGGTGATACCTGTCCAGATCTCTGCGTGTCTGCGCCTCCAGCGCAGTAATCCAGCCGGTATCGATCGGTCCACTGAACTCGCGCGAAGAAGTTAAAGCAGGAACCATGATCGGATTCACGTGCAGCAGAATCAATTCAGCGTCGAAATGACGCGCCAGCTCGCCGGCCTGCTGGGCGGCCCCATCTCCTTGCTCGGAGAAATCCACCGGTAGCAGAATCCTGGTCAGCTTCATGGCGATGGGCTCCTATACCTGTCTAGTAACGCAGGATCGCGGCCAGCGGTTGAGTGGCAGGCATCTTGTCCTCCGAAAGCACAAAAACTTCACCGCCGGCGCGTATCGTCTCAACTACCGCGGCGTTGACTAAGCCTTCACCTTCTCCGCCTCCGACCTCTGTACCCTCGCGGACGCACAGGCGATGAACTCTGCCTTCGGTTGCTGCACTTACCACGGCCGGGATATCAGCCAGGGTTCGGTTGCGGTCGGGCATTTCCAGATATTCGGCGAGAACGCGTTCCGCCAGCAACTGGGAGTGACTACGGATTGCGTTCGCGGCGCACGCGGAGATTTGCACGACAGTTAGAAGCTCCGTGCTACCGAGACAGCCGGGCGTCAAGATGTGCGCGTACGTTGCCGCTCGCCGATAGGCGGCTACTTCTTCGTGGACGCCCATCAACAGGAGTGGTTTGCCGCCCACACTCGCCTTTAGCCCCCGATCCACGATTCCGAAGAAATGATGAAGATACTCGGGGAAAGCCTCGCGATCCGAGAGGGTTCCGACGTGGACACCGTGCATGGCGCCGGTGGACGGACCAGATGCGGAACGGTTCTCCAAACGATGGTCTGGCTGATCGAATCCGCCTGCGGCGTCCAGGCTGAGGGGTACGGTAGCCGGCAACGGCAACTCCTCACACTTCCCGTTCACGTATCGAAACAACCGCAGGTGTTTCAGACTGATGCCGAGAACGAAGAGTTCGTTCAGGGCAAAGGCATCGGCAACAAACGGCGTCAAATAGAAGTGATCCGCGATCACCATCCTCTCCACCGGCCGATTCGGCAGGTAGTAGCGTGCAGTGTACTCGGAGGAGCGGAAGATCGCGAATCCAGAGCCGCCAGCTTCAACGGAGGGCTCCTGGGCAATCTCTTTTATGGGGGCCAGAAACTCGTCGGTTTGGCTCGCCAGCTTGCCGCGTGAAAGCTGTTCGCCGGCCGTGCGGATTAGTGAGTGCAGCAAAGCCTGACGGGAACCTTCCAGTGCCCCCGGATGATGGGCTGGCACCACAATCGTGATACACGGACCTTGGCATCGCGCTAGACGCTTCATGGCCTGGCTATCCAGGATCTCGACGGCGGCGTTCAGTGTAGAGGTTGTCATTTTCAGATGTCTCGATTTATCCTTATGCACGGGGACTACCATGCACGGGGACTACCGGAGCCCAAAACATGCTTGAAAAAGGGGAATGGCGCGCATGCGGATCATTCTGCGCGAGGGAACACACGGATGTGGGTCATTTTGCGCAGCGATCCGGCCGCAATCCCGTAGCCAGCAGCGCATCAAGGCCGCTCGGACTGGTTTTGGTGGCGACTCGGGCCCTCAGCGGGCTGGTCAGGACAGGTCGGGCAAGCGCGCAAAGGCCGGGACGCTTGGAAGGAGCAGATGGATTACATCCCGATAGGCTCCCCGTGTAGAGCGATCTCTGTGGTTCCTCTGGATGACGGCGTATCCGGACACTACTTCCAGTCCTGATCCACGCCTGTAGTTACCCTTGCCAACACGCGCTAAGGACTCGCCACCAGGTGTTCCGGTTTGTTGTTTTCACAGACGAATTCAATCAGTTCTTCCTGAGGAGCAAGCGTCAACGTTAGGTTTTCATGGTAGGGCCTTGCGAATGCCTGTGGGTCTTCGAATGTCACGTTAAGCTCCATGTGACCGTAGTCGGTGCGCCGATAGCGCTCCGTCATGTGCAGGGCCTCTGTGTGCGGAAATGGACCACCGCCGATGCCGCCAAGGAGACTCAGGTCGTTAAATCCGACCGTGTCGACGACCAATGTATCTTTCTGCCACCCTCCGATCGAATGACCCATCCAGGAAGGGTTTAGTTCTGCCGGATGTTTTCGGCCATCGAGAAAAATCTGACGGAAGCCCGGATAATCTTCAAAGAGCGCGACCAACAGGGAGGAGCTCTGCACAAATTTGGCGATAAACGGCGAAGAGGCTCCAGGGAGGGGAGGAGGCCCTGGCAGGCAGCGATTGTGCGGTGCATTCCGAGGGTCCTCCGCCAGCGCCGTTCGGCGTGCCTCGGCCGTTGAGAGAAGCTGAGGCGCTTCGGGATATGGGTCGTCGGTGAGCAGCCAGACGCCACTCAGATCTGGCACACGAGCCGCCGTACGAGGCGCCGGTTTCGAAGGAATACGCTGGCGTTTTCGCATCGCCTCCGCGTTTCGGGCGGGGTCGTCGCCGAGAGTGCTGCCATTGACCGTCTCTACCAGCCTCACGTCGAGCTGTTGCGTCTTGTCCCGCGCCACGACAACTTCGCTGGCAACTGCGCTATACGCGCAGCATGGCATCCGGATGGTCAAATCCCACTTGCCATCGGCAAGCGCGCTGAACTTGTAAAGGCCGTTCGTATCGGACCGCGTTCGTGCGACTGCGCCGCTTGTTTGGTGCTTTACCTGAATCGGCGCATTCGGAACAGGCGATCCGTCTGGATAGGAGACAAGCCCTTGCAAAGATGTGCGCGGGCTCTGCGGATATGCGGGAAATGCAAGCAAGGACAACAATGCTGCCGCGAGGATAGGACGATTCATAGCGCTTTACCAACGCCGCTCTGGATGCTGCTCCCCCCGCTGCCTTGCGACATGGCGGATAACGCGAACGAGAGATCGCCCGCGGATTGAAAGCGATTCTCTGGCTCCTTTTCCAGGCCGTGATGCACCACTTGCCGCACTGCCGCGGGTACGGTATCCGGCAACTCGGCCAAGCAGCTTGGCGAGACCAAAATCAAAAATCTTGATGCGGCCGTCGCGCGTGAGCAGAATGTTAGCAGGTTTCAAGTCGCGATGCGTGATCAGAGCAGTGTGCGCGCCCGCTAGTCCGGTAGCGATCTGCACGGCGCAATCCAGTGTCCGGCGTAGGTTGAGCTTCGTTGCGTTCAGCGTTTCGCCGTCCACCAGTTCCGTGACCATATAGAGAACGCCATTCTCGGTGCCGATGTCGGAGATGGCGAAGGGCCGAGTTTGTCACCGACGGAAAGCGGCATCTGACGGAATCAGCTAAGTTTACATGATCAGGAAGCGGATTGTGCCTAAGTTACGGCGTATCCGGAAGCTATCTCCACGGGCCAATCGGCAAAGGGGAGAAGTACCACCGAAGATCCGAGTCCGCTACCGGACCAACTGGCTACGGTTAATGGTGATTCTCGGGTGACTATCGATCGGGGCTCTATGCCGCCTCCACCGAAATCGCGCCATCCTGCACTACGTCTTCAGTTTGCGCCTGCCAATTGAGCACCACGGTTCCCCTTCAAAGTTCAGGACTGCACCATCAACAGAGAGATTGATGCAGCGAAATGCAATCCACTCAGCGACTTGTCGGTCCGGCAACCGGGCTTTAAATTTATAATTGATCCGGTCGAGTAGAGTTGTCGAAGCCGATGGAAAGGCAAAGATAAGCGGGGGCCCAATTCGACTGCGTCGGTGCAGAAATGACTTCCGTTAATCCCCATAACGCTCCTGCGAGCAGACCTTCCCAGTAAACTGGCAGGATGAGCACCCATCGCGAGACCAGCGCCATTGAGGACGCACAGCATAGGCGACAGCTTCTGCGCGCAATCCTCGCTAGCACCATTGGGACCTCAATCGAATGGTACGACTTCTTCCTATACAGCACCGTCACCGGCCTGGTGTTTGCCCGTCTCTATTTTCCGCGAGCTGATCCTCTTGTTGGCACCATTGAAGCATTTGGTGTTTACACGGTTGGCTTTATCGCGAGGCCGATCGGCGCGGCAATCTTCGGCCACTATGGCGACCGACTCGGACGAAAAGCCGCCCTAGTGGCAACGCTGCTGCTGATGGGTATTGCGACCTTTCTTGTCGCGCTCGTTCCGGGCTATCAATACATCGGTATTTGGGGCGCGGTCCTGCTCACTGTGCTGCGCTTCGTTCAGGGAATTGGTGTGGGCGGGGAATGGGGTGGGTCGGTACTTCTGTCAATGGAATGGGCCCAATCGAACCGGCATCGCGGTTTCATTACTTCCTGGCCGCAGTTCGGCGTGCCGGCCGGCTTGTTTCTAGCAAATCTCGCTGTTCTCGCGTTCAGCAAGATGTCCGGCGAGCAATTTCTGACGTGGGGCTGGCGCCTGCCCTTCCTGTTTAGCATCGTTCTGGTTGCCCTCGGCCTTTACATCCGGTTAGGCGTCCAGGAAAGTCCAGTCTTCGCACGACTCGTTGCTGATCGCCGGGTTGAGAAACAGCCGGTTCTTGAAGTCATTCGCCGTCAGCCTCGCGAGATCGTCCTCACGGCTTTATGTCGCACTGCCGAACAGGCGCCCTTCTATCTGTTCACTTCGTTCGTGTTCACATACGGGGTCGATGTATTGCATCTAGATCGGAACTTCATCCTGACGGCCGTGCTCGGAGCGGCCATGCTTTCATTCGTGTCGATTCCGCTTTTCGGACATCTTTCGGACCGACTCGGACGCAAACGAATATACATGTTCGGCGCGACTCTCGTCGGTATCTACGGGTTTGCCTACTTCAGGCTGCTCGACACCCGGATGCCCTACTTAGTAGTAATCGCAATTATTCTGTCGCTGGTCCCGCACGACATAATGTACGGCCCGCAAGCAGCATTGATCGCAGAGTCCTTTCCGGGACGTCTCCGTTACAGCGGTGCGTCGCTAGGCTATCAGCTGTCATCGCTGATTGCAGGTGGTCCCGCGCCGCTTATTGCGACCGCGTTATTGAACCACTATCGTTCCCCTACCCCTCTGGCTTTGTTCATTCTGGGATGCGCGATCATTTCGCTCGTTTCGACTGCGATGCTCAAGGACCACGCCAACAAGGACGTCTCCAATAGCTGAAACCGGCTCTCCGCCAATCGATAGCCGCAGATCACAACGGTAATCTTGGAGACGTTCGGGTGATCGGTGGTGCCCGAGCGAAGAAGGCCTCGAAGACGATCTTCTTGCCGATCTGATCTTGCGGTGCCTGTGCATCGTAGCCCGTTACCTCCCTCGTCCCACGTTTGCACCTTAGGCTGGAACCGGTCAGCAAGCATTGCTTGGATTAGGGACGTACCCGTTCCCAAGAACTTCAGGCACGATCGCCGCCCTTAGCATGCAGCCTCATCGGGTTGCGGTATGATCTCCCTTGCGCCGCCACCCGGCGTAGGGCCGGACACGGGCGGCGCCAGGAGTGCACGATGACTCGATGGGTTCGGCTGTGGTCCGCCTTTGTCGGAATGGTGATGATCGGCAACCTGCAATACGCCTGGACGTTGTTTGCGCAGCCTATGGTCAAGGCGCATGTGTCACAGAACTGGAAGCTTTCAGATGTGCAGTGGGGTTTTGGATTATTCATCGCCGCAGGCACATGGACCATGCCGTTCGTGGCCTCGTTCATCGACAAAGCCGGCCCGCGACTCTTGATGATCATTTCTGGGCTGCTGTGCGCAATTGGGTGGGGATCACTCGGCCATGTCGGTGGCCTAACCTCGTTTTACTTACTGTACTCGATGGCGGGTATCGGCGTCGCATGTGTGTATGCATGCGGAGTTGCGACAGCGGTAAAATGGTTCCCCGACCGGCGAGGGATTGCTTCAGGTATTATTACCGCGGGTTATGGAATGGGTGCGGCCGCGTTCAATCCCCTCTTTGATCACCTGATTCGCACTATTGGCTATTCTGATACGTTCTTGTGGACCGGAATTTCGCACGGCGCAGTGATTGTACTCGCCGGCTTGATCTTGGTGAATCCGCCGGCGGACTACAAAACAGGCCCTTCGGCGGTCAAGCCCAAGGTCCGGGGTCACAATCTCGACTTTAACTACTCGGAGATGCTTCGCACGCCGCAGTTCTATTTTCTTTTTTTCGCGATGCTGTCGATAGGAATTGGCGGTCTAATGGTCACCGCCCAACTCAAGCCGGTGGCGACCAACTTTAGGATCGCTGACGCAGCATTGACTGTTGCGCTTGTCCTAACGCCTCTCGCCAACGGCGGCAGCCGCATCCTGTGGGGCGGGATTTCGGATTATCTCGGGCGTGAGTGGACTATGTTCATAGCGTTTTTGCTCCAGGCATTCTTCCTGCTGGCGACCACGACGCTCGGACGGGCTGGAAATGGCATTTTCGTGGTGTTGATGGTGTGTGTATTTCTCACTTGGGGTGAGCTCTATGTTCTATTTCCAGCCGTTCTAGCGGATTTGTACGGCAGCAAGAATTCGGCACTCAATTATAGTTTCCTTTACAGCGCTAAGGGCTTCGCGTCACTGCTGGGCAGCGGTATCGCCGCAGGGCTATTCGAGAAGACTGGTAGTTGGAATGACGCGTTCTACGCGAGTGCTGCGCTGGCGCTGCTCGCAGCGCTCATGGCACTCTATGTGCGAAAAATACCGTTACCTCAAAAACGCCTGCGGCAGGCAGCGTCCGTGGCATAAGGGCGAGCTAGCAGCCCGCAGATTGCCGTCTCTCGTCTTGCGCTTGGCTACAAGGGATATGATTCATTGCAAGGGTGGCTTGGCATTTCATTTCACTTCGAAAGATCTCGCGTCGAGGTCGGAACTAGCGTCAATCTGCCCACCTTCTAGACCTCTCTTCAAGATGGTTGCCTACATCAGCAGCATGCCAATCCAAGCGGCTACAAACAAGATTCTCAGCATATCCATGACGGAGTTCTTGATTGCAGACATCCCAATTGTGAACTCATTTTTCGTTAGCATACTGGCCAAGATTCCGGAGGCCATAAGCCAAAGCATGAGGTTATTCAAGGCGAGATTTGCTGCATGCACCTCTCCTGTTGACAAATCTACTCAAACGTTCCGCGGACCCGCAGACGAGGGGCATACCAGATCGTTAGAGAGTATAGCGAAGGGTTGGGTGGGATGGGCGGCTAGGTTTCCGCACGGAGATGGCCCACTAAAAAGCTGGCGAGCACTAGTCGCAACAAGTTAGGCAATCCCTCGGCTGGGCTAACAACAGTAATGATTAGCGGGTAAACCGCGACCGTGGAGGGCTGCCGATAATGTGGGTTATCAGGCTGTCTTTGCCGGATAGTGTCCGGTTATACCGTCATCCAGGCGCTAGCCGCTTCCTATCGGCTAAACTTAACTGATTCACTCCATGCCGCTATCTGCGGGCGAAAAACTCGGCCCCTACGAAATCCTTGCGCCAATCGGTACTGGCGGAATGGGCGATGTCTACAAGGCTCGTGACACGCGCCTCGATCGCATCGTGGCCGTCAAGGTTTCCAAGACCGAGTTGAGTGAGCGTTTCGAGCGCGAAGCTCGCGCGGTGGCGGCGTTGAATCATTCCAACATTTGTACGCTCTACGACGTTGGGCCGAATTACCTTGTGATGGAGTACATCGAGGGCGCGGCGCTCAAGGGCCCCTTACCCGTCGATCAGGCACTCCAGTATGCGGCACAGATTTGCGATGCGCTCGACGCCGCGCACAAGAAAGGCATCACGCACCGCGATCTGAAGCCCGCGAATATTCTCGTCACCAAAGCCGGCATCAAGCTGCTGGACTTCGGGCTTGCAAAGCTGAACAACACTGTTACCAAACCTGTGAACGACGCCACGCTCACCATGGCGCTCACCGGCAAGAACGAGATCGTCGGCACGCTCTATTACATGTCGCCCGAGCAGTTGCAAGCGCAGGCCACCGGCCAGGAAATCGACGGCCGCAGTGACATCTTTTCGTTTGGACTTGTGTTGTACGAATTGCTCACCGGCAAGCGCGCCTTTGAAGGTTCGTCTCCTGCCAGTGTGATCGCGGCCATCATGGAGCGCCCGGCTCCTAGCATCGGGGACTTGGCGCCTCCCGCACTGGATCGCGTGCTCACGCGTTGCCTGGAAAAAGACCCGGACAATCGCTGGCAGTCCGCCCGCGATCTGAAATCCGCCCTCGAACTCGTTACCGCCGACATGGAGCCGCGGGCGTCAGCAGGCGTATCCGAACCACCCGCGTCAGCACGCCGACCCGCGCGGCTGCCCTGGGCCATCGCCGCAGTCCTCGCTCTCACCGCCGCCGCATTCGCCTGGGTCCACTTCACCGCGGCGCCGCCCTCCACCGAGCCCGTCCGCTTCCAAATCCTACCTCCCGAAAAACAAATCTTTTCCGAATTTCTCACTATCTCCCCCGACGGTCGAAAGCTCGCCTTTATCACCTTCGACATTAACAATCGACCCAGCCTGTGGGTCCGCCCGCTCGACTCGCTCGATGCCAAGCGTCTTAGCGACCCCAACGAACCTGGCGTGTCGTCTCCCTTTTGGTCTCCGGATAGCCGCGTCATTGCCTATTACGCCGATGGGAAACTGAAAAAGGTCGACAGCACCAGCGGCGACACCCAGATCATTTGCGCTGCCCCCGGATTCCGCGGAGCCTCCTGGAGCAACAAGGGCGTCATCGCTTTCGGCGCGGCAATGGGCTCGACGGGACTCTGGACGGTTCCGGAAACCGGCGGCACACCGAAAGCCGTGGCCGTCGGTTCGGTCGGCCTTCGCTTTAGTCCCAGCTTCCTGCCCGACGGGGAACACTACTTGTATCGGGATATCAAAGGAACTCGCGACCCGGCGGTTTACCTTGGCTCCATCTCCCTCCCGCCGGACCGGCAAAGCAGCGAGCCTCTTTTGGCGACGCCTTTTCAAGCGGAGTTCGCCCCTTTTGCGCCGGGCGGCAGCGGAGGCCATTTGCTGTTCGTGCGGGATGGTGGCCTGCTCGCTCAACCGTTCGACGCGGCTGACGGAAAGCTATCAGGCGAGCCCACGCCGGTGGTCAGTGCCGTCTCGAATGGCGAGACGATCGGGGGTCCCATCCTGGGCGTCGCCGGGTTCTCAGTTTCAGAGAATGGCGTCCTGGCCTACCGCTCCGGAACCGGCCGCACCTTTCGGCTCACCTGGGTGGATCGCTCGGGCAAGCCTTTGGGCACGCCCGGCGGCGCAGGCCAACTCACCGAAGTTCAACTCTCGCCTGATAGCAAGCGCCTGGCAGGCATAATCGATGGCGATATCTGGATTCTCGATCTGGATCGCAACATTCCCACCCGCTTCACCTTCGATGGAATGGGTAACCGTGCTCCTGTCTGGTCGCCCGACGGATCGAAGATCGCCTATGCAAGCTCCACGGGAACCTCGCGTGCGATTTGGACGAAACCCGTCAGCGGAGGCGAGCCTCAGATGCTGTACCAGTCTGATCAACCCGCCGTGCCGTCGGATTGGACGAAGGACGGTCAGAATCTGATCTTGACTGTTTCCAGCAAGGAAACCGGGGCCGACGTCTTGCGCCTGCCCCTCACGGGCGCCCGGACGCCGGTGCCTCTGGTACAAACGAAGTTCCAGGAAGGTCAAGCGAGTGTCTCTCCGGATGGCAGATGGCTCCTATACGTCTCGCTCGAGAGCGGAGTCAACCAGACCTACGTCCGCCGGTTTCCTTCCGGCGAGGGCAAGTGGGTCATCTCGGAAGGCCAGGGCGTGGAGGCGCGCTGGAGCGCCGACGGCCGCAAGATCTACTATCGGCATCAGAGTTCGATCATGGAGGTCGACGTGAAGCCCGGCGCTGACTTCGTGCCCAGCACGCCCAAGCCCGTGATGGAACTATCTATCATCGGCGCCGGAGGCTTCGACCGTAACCCCGCCTGGACCGTCAACCCCGACGGCTCCCGCTTCCTCGGCATGGTCGAACAGAAATCCGACTCCCCCGACACCATCAATGTCCTACTCAACTGGCAGTCTGTGTTGAAGAAATAGTGTTCCAATATTTCAGAAAGCCGCCTCGGAAGGCGACGCGTGTCTGGAGGTTGTCGTCAACTGGGAACGCTGCTGAAGCAGTGACAGCCGGGCCCTGCCGTCAAGCATCGGACAGAAATCGATTACTCCCGTATTGTCGGCCACTCTTCCAGTAACGTTTTTGGATCGTCGACGCCGGGTTAGCTTATGGGATGATTTCCGCGACAGTCCCGAAACGGAGTTGGGGGAGATTCGACTCACGCCTGTCGGGCATCGCCGAAAGACTTCCGATAATGCTGCTTAGCGGCAAACTTCCCAGAACCCGACTTCTAGCCCGGAGCTGGCAAAGATAACTTACAGATCCACCGTCATCCAGGAACAACCCGCTTTCTTATCTGTTAAACTGAGCTTCCTGAAAGCCGTAACTCAATGAGATATTGCGATATTTTTTTGTTCTTGGCGCTCCTTGGACTCCAAAGCGGGCAGGCCTGGGGACAGTGGTTGAACTATCCGGCGAAGGGCCAGCCGCGAACGCGCGAAGGCAAAGTTGACTTGAAGGCCCGCGCTCCGCGAACGCGTGAGGGTAAGCCCGATATGTCCGGGGTGTGGCGGGTCGAAAGCACGCCCATAGAGGAATGGCGCCGCCTTCTCGGCGATCGATTTGAAGCCGCGGATCGAATTCGGGTGCACGGGTATCGGCGAAGTCTCGAAGTATGGATTCAACCTGTTCATCGATTACAAACCCGGCGATGAACCCGCGTTGCGTCCCGAAGCTCAAGCGCTCCTTCGCGAGCGCAAATCCAGGGGGGAGCTTCACCTTACTTCCGAAGACTGCCAGCCCACTGGGTTTCCCATGGCTGTATTGCTCGCACCTGTTTTTAAAATTGTGCAAGCGCCGGAAATTACAATCATGTTGCTGGAAGAAGGGAATATGTACCGACAAATCTATACTGACGGCCGCCCTTTGCCTACAGATCCGCAGCCTTCCTGGTTCGGCTATTCGACAGGCAAGTGGGAAGGCGACACGCTAGCGGTGGAAACAATCGGATTCAACGACAAAGCATGGCTCGATGGAGCCTTTCATCCCCGCAGCGAAGCCCTGCACATGCAGAGCGCTATCACAGGCGTGATTTCGGGCACATCGATGCCGAAATGACATTCGATGATCCCAAAACGTACACCAAACCATTCAGCATCAAGGTAACCCACCTCTTGCAGGCTGATTCGGACATTCTGGAAAACATCTGTGCTGAGAGCGAAAAGGACCGCGCTCACATGAAGGCAACCGATCGAAGTTTGGATCTTCGATAACTTTCGACTATCCCGGCCAAGCCGCGATCGTGAGTAATGGACTGGGTCCGCCGCCTTCCCCACATAGATCCCCCTTGACGATCTAGGGGAGGCGGCATATACTTTCCCTAGATCATTTATGGGAAAGGCAGCCTCGCCAAACCTTCTGCAGGGCACCCTTGATCTGCTGGTTCTTCACGCGCTTCAGCGGGGACCGATGCACGGATACGCCATCGCACAGTCGATTCACCTTATGTCGGACGAAATCCTCAAGGTGGAAGAAGGCTCCCTCTATCCCGCGCTTCATCGCCTGGAGTTGGAAGGGGCCATCTCTTCTAAGTGGGGCGCTTCGGATAACAATCGTAAAGCCAAGTTCTACGACATCACTGTGAAGGGTCGTAAGACCGTGGCAAAGGAACTAAAGACGTGGGACCGGCTTTCGTCCGCTGTTCACCGTGTGCTGGCGAGGTAGCCCAACATGAGGCGCTTCTTTCGTAAACTCAGCCGCCGCTACCGTTTGGAAAAAGACTTGGAGTCCGAATTGGCGCTCCATCGGGAACTCTCCGCGGCGCGAGGCAATCCGATTCCGCTTGGCAACGTCACGCAGATTGCTGAAGAGTTTCGTGATTTGTGGCGATTTAATTTCATCGAAAACCTCTGGCGCGACCTGATTTACGCCACACGCGGGCTGCGCCGCAGTCGAACCCTTCTGTTCACCGCGGTCCTTTCCCT
>JAICXC010000019.1 GCA_025980665.1 Bryobacteraceae bacterium
CGATTCCGGTGATCGAAGCCCATAGCCTGATGCACGGCAGTTTCACCATCCGCGCTGACCGGCAGCGTTTTATGGAACTCCTGCTCGAAGGCATCCTTGACGCGCTGGAAATCCGCGGGAGTGAAGGAGCCGCGACCGTCAAACTTCTCCATCACGGGGGGAGCGAATCCAAGATCCTCTCCAGTGTCGCGGGGTTGCGGCAACGGAATCTGTTCTTCCAGGCGAGCCATCTCGGCGACCTGCTGGACTAACTCCGTTCGCGAGAGAGTCAGGTCATACGTGTTCTGCGCCAACGCTTGCTCTTCCAGTGGCGCAGTGAGACTCTGCGTCGGTTGCAAACCAGCGTCCACCAAAGTGCGCACCTGTTCGACCTGTGCCTTAGCGCGGTCTAACTGACGGCGGGCGGCCTCTTCCAGTTGAGCGGCTTTATCCTCGGTTAGATCACTCAGGGAAAGCGAGGCATTGAGCAACTCCGCATCCCGGGCGGCAGCGATAGCGTCTTTAGCCTGATCCACACGTGTGCGAGGGGCTAAACCCGCAGCGACCTGATTGCGAACATCCTGAATCCCAGGCGCCGCATCGGAGGGAGAGGCCTGTCCGTAAAGAAGTACGCTTCCCAGGGCAAGGAGGGAAAACTGCAAATACATCCACCTTCAGGGTAACACCCAAACAGTGCACAAGGAAATCGGGGCCTGCTCGACCAAGTGGCTTTCTATCTTATTGAACTACAAGAGGTTATAAGGAAACATCAGCCGACGTTAAAATGTAGAAATTTCGTGAAACGATGTGTGTTGAAAAGGCTCTATAATGCCTATGCAGTTATAAGCCGGAGGAGGATACATCCAAATGAGTAAGCTTTTTCGAACAATAGGTGGAGCAGCATATGCAGTGATGCTGGCCACTTCGGCGTCGGCAATGGTCGTTACCACAACGACAAACGGCACTACTCTCGGAACCGCATTAGGAGGCGGGGGTGGACTAACGATCAATTCGGTATCGGTTGCAAATGGTGCTGATGCACAATTTGGAACTTATACCGGCTTTACCAGCCCGCCGGTGACCATCGGGGATGGAATCGTGCTGTCGTCCGGTGACGCAGCGGAAACCACGGCGGCGTTCCACAGTTCCAGTGGTTTGCCCAGCACGGACGAAGGGCAATCCGGCACTGCGGAGTTCGACGCCTACGGACCAACCCACATCACTAACTTTTCCAGTTCTAACGATGTAGCAGCCCTGACGGTTAACTTCACGCTGTCCGCCCCCAGTCAGGTGGGTTTCAACTTCATTTTTGGCTCGGTTGAATTCCCCGTGTTCACGAGCGACTTCACGGATGCATTCCTCGCTTTTCTGGACGGCACAGGGACGGCAAATCAGGTGGTCTTCGACGCGTCCAATCAGGCGGTTCAAGTCGGCGGCAGCTTCGCTAGCGCGCTCACGACGGCGGATACCAACTCTGCCTTTTCGGATCCCCACGGGTTGGTGAAACTCCAGACCTTCACGAACGTTCTCAGCGCTGGCGCCCATACTCTTACTTTCGAGGTAGGCGACGTGAACGATCATGTTCTGGACAGTGCAGCGTTCATCTCCGATCTGCATGCCGGTCAAGGCACCGTCGGCACTGGTACCGGTGGCGCCGTTCCGGAGCCTGCGAGCGTAGGGCTGGTGGGGATTGGTATCGCAGGTTTGCTCTGGGCACGTCGCAAGCTCGTAAGCTAAACCATCCCCTAAGCTAAACCATCCCGTGAGCTAAACCATCAAGGAGGGGGAGATCGTTCCCCCTCCTTCTCCAAGTCTGACCCGCTTGCGCGGCATCGCCGACGAGTGATACGTTCGAGGCTGTTGAACATGCGACGCTTGCGCCTGAACTTTTGCTTCGCGAGTTCGCTTGCCTCGGCCGGGACGGTTCTCCTGGTCGTCGCCGCTGCCATAGCCCAGCAGCCGATTGGCGTGCCAGTGCCTCCATTGGCAAACGGACCGTTCCTCTTCGACACCGCAGAGCAGCATAAGATCCGAGTTTCGGTGGTGGCAAAAGGTCTGGAGCATCCCTGGAGCCTGGCGTTTCTTCCCGACGGGAGCATGCTGGTGGCGGAGCGTCCGGGGCGGCTGCGGCTGGTCCGCGATGCGACCGGGGACGCCAAGCTTGACCCGGGGCCGATTGCGGGTGTACCGACGGTCAGACTGATCGGCAACTCAGGCCTAATGGACGTGGCGCTCCACCCTAGGTTCGCCGAGAACAAGCTAGTCTACCTGACCTACAACAAGCCAGGTCCAAATAAACAGATCGCGACGGCGTTGGCTCGGGGACGATTAGAGAACGGCGCACTGACCGACGTCAAGGACATTTTCGTCGCCGATTGGCTCCCCGAGGACGCGAACGGATACAATTCTCGAATTGCGTTCGGGCGCGATGGAATGATTTACGTGTCGAACGGCGCTTCGAATAGCGATAGCGCGCAGGATCCCAAGACACATCGCGGAAAGATCATGCGACTTCGCGACGACGGGACAGTGCCTCCAGATAATCCTTTCGTCGGACACCCCGGCTACCGGCCCGAGATTTACTCCCTGGGACATCGCAACACCCTCGGGTTGATCGTGCATCCGGTGACCGGAGCGTTGTGGAACAACGAGAATGGGCCCAATGGCGGCGACGAAATCAACGTCATCTTGCCGGGCAGGAATTATGGCTGGCCGGTGGCGAGTTATGGCCGCAAGTACGAAGGTCCCAGGGTTTCAGAAGTTCCCTGGCGCGAAGGGATCGAACAGCCTATCGTGTTTTGGGTGCCGTCGATCGCGGTCGCGGGGATGGCAGTGTACACTGGCGATCGTTTCCCGGCGTGGAAGAATAATGTCTTCGTCGGCAGTATGCGGACCGGTGAGATTCCGGGAACGGGACACCTCGAGCGGATCGTGTTCAATGACAAAACCGAAGAGCTTCGACGCGAGACAATGCTCACCGAGCTGCACCAACGGATCCGCGAGGTTCGGCAAGGCCCGGATGGGCTTTTGTATCTTTTAACGGACGAAGACGCGGGTGCTCTTCTTAGGATCGAACCCGCACCCTGAACTTTAGGGTCCGAGCTCAAACGCGCAAGCCGGCATCGTTGAGCCGCCCGCCTGCAGAAACCCTAGAATCACGCCCAGCTTTGGCGATAAAGCCCAGGTGGGTTTCGTGTCTACAGCGGAGACGCCTTCAGCGGTGGTGGTCAGTCAGTTCCTCAAACGCCTTCCCCCCTTTTCCCCCGTGGCCGTTAAGCTAATGACCCTAGTCGCAGATCAAGACGTTTCTTTTAAAGAAGTTGCGAAGCTGATTTCGGTGGATCCCGCGCTTTCCGGCGAGACTCTTCGCATGGCCAATTCAGGACTATACGCGCGCCGCCAGGAGATTGTATCGGTCTTGCACGCGATCGCGATCGTGGGGCTCGAGCGGCTGACGCAGATCGCAGTCACTGCGGCACTCTGGCGAGGCATCCCGAACCGCACAGCTCCTTTTACGAAAGCGTGGTGGCGGCATAGCCTGGCGACGGCCATCATCGCCGAACAAACGGCTGTATTACCGATCGACCACGCATACACGGCAGGCCTGCTGCACGGAATCGGACAACTAGCGCTGTTCGAGCATGGCTCACTGGACTATGTCCGGTTGCTGAGCGACTCGCTTGCGGACGGCCTGGATCTCCAGGCAGACGAGCGCGTGGCATATGGAACCGACCATGCCGAGCTCGCCGGGCTGATCCTGGAAGCGTGGGGATTGCCCGAGGCACTCCAGGACGCGGCCGCCCTGCATCACTGGCCGAATACGGGCGGCAAGCTGGCCGAGGCCGTCAAGCTCGGGTGCATGGTAGCGGAGCACATCGGCTTTGGCGCTTGCGGGTGCCACAGGGATCTGGCGATCGGCGATTTCTCCGCGCCGGTGGCCGAAATCATCGCCAACAAACCGCTGCTGGACTCGTTCGCTACGGAAGTCAACAGCATCGAGTGCTCTCTGACTTAAACGGCGAGGCGGACCCGCCCGGCGTTTCAATTGCTACACTAGGGTTCCATGGCCCTGGAAATCGCTGAAAGCGTTCGCGAAGATGTCGTCATCCTGACGTTGAAGGGACGCCTGACGTTAGGCGAGTCGAACATTGTGCGCGAACAGATTAACCAGCTATCCGCGGCGGGGAAACACAACATCGTGGTGGATCTCGGCGGAGTGGAGTATATCGATTCCACGGGCCTGGGCATTCTAGTGATCTGTTTTACGTCCCTCAAAAAACTGGGCGGCGCGTTGAAGCTGGTAAATCCCAACAAACGCAATGTCGAACTACTGCTGCTCACCAAGCTGCATACGGTCTTCGAGGTGTTCAATGAGGTCCAGGATGCGGTGAACAGCTTTTTCCCGGATCGCCAGATCAAACATTTCGACATCCTGAACTTCGTGCAGCAACAGGGCGATAGTTAAGGTTCACGCGCTTTCGAAAAACTCGCGCGCTACGTTCACTGTCATCCGAATATCTTCTTCACTGTGCGCGGCTGAGACAAATCCCGCCTCGAATTGCGAGGGTGCGATGTACACGCCGCGCTCCAGCAGAAAGTGAAAAAACTTACCGAAGCGAGCCGTGTCGCATTTCTTGGCCGATTCCCAATCCGTAACCGGCGTCGGAGAGAAAAAGAACGTGAACATCGAGCCAACGCGATTCACCGTGATGCCTGGAGGCGTCCACGCGGTTAACTGAGCTGCGCGGGATTCCAGTGTTTCGTAGACCTCCGGGTGTGCGATCAGATACCGGAGCATCGCTAGTCCAGCCGCGACTGCCAGTGGATTCCCCGATAACGTTCCGGCCTGGTACACGGGACCCATCGGGGCGATCTTTCGCATGATGTCTGCTCGACCGCCATACGCCGCCATCGGCAAACCGCCGCCGATGATCTTGCCGAGCGTGGTCAGATCCGGCTGGATCCCGAAACGCTGCTGCGCGCCGCCGAGCGCCACTCGGAAGCCCGTCATCACTTCATCAAAGACGAGTAGAGATCCATGCTGTGCGGTCAGCTCCCGCAACGCTTCGAGGAACCCAGGGGCAGGCGGAACGCATCCCATATTTCCTACGACAGGCTCGACGATGACCGCGGCAATCTGCCCGCCCAGTTCCGCAAATGCTGTCTCTACCGTGGCAATCGAGTTGAATGGGAGCGAAATCGTGGTTTCCGCGAACGCCTTGGGGACGCCAGCGGAATCGGCAATCCCCAGCGTCGCCATTCCCGAGCCACCCTTGACAAGAAGGGAATCGACGTGGCCGTGATAACAGCCTTCGAACTTGATGACCAAGTCGCGTCCGGTGAATCCGCGGGCGAGTCGGAGCGCGCTCATGGTCGCCTCGGTGCCGGAATTCACCAGGCGGACCATTTCCATGGAAGGCACGGTCTTGGCGATCAGTTCGGCCAGTTCCACTTCGCGCTCGGTGGGCGCGCCAAAGCTGGTTCCGACTTCCAGCACATCCCGCAGAGCATCGATGACGGCAGGCGGGCGATGCCCTAGCAGGAGCGGCCCCCAGGAACCCACGTAGTCGATATAAGAATTTCCGTCGGTGTCGACGATGCACGACCCTTGGCCGCGCTCGATGAATCGCGGGACTCCGCCCACGCCGCGAAAAGCGCGCACAGGGGAATTCACGCCGCCCGGAATCACTTTTTGGGCGCGCGCAAACCAAGTTTCCGAACGCTCGGATTTCATCAGGAGGAAACGCGCGAATGACCCGGAATCACGCGTTCCAGGAAAAACTGCATGAATACTTCGTGCAACGTGCCGTTCAGATTCTTCATGACTCGCTCGCGCAAGCTCAAGTACGGCTGGGTGCCGGCAAACAGATCCTGCATCAGATCGCGGAACCGGGGACTGCGCTGCATGAACTGCACCATGCGATGCGGGACACTGCGGAAAAGGAAGCGCCCCAGGAACACGCGCCGGGCAAGCGTCGCCGCATACTCCAGATCGTGCACGAATTCGCGTGCGATCGCGTCGCGATAGGCCAGCGCTTTACTCGCGTAGTCGTGCGCGTCATTTAAAACCACCTGGCTGGCCAGATCGCCGGAACGGATCGCGTAGTACAAGCCCTCACCGGTGATGGGATCCACCAGGCCGCCGGCATCGCCCACGGCCACCCACCCTCGGCCCGACACGCGATTGCGGCTCCAACTGGGCTTTTCGAGCGAAGGCAGCATGTGGCTATAGAAGACGCCATCCTTGCGCGAAATACCGTGCTGGTCCATGTAGGCATCCAGCCGCGCGCGCATCGCCTGCGCCGGTTCCCCTTTGCCGCCGATGCCTACAGAAAGGTGGCCGCAGCGCGGGAACACCCAAATGTAGCCTTCGAAGTTGGACATGAATTGAATATCGATACGCTCGCGGGCGCCCGGAACGAAATAGCCCAGCGCGCTCATCGTATCTCCGGCGGCCCACTGTGTACCGACCTCGCGGAGAGGATTGCGCGCGCCGGTGGCCACCACCAGGAAATCGGCTTCCGCAGTGCCGTTGCGAGTGCGTAGACGCCAGCCTTTTTCCTTTTGCTCGATTCCCAGCACGCGTGTCTGTTCCATGGCCGCGCCAGCACGCTCCGCACGCTCCAGCAGCATCCGGTTCAGATCGAAGCGAGAGTAGATGAGCAGCGGCTGGGTCAGATTCATCTTGGCTTCGCCCGCGCCCTGGGCGTTGACCACCGTCTCATGAATCAGCTTCTTGGGAGTGTCGTTGTTGAGCAGATAAGGATACTGCTCGTAAGCTTTGTAAGTGAGTCCGCCGCCGCACGGCTTTTCCCATGCGAGCTTCTCATCGAACACGATGGTATTCAAGCCGGCGCGTGCCAGACGCTCTGCCGCCGATGCCCCCGCGGGGCCGCCTCCGAGAACCGCGACGGTCTTCATTGCTTGGGACTCGTGGGTTGAGGTACGGGAGCCGAAGGATGACCCGGGGGAAGCTGGCCCGAGGGATTTGCAGCGTCGCCCGGCGGAAGCACGACGCCGTGTCCTTGGCCGGCGTCCTGGCGAGCTTGCACCACCCATTTATCGCCTTTGCGGTCCAAGGTGTAATTCAACTGCATCCCGGCATCGCTATTCTTGACGCGAAACTCCACGGTGGCGCGGGCCGTATCGCGCTCGAACGTCATGGCCGTGACGTTCACATCCATAGTCGACATATCCAGTCCGGTTTGTGCCTGACGCGCGCTCAAGTATTCGATCACAGCCTGGCGCACGGCGTCTTTATTCTCGATATTTTTTCGCGCGCATGCCGCCAGTAACAGCGCGGCCGCGAACAACGCGATTCGTTTCACTCCATCGATTATACATGCCTGCTTCGATTTTGCCGTATGATAGTCGCTTATGACCATTCGAGTTCCCGTATCGGGCGGAGAGATGTCCGCCTACATGGCCGTGCCCAAGAAAGGCAAGGGCGCCGGAGTGGTGGTGCTCCAGGAAATCTTCGGCGTCAATGAAAGCATGCGTAAGGTTTGCGACTTCTTCGCATCGCGGCAGTTCACCGCCATCTGTCCGGATTTGTTCTGGCGCGCCGAGCCTAATGTCGAGCTGAAAGAGAACGAGTTTGATCGCGGGCGCTCCCTTCGCGGCAAGATGAACGACGAGCAGGTCACCGGCGACATCGCCTCGGCGATCGACTTTCTCCGCAAACATCCCACCTGCAGCAACGGCAGCGTCGGCGTCGTGGGCTACTGCTGGGGAGGCTATCTCGCATACCTGACCGCGGTTCGGCACAAGCCCGACGCAGCGGTTGGATACTACGGGGTTGGAATCGACAAGAAACTGGATCTGGCGAAGAATCTGTCCTGCCCATTAATGCTGCACTATGCGGAACTCGACCAATACGCTTCGCCAGAAGTAGCGGCGCAGGTGAGGGCGGCTTATAAGGATGATCCTCGCGTTACTGTTTATGAATATCCCAAAGTCGGGCACGCGTTCGCGCGCCCGGGCGGTGGACATTTCAACGCGAAGGCCGCCGATCTGGCCGACATGCGCACTCTGTCGTTCCTGGTGGAAACGATCATCGGGCACAACAAAGCCGGAATATTGTAGCTACGCGAGTAGTTCCGCGATCTTGTCGGGGTCGTTGGGAACAACGAGCGCTTTGTTGCCGAAGGTCGGATGAATTTTGACGCCGCCGGGCGCTTCGAGCTGGCCGGTGTGATAGCGATAAATGTAATCGGGATCCTTCAGCAGATTTCCCGTCAGGACCGCGACCACATCCGCGCTGCGATCGATCAGACCACTTGACGTTAGCTTGCGGATTCCCGCCAGTGTCGCCGCCGACGCCGGCTCGCAGCCGATCCCGCACAGGCCGATCTGGGCTTTGGCGTCGGCAATTTCCTGCTCGGTGACTTTTTCGACCGTGCCGCCCGATGTGCGAACCTCATGCAGCGCCTTGGGCCAGGACACGGGATCGCCAATGCGGATCGCGGTCGCGAGCGTTTCAGGCTTCGAGACGGGGCATAAACCTCCGCCCTTCCCGCTTACCTCGCGCGTCCAAAGTTCGTAAAAGGGAGCCGAGCCTTCGGCCTGGATCACGGCCAGCCGCGGCAGCTTGTCGATGAGACCCGCGGCTTTGGCTTCGCGCAGACCTTTGCCGAACGCGGACGTGTTTCCCAGGTTGCCGCCTGGCAGCACCACCCAATCCGGCACTCGCCAGTCGAGCTGGTCGAGCATCTCAAACATGATGGCCTTCTGCCCTTCGATGCGGAACGGATTCATGGAATTCAGCAAGTAAATACCAAGCCGCTCGGCGAGCACGCGCACCAGCGCCAAAATCTGATCGAAGTTCGCTTCCACTTGCAGCGTCTTCGCGCCGTATTCGAGAGCCTGCGCGAGCTTGCCGAACGAAATGTTTCCGTGAGGCAGGAAGATAAGCGCCTCTAACCCGGCCGCCGCTGCATATGCCGCCATCGAAGCCGATGTGTTGCCGGTCGACACGCAGGCAACCCGGCACATGCCTAAACGGCGCGCCTGAGAAGCCCCGCAGGTCATCCCGTTATCCTTAAACGATCCCGTGGGATTGAATCCCTGGTGCTTGAAGGTGATCCGGTCGAGGCCACCGTACTTCGCCGCGATGGGACCGTCGAGCAACGGCGTGTTCCCTTCGCGGAGCGTGACTACGTGGCGATAGTCGTCGAGAAACGGAAACAGCTCGCGATATCGCCAGACGCCGCTTTGATCGAGGGGAGCATTGCTTGTACGCCGGTCGCGAAACGTGCGTTTGAGCATCTCCGGGTCCGCGTCAAGACGGGCATAGCCCGCCTCAATAAGTCCGCCGCACTGCGGGCAATTGTACAGGACCTCCGTGATCGCGTACCGGGCGCGGCAACCTTCGTTAAAACACACCAGCTCCGCCGCGGCGGTTTGCGTTGCTGAAGCCATATCTCTTAACTTTAAACGATGCTTGCCGTTCATCTCGAATCGGGCCGAGTAAGGCTTCGCCACGTCCCCATGCCGCGCGTTCCAGAAGGCTTCGCGCGAATTCGGCTGCTTGCCGCCGGGATATGTTCGACTGACCTGGAGCTTCAGCGCGGATACTACGGATTCTCGGGAACGCCGGGTCACGAATTCGTCGGCGAAGTGACGGAAGCTGCGGACAGCAGATGGATTGGCGCGCGGGTGGCAGGCGAGATTAATCTCGCCTGTGGAACGTGTACCTGGTGCAAGCATGGCCTGGGCCGCCACTGCCCTACGAGAACTGTGCTCGGCATCGTCAAGCATCCTGGAGCATTCCGCGAGTTCCTGACATTGCCGATCCGCAACCTGCATCGCGTGCCTGCGTCGATCCCCACGGAACACGCAGTCTTCATCGAGCCTATTGCCGCCGCGTGTGAGATTCTCGACCAAGTGAAAATTCCCAAGGGCGAGCGTGTGGCCGTCCTGGGCGACGGTAAGCTCGGCCTTCTCGTCGCGCAGGTGCTTCAGGCGAAGGGCGCGAAGGTTCATCTCTTTGGGCGGCACCGAAACAAGATGCGTCTGGTCGAGCCGACCGGCGTGACAACCGAAATCGTTCCTAAGAAACTACCTTTCGCCGCGTGGCCTTTCGTCGTCGACGCCACGGGATCATCGGAAGGCCTGAAAGCCGCCGTGTCCATGTGCATCCCGCGCGGAACGGTGATTATGAAGTCCACGGTGCACGGCCTGGTGTCGATCGACACCGCCCCGGCGATTGTCAACGAGATCACTCTGATCGGTTCCCGCTGCGGACGATTCGAGGCCGCCCTGCCGCTGCTGTCTTCCGGTAAAGTGAACGTCGGAAGCATGATCTCCGAGGAGTTTCCGCTGGATCGCGCCCCCGAAGCCTTTGCGACCGCTGCGAAGAAAGGTGTCCTTAAGGTCTTATTGCGCCCGTAAACTTATCTAACTCCTCGATTTCCTTTTGAACGGCGCGTAGCTTTCGCCTCTCCACGACGAAAACTGAAACTACACAAATCACCATCACTGGAAGCAATGGAACCAGACTGAGCAACAAGTACTTCGATTCCCGCGAGTCAAATCCGCGCATCCGGCTTCCCCATCGCTCCCCTGACAAAGGGCGTCAGAAACAAAGCTGCGCTAAGGAGAAGTGGCCAGATCGTATTCCGTCCGGCTCGGAAGTAGGAGATCTGGCGCTCCAGTTCCTGCCGATAAAAATCAAGGCTGGCGCTGAGCGTTGCATCCAGCGGTAATCGCCCGGACGAAACTGCCTTACGAGCCCGGTATATCAGGCTCACGGCCCACAGGAATCAACGCACAGGCCCCATCCGAAACAATATTTCGTCAAGCTGCCAGGAAATGTACAAAGCCATCACGACAACTACCAGCGCGGCAACATAGATCGACACAACCTGTTGGTGCATTGTTCCTTCGAGCCGACGGGCTTTACGACGAATTAGTTCCAGGGATACATTGGATGGCTTCTTTGTCTGACTTTGCCAGACGGTTCTGATGTCATCCGGCATCGCGTTCACCTCCATGAAAGCGGCGAGCCAGAATATTCTTGATCAGATGAATTTTGGTCGCTACGCTTCCTGCGGAAACTCCCATCACCTCTCCGATCGAGGCTGTGTCCATGCCTTCCAGATACAGCAGCGTCATTTGCCGATCCAACGGTTTAAGGCGCTGGACCAGCGCCAGGAGCCGCTCAACATTCGCGCGTTGGTCATAACGATCCTGAACGTCAGACATCGCCTCGATCGCTTCCAGCGTCACTAACACGCTGTTCTTTCGCTTCTGCGGGATCACATGCGAAGTTGCGATGTTGTGTGCCACGCGATACACCCAGGTTCGAAGGGAACACCCCCCGTCGAAGGCGGCGAAACTCCGCCACAGCCCAACGTGAATGTCCTGCAGCAGGCGCGACGTTCGTCGGTTTGGCTTCATAAGCGCTCGCCAAACGGTCCAGCACTGCGCCATAGCCATCGGCTGCCTCTTGGTACAACTCGTCTTGCTTGGGATTGGGTTCTATGTACAGATAGTCGCTCGCGCGCGAACTTTCTTACAAGGTTTCGCTCGAGCGGCTAGTGTGCTTTCAGCACGTGGACCCACAGCGCAATCGCCAAGGCCGCCGCGCCGATGAAACTCCCGTACGGAAGTTCGTAAGTGGTCCAATCTTTCTTGGCTGCGACGATGTAGATCACGCCGACTAAGGACCCCACGAAGCCCGCCACGCACAGAATCAGCAAGGCTTCCTCCAGGCCCAGAAACGCCCCCAGCATGGCAATCATCTTGACGTCGCCCAAACCTAGGACATCGCGCTTGCGGATTTTGCCATACAGCGCGGCGAATCCCCAGATCAGTCCTGACCCAAGCAAGGCCCCCGTGACCGACTCGACCACCGAAGACCAACGCGGGCCGAGTGCGCCCCAGACAAGGAACGTCGCGATACCCGGATCCAGCGGCACGAGGCCTGACAGCGCGATTCCCAGCACTGTTCCGCCCAGCGTGAACTCGTCGGGCAGGATTCGCTCTTCCAAATCTGTGGCGACCAGCGTGATCAGGATCGCGCTCAGCATCGCGTATTTTGCCGCGGGCCACGTTAATCCCAACTGCGCCACACACAACGAGAAGGCTGCAGCTGTGGCCAGCTCCACCAGCGGATAGCGCAACGGGATCCGTTCACGGCAATGCCGGCATCTGCCGCCAAGGATCAAAAAACTCAGTACCGGAATGTTGTCATACCAGGCGATCTGTTTTTCGCATCCCGGACAATGCGAGCGGGGCCGCACGACCGAAAGATCGCGTGGCAGGCGATAGACGCACACGTTCAGAAAGCTCCCGATCAGGAGTCCCGCCAGAAAAGCCAACACTGCTTCCAGCATGTTTTACTCTCGTCTTACTCTCGTCCGGGCGACATGAAGCGCGCCTTCGCGTACTTGACGAAGTTATAAAGTGCCGCCATGTTCGCGATCGCTAACCCTTCGACTCCGTCCAGATATCCCGCCTTCAAAACGTAGGTGCGGAAGAACGTCCAGGGCGGCTCAAAGATAAGACGTCCCCAGGTCGGCTTTTCATCGGCGGCCAGCAGCTGTTCGGCTGCCAGTGTGGTGTACCGGTCCATCACTTTGAGATGCTCCGAAAGTGAGTCGCACGTGAAGTGCAGCAGATTTGATTCGAAATGCCCGACCCGGCCATCCACTTTCACCGATTCATGCACGAATTCGCCTTGCCAATGGGCCTTCTGGCGGTTGTACAGCCGGACTTTGCGATCCGGATACCATCCAGAGTGGTGAATCCATCGCCCCAGATACTGCGCCATGCGCGGCATCGTATAGGCATCGAACTCCGGACCCTTTTTCTTTAGCCGCCAGATCTCGCCCTCCAGGGCCTCGCTCAGGGATTCGTCGGCGTCGAGCGACAGAATCCAGTCATAGGCAGCATTCTCCGCCGCGAGATTTTTCTGCTTGGCGTAGCCGGGCCAGGGGCTGTCTATTACGCGAGCTCCCAGCTTCTGGGCGATCTCAACGGTCCGGTCAGTGGATCCGCTATCCAACACTAGAATTTCGTCGGCGCAGCGCAGGCTTTCGATGGCGCGCGGGAGGTTGCGCTCCTCGTTAAACGTGATGATGGTGGCGGAGATTTTCACGGCGGCAGATTTAGGACACCGGCGCCATGGTGAAGGAAAGTATCAGAATGGCCAATGCGACCACGGCCAGCCAGGTTCGAAAGCGCCCCAAGGGATGGGGATCGACAATGGCAGGGTGGCGCATCCCGAAGAAAAACAAGAGGGCTGCCCAGAATAGCCAGCTATAGGCGATAAACACGCCCATCAGCACCAGAATGAAGATGAACACGCGGGAAAGATACTGGGTGCGCTCGCCCAAAAATGCGTAGAGAATATGCCCGCCGTCCAACTGCCCGATAGGTAGCAGATTCAATGCCGTCGCCAATAGGCCCACCCAGGCGGCGCGGGCCACCGGGTGAAGGTAGATATCGCCTACGGCGACGCCGGGGAATCTAACCCATTCCATCAGCCGTAAGATGAGGGGCGTGCCGAACACCAGCTCCCCGCTCCGCCCGATTCCCGGAACCACCTTCGACAAAGCCATCCCAGCTACCAGCGGCGACACCAGCGCCACGAACCCCGCAAGGGGACCCGCTATCCCTATATCGAATAGCACGCGCTTGGATAGTATTGCGGAGCGTATCCGGATGAAAGCTCCCATGGTCCCGATCAAGCTGGGAAACGGAATGAAAAACGGCAGGGAGACGTCCACTAGATAATATCGGGCGGTGAGAAAGTGCCCGAATTCATGCGCCAATAGGATGGTCAGCAGGGTCAGCGAAAAAGGCAGGCCCGGCAGCAAATACGAAGGATCGTGCCACATGCGCAGATATCCCATGAGGCTCTCGCCGAAATCGATGGGCCGATTTTGAGCGAAGCTCCGAGCCATGCCCGCGCCCACAATGGTGGTGCTTAGCAGCGTCGCGACGAGCAACAAGGCGTGCAGCCAATACCGATGGCGAGGCCGCGGATAAAAATGCTCAGCGAACGAGTAGAGGCCGGCTTCCGGAGCGGACTCCGTGATCCGGAACGGTGGCAAATACGGAGGGCCGTTAGTCGACACAGAGCCCGCAGACGACTATTGGAGCGTCTGCAGCTCCTTGCCCGGCTTGAACCGCACAGCTTTTCCCGGCGGGATTGCGACTTCGGCGCCGGTACGCGGGTTGCGGCCGATGCCGGTTTTGCGTGGACGCACGTTGAAGATCCCGAAGCCTCGGAGCTCGATGCGCTCGCCGCGGCCCAAAGCGCGCTTCATGCTCTCGAACACGGTTTCCACGGCCATCTCAGCCTTGGTCTTGGTGATACCGGTCCGGTTAACCACTTCATTGATGATGTCGAGTTTAATCAAAGCCGCCCTCCCCCGCTTCGCCCGGTTACAACCCTTTTCACAACCCCATGATAGGATTAGGGTTATCGCACTGTCAAGTCACCCTTATTTGTTCGTCTACGGCACTCTGAAAAGTGGCTTCCAGAATCGCTACGCACGACGGCTGCGGCGCGAAGCGAGACTGCTGGGCCGTGCGCATATGCCAGGCCGGCTTTATTACCTACGCCGGTACCCTGGGATGCGGCCTTCCCGCGATCCTAAGGACTTGATAACAGGCGAATTGTACCAGCTGCGCCAGCCGGCGAAGACACTTGAGGCGCTCGACAAATGGGAAGAAAGCTATGATCGCGAACTTCGCCGTGCGACCCTCGAGACCGGGCAAACGTTCCGGGCCTGGGTTTATGTTCACC
This sequence comes from Bryobacteraceae bacterium, assembly GCA_025980665.1. Taxonomy (GTDB): domain Bacteria; phylum Acidobacteriota; class Terriglobia; order Bryobacterales; family Bryobacteraceae; genus Palsa-187. Next base: position 14,738 of record JAICXC010000019.1, read on the forward strand.
GTCGGCGCCTTTCCGAGGATCGTTATCTTGCTTCAGGCGAGTGGTTGTAAACGCTTAGCTCGTCGTACGTTTGCGGATCTCGATGTTCAGGCGCTTGATCTTCTGATTCAGCGTCGAAAGCGGAATCCGCAAAGCTTCGGCTGCCGAGGTCTGGCTCCAGTCGGAAGCTTCTAGTTGTTCTATGATCTTGCGGCGTTCATAATCGGCGACGATTTCAAACAGCGACGCGTCGGCCGGCAGCTTACCGCTTTCATCGCGGCGGATCCGCAGCCCACGCGCTTCAAGCAGATGCTCGGGCAGCACGTCCACGGGTACGCTGGCCTGCGAAGCCAGAACCACCGCCCGCTCCACGACGTTCTCTAGCTCGCGAACATTACCGGGCCAAGCGTGGTCCATCAGGATCTGCATGGCGTCGGGTTCGAACGTCAGGCGCGAGCGGTTATCCTGGTCCAGAAATTTCTCGTTCTCACGGCAGTATTTGTTGAAGAAGTGGTCCACCAGCGCTGGAATATCTTCCTTGCGGTCGCGTAGCGGCGGAAGCGCCAGGTTGATCACGTTCAGACGGTAGTACAGATCCTCGCGGAACTTCCCTTCCTCCACGAACTTCTTTAGATCGGCGTTGGTCGCGGCCACGATCCGCACGTCCACCCGAACCGTTTCGGTCGAGCCCAGCGGCATGAATTCCCGTTCCTGGATCACGCGCAGCAGCTTGGTCTGCGTCTCCAAGGAAATCGTGCCAATCTCGTCGAAAAAGATGGTCCCGTGATCGGCCACTTCGAAGTATCCCTTGCGCGCTGCCAGAGCGCCGGTGAACGCGCCCCGAACGTGACCGAACAAAGCCGATTCCAGGAGATCCGGAGGCACCGAGCCGGAGTGAACAGGGACAAAGGGATGCTCGGCGCGCGCCGAATGGGCATGGATCGCGTTGGCGATCAGTTCCTTGCCCGTTCCAGTCTCCCCGGTAATCAGGATCGTCGCACGGCTGGCTGCCACCTGACCGACCAGGTCCAGGATCTTCAGCATCCGCTCGCTCTTGCCGACGATGTTCGGGAAGCTGTAGCGTTGTTTTAACGCGCGTTTGAGCTCGGTATTTTCCCGCTCCAGCCGCCGCTTGGCGATCATGTGATCGATCTCGATCAGCAGCTTCTCGTTGTCCCATGGCTTCGGGAAATAGTCGTTGGCGCCGCGCTTGAGCGCCGCCACGGCAACTTCGACCGACCCGTACGCCGTAATCATGAAAACCGGAGTTTCGCGATCGCGGGTTCGGATTTCTTCGAGCACCTGCATCCCGCTCTTGTCGGGCATCATGAGGTCCAGCAGTACTAGATCGTAGGCTGAGGTTTCCAGGCGCTTCAGGCCCTCAGTGGCATTGGCCGCCAGCTCGACACGATAGTTTTCACTGGAAAGCAGGGCTTCCAGGCTGTCGCGGATATCGGGTTCGTCGTCGATGACCAGAATACGCCCACGGACGGCATCCCCCGTCAGCACATCGGGAGGGAAATTGGCGACTGTATCGGCCATTAGTGGATGAACGTATCAGACTTTCCTACAATTGGGGACGGAACAGAACCGGCGATCCCGCTCCGCGCCATGGGCGTCGCGGACATCGCGGCGGCTGGTGTGGAAACAGCCGGGACTGCCACGCCGGGTGCTTCTCGCCTGGCCGGGGGCGGCACCGCTTGCCCGGCAGAACTTATCGGGAATGTCAGAACGAACTGGGTTCCCTTGCATTGCTGGCTTTGAACTTCGATATCGCCGCCGTGCTCGCGCACGATCCCGTAACTCACGGAAAGGCCCAGACCTGTACCCTTGACTGCACCTTTCGTGGTGAAGAACGGATCGAAGATACGCGCCAGATTCTGCGGTGCAATGCCCGTGCCGGTATCGCTCACCTTGACGCGAACCGCGCCGTTCCCCCGTTCGGTTTGGATAGTCAGTCTACCGCCGGATGGCCCCCCGGATTCAATCGCATCGCGCGCGTTCAGGAACAGATTGAGAAACACCTGCTGCAACTTGCCGGGACTACCCTTGATCAGCGTGATGCTCTCGTCGAGTACCAGTTCCACCTTCACTGAACTTTTCGCGAACTGATGCTCGACGAGACTCAGGGTCTCCCGCAGCACCTTGTTCAGGTCCACGGGAACGAACTCGGTGGCGGAAGTGCGCGAGAAGTTCAGCAGCGAATTCACGATCTCGCTTGCCCGGAACGTCTGGCGCGCGATCTTCTCGAGCAGCGGAGCCTTTTGTTCGTCGCCCGAAATTTGCTTAGCCAGCATCTGCGCGTAGGTCGAAATTACCGCCAGCGGCGTATTGACTTCGTGAGCGACGCCCGCCGCCAGCAGTCCGATGGAACTGAGCTTGTCAGCCTGCATCAGCCGGCGCTCCAGCTCGGCGCGATCGGTGACATCGTCGAGGATGATCAGACGGCCAATGCGATCGCCTTCGCGCGAAATCAGCGGCGCCGCGGCGATATTCAGCGTCGCGTCGTTTATTCCGACATGGCGCTCGCGCATCCGGTACTGATAGATGTTCTGAACACCGGCGTCGTCGCGGGACATTTCCAGCTGATCGCACAGATCTTCCGGTAGGAGGTCCCGCAGTTTCCGGCCCACGGCGTTCTGGCGAAGAACACCGGTCAGCTTCTCTACCTGGGAGTTCCAGCTCTCGACGCGGTCTTCGAGGTCCGCGGCCAGAATGCCGACGTGAATGGATTCGACGATGTTTTCGGAGAACTCTTTGAGCCGTTCGTATTCGTCTGCCTTGCGCTGCAAAGATTGATACAGCTTGGCGTTGTCGATGGCGATGCCCACGTAACCGGAGAGCGTCATGAGCAATTCGACATCTTCGCTGGACAGAAAATCATGCGATTCGGTGCGGCTCACGCCCAGGTACGCGATAGTTCGGCCGCGCGCCGAGCAGGGCAGATAGTAGGTCAACTCCAGCTCGGCAATGGAGCGCCGCACACCGCTGGGCCACTCGTGCGAGACGACGTCCAGGAGATTGCGCGTGCGCTCGAAAAACAAGTATGGCTTCTTCGGATTCGGGCTCAGAAAGCTTAAGTCCAAACCGTAGGGAACATGGTCGGTCTGCTTCCCGTTGCGATTGAAGGCCAGCTCCAGCTGGAAACGGTTCTCGGCGTCATCCCAGATGAAGAACGCGACATAGCGGATTCCCAGCGTGCGTATCAGGCGGTCCGAGACGGTCTCCAGCATTTCGCGCAAATCGGTGGGCGATCCCAACTCGCGCGCGAATTCGATCAGCGTGCGCCGGTAGTCGTAACGATCCTTATAGAAATAGCGGTCGAGTTGCTCCTGAACCCATTTCCGGATCGGCTGGAACACGAACGCGGCGATCAGGATCATCACCACCATGGCCGCACCGTTCAGTTCCCCGGTGCCGCTGACCGAGAATATCGTGCCGTAGAAGATCGCCAGCACGCAGAAGGTGGCCAGCGTATAGGCATAGCCTTGCTGGAAAATGACATCCACATCCATCAACCGGTAGCGTAGGATCGCGTAGGCCCAGGTCAGGGGAATCAGCGGGAGCGAGAGCACCGCCAGATTCATGGCCTGGTTCGGAGCCACGCCGAACATATAGGGCACGGCATAAATCAGCGCGAAGGGAATGATGCCCAGTAGCGCGCCGTTACGCAGCCAGGTCAACTGGCGTCGGACGATCGGATCGGTCGCGCGGCGCATCTGGAACGCCAGCACTGCGCCGCCCGCGAGGTACATCGCGCACAGGAAGCCCAGCCACAAACGGTCCAGCAGCCAGCGTATCTCGATCAGTGGGGTCGCGGTCCGCAGCCAACCGAAAATGAATCCCGACTGAATGGTGAGCAACGCCAGTCCGGGCAGATACACCAGCACCGCGGCGCCACGCCGCCGGATCCAGGATTGGCTGTCGGGAAAGGAGAAGCAGAAATGGAGGAAGAGTGTGGGCGCCAGAAACCACGCCATAACATTGCCCAGATAGATCGCTTTATCGAAGTTATTCAGCTTGCCGGTGTAGTGGAAGGTGGACAACACGAACGAAGCCAGACATAGCAGGAAAAAGTGCAATGCACGCGGCGCGCTGCTGCGGCGGAAGTACACGAACAAACCGATGCCCAGGTAGAGGACGCCCACCGCGTACTGATAGTACAGCGTGGAATCGCGAGTGACCTCGCCGACGATCACGGGAGCCGGCACTTCCGTGCCGTTGTGCATGATCTTGTACTCGGCCTTATGCCACGTGCCGAGGCGCGCCAGAACTTCCGCGGCTTCCTCGGCGCGGCCGATCCTCAGGCCGTCGATCGAAATGAGGCTGTCTCCTTCGTGAATCCCGGCCTTCTCGGCAGGGCTCCCGGGAGCTACGTAGGCGGCAACCGGGACAGACTCACCGGCGACCTGCTGGTCCACCCAGGTGACTCCGTCATCGGGCATGTGGAACTTACTCTGCTGCTGGAAATTGATCGCCGCGGCGACCACTGCCGCCACGGTGACGATCATCAGCAGAGCGTTCGTTAACTGTTGCCGCAGTTCCCGCATAGCCCGAGGAACACTTCTCCAGACGACTGGAGTGCACGCCGCCTTCCAATCTAAGAATAGCGCGTATCACGCTGACTCTACTAGAAGTTTCTCGCCAAAAGCGAGAGACTATATTAGATTCGGAAGATAATCCTACGCGAAACGGTAGCGCCTGCTAGCCGGGTTCCACTGTTACCGGCGCGGTCAACTTGAACGTGAGCACGCTCTCGGCGGCGATTATCGCAGGATCGCCGTGGGTCGCCAGGACCAATCCGGTGCCTGCCGCGCCTCCAGCTCCAGCACCGATGGCCGCACCTTCCCCGCCCCCGGCGATCGCCCCGATGGCTGCCCCGATACCGGCACCAATCCCGACCTTCGCAGCGTCCTTGCGTTTGGTGGCGTGCGCCTGACGCGCGATTGTGCGGGTCTGGATCTCGACCTTCCGGTCGCCGACGCGAAGGTGGGTCAGTCTGACAGAAAGAGTCGCCACACCTTTGACGCGGCCACCGGGATCGGAGTCCACCACGCGTCCTGTTACCTGCGAACCACGGGGAGCCACGACGTTACCATCGATCACGATCGGCTCCGCCAGCGTGGCCGTGAAGCTATCGCCCGTCTTCGTCTCCTTAGTTGAAAGCGTAGTTTGGGTTCGAATCTTGATCGGCGTGCCCTCGGCGAGGGTCACCGCGTGCGGCTTCGGCGACAACGGGGTATCCGCTTTCGCGGGCGCGGTAGCGTCGGGAGACGCAGACGGCGTCAAACCCGTGACCGTCGATGAATCGGAAGTTTTGCTGCACCCAACAAGCGATACCGCGATGGCTATCGCCAACCCTGCAGTCCTGAATCTGGTGTCCATGTGAAGGCGACGTTTCGGCGCTGCAAACTGTTACGAAGTTAATCGCCTTAGTGGCATAATCCTTATTGCCTTAGTAGCATAATCCTTATTGAGATGCGGTTACGCTCGTCCCTTACGTTGTCGATCGCCGCTGCGGTTCTGGCCCAAGCCCAACTCAAAACCTCAGACGAACCCCGTTTTGACGTTGTCGCGATAAAGCCCAACGCCGACGGCGACTACCGGGTTTATGTAGGACCACCGACGGGAGGGCGTTTCTCGGCCACCGGAATTACTTTGCGTCTCCTCATGCGGTACGGATACGATGTGCAGGATTTACAGATCACCGGTGGGCCAAGATGGATCGGTACGGATCGATGGAATATTGAGGCCCAAGCAGCAGGCGTGCCCGGTAGGCTGCCAGCGGAACAACAAAGCCGTATGATACGAGCATTGCTCGCCCACCGATTCCAGCTAAAAGTTCATACGGAGAAGAAAAAACAGGTGCCCGCTTATGCGCTGGTGGTCCTGAAAAATGGCCCGAAGTTGCACGTAAATGCAGATGACCCCGGACCGGAAGTTCACGTGGAACGCGGACACATGAGCTTCCAGAAAGTTCGATTGGCCGCGCTGACGGCCCAGCTTACGAGGCAGCTAGGTAAGCCCGTGATCGATATGACGAACCTCACGGGTGAATACGACCTGGTGCTGGATTGGGTACCCGAGCCTGGTGAAAATAGCACCATTCCCGGCCAGCCTGGACCGCCCGAACCGGCATCGGAGAATAACGGGCCCTCTATCTTCACCGCATTGCAGGAACAAGTGGGGCTTCGGCTCGCGCCGGCCAAGGCTCCGCTCGACGTATTAGTGATTGACCACGTAGAGAAGCCCTCGGAAAACTAGGCGGATTAGTCCGCGGCGCCCTGGATCTTGACCAGCGGCTGGGGATTCTCCGCCGGTATCTCTGACTTTAGGGTCTGCGGGCCACGCCAGAAATCGAAGTATGAGACGTAGTGAACGCAGCTTACCGTGCAATAAGGTGCACAGGGCTTTTCGGTGAGATATTCGCGATCCAGATCATCCTGACTGTACTTGTCAAGAGGTTTCGCCGGATAGCCGCGCTGCTGCGAGCAGTAATGCACCAGGCCGTCCTCGCAAATGTACATGTAGCGCGATCCGGCGCGGCATTTCCAATTGTTAGGTTTCCCCTGAGCGATAGCATCCTGGAAATAACTGAACCGGGCGAAACCCCGGTTTTCCATGGCCTTCATCTCATGGTACACGCCTCGCTCGCGATCACTCAGCGGGCGAAGCTGGCCGTCACCATCGTGGATGATGCCCACCGTGGACTGGAATCCTAGTTCCACAGCGCGACGGCCAACCACCAAGGCATCTTCCGGGTTATGAATCCCGCCGCCGACAACCGAGTTGATGTTGACGCGGAATAAGGCATGCTCAGCCAAAACTTGGAGCTTCTTGTCGAGCACCTTGAGACTCTTCTTCGAAACGTCGTCGGGCATGACGTTGTCGATGGAAATCTGCATCCAATCCAACCCAGCCTGGTTCAGACGCTTTACGCGATCCGGCGTGAGCAGATAGCCATTCGTAATCATTCCAGCAATGAGCCCCCGGCGGCGCATGGCGCGGATGATGTCATCGAGATCGGGATGAAGCAGGGGCTCGCCACCGGAAAGGGTGACGATCACCGTACCAAGATCGGCCAACTGGTTGATCCGGGCGATGACAGTTTCCGGGGGGACGGGCTTTGAGAAATCGTCGTATTCGTTGCAGTATGTGCAAGATAGATTGCAACGGCGGATGGGAATAATGTGCGCCATGATGGGATGGCGCGTGGACATCGCGCCCCAGGCGATCATCCGCAGCTCGCGCAGCCTGAGCGCAAAGGATCTGGCGCTCCGCCGCAATCTAAACCCCATGTCTGGCATCAGGACTTTTAACCATTTAAACACGCTCTGCGGGATACTTGCTAGGAGTGCTGACTGGGAGGCTCGCAACCGTAGCGCTGCTGGCGCTCACCTTGGTGCTGGGTTTGTACGGCATCGAGCGCAGTCTATGGCTGGATGAGGCGTGGGTCGCGAACTCGGTAAACGCGCCTACGCTCGGTGGGATGTTCTACTATCCCAACTGGTTACAGACCAGTCCCCCGCTGTTTCTTCTCCTGAGCCGGATCGCGGTCAGGATATTTGGCTTGTCGACAGTAGTCCTGCGGAGCGCCCCGCTATTCCTATCCTTGGTGGCCGTGTGGGCGATGTTGGCTGCGGCTCGAAGAATAGTCTCGCCGCCATTTGCGGCGCTCGCGACGGCGACGCTCGCGTTTAATCCAACCGTGGTCGAATATTTCCGGTCGTTCAAGCAGTATGGCGGCGAAGTCGCTGCAACCAGCCTGGTTCTATGGGCGGCGGTCACGTATTTGAAACAGCCGGAGCGCAAGCAGTTCTATGTGCTGCTAGCGGTGGTGGTCGCAGCGATGACGTTGTCGTATCCGACCGCCTTTCTGCTGCCGGGGTTGATCTTGGTGGTCGCTCTGGGTAATCGCGCCCGGGCGATCACGCTGGCGGGTATCGCGGGCGTTGTGCTGGCGGTCTTATATGGGCTGTTCGTCCGGCCAAATTACACGCCGGCTCTGCGCGCCTACTGGATGGGCGATCCGCAGACGTTACTGACTCCCGGCATCATCGCAGCCGGCCTGTTTTGTATTGTCGCCGGGGCACGGGCAATCGCGCTTCCTCGGAATTGGATCGCGATCCTGCTGCTCTTTCCGTGCGTGTTGCTGTTCGCCAGCGAAGCGTTTGGATGGTATCCGGCAAGTCCGCGGACGCAGCTGTTCGTGCGGCCATGCTTTTTGCTGCTGGTGGCGATGAACGTGGAGGATCTTGCCACTTATGCGAAATGGCGACGGGGAGTAGTGGACGCAGTTGTCATTGGGGCGGCGGCTGTGGTGATGTTCCTGGGCGTGCGCAAGCAGTTTCACGAGGGCCGCTTCCAGCCGGAAGAGGATATGTCCGGAGCGGTCCGCTATCTTCGCAAGAACGTCGGCCCTGACGATCTTGTGCTGGTACACGCATCCCTGCGCGAAGGATTCTTCCTATACACCGCGATCCAGGGCTGGAGCGCGAAGCCCGTAATCTACGGGGACACTGGATGGCCATGCTGCGCGCGCGGCCGGGCTCCTGGGCCGGATACCTCAACGCCGGAGAAAATCCGCCACGATCTTGACTCCAAAATTCCGCACGATTATCATGGCCGGATCTGGCTCTTCTACACCAACCGTCCCTTCCATTGGCAGTACGTGCGCGTCGACGATTCCAAGCTCTGGCAGAACTACTTCTGGAGCCGCAATTGCCGTCCTGAGTTGTACATCCGGTTTGCGAACCTCGGTCTAACGCCGATGACCTGTAGCGCGTTGTCTGCGCACAAGTCGCCCTGAGAATACTTCTAACGTCCAGCCACTTATCTCTCGTGGTTAAGACTTGCCTAGCCTTCGTACTACCGCTGCTCCCGATTGCGGCGCAAGTCGTGTCTCAAAGTGACCCGGCGATTTTGCTTATCCACATTGTGGAAGGCGAGGGCGCGGTCTATCCGATAGGCTCCCGGGCCACGCGCGGGGTCACAGTCCAAGTGACGGATGAAACGGGGAAGCCAGTAGATGGGGTCGCCGTTGTTTTCCGGCTTCCTCAAGACGGACCGACCGGAACGTTTTCCTCGGGCATGCCGACGGAGGTGGTTACGACCTCGGCGGACGGCCGCGCCAATGTATGGGGCATGCAGTGGAATCGTGTGACAGGCCCACTAGAGGTGCGCATCACGGCGGCCAAAGGGCAGGCTCGCGCGGGCACGGTGTGCGGATTGTATCTCTCGAACGCTCTGGTCTCGTCTGACCCGCGCGTCGGAAAGAGTATCGGCAGGAAAGACGGGCTGCTGGGAGGCTGGCGGAATCACAAGAGGATTTGGATAGGAGTAGGCATCGCGGCGGCCGCATTTGTGGGCGTTGCAGCGATATCGAGCCGCGGCACTCCCTCGGCGGCTGCGGCGGCCGGCGTGAACGCGCCGCAAATCGGGACGCCCAGCATCATCATCGGGAAACCATGAGAATTACTTTGGGAATTGTCCTCTATGCCGGTTGCGCCTGGGCGCAGTCGGGGATTGAAGTTCCCGCTATTGGGGCCATAGTCGATCCAGCGGGAACGTTGAGGGTGGTGCAAGGCGTCGCGGGCAATTTTTGGCTCGGTCCGGCGATAGCCTCCGAGGTTCTCTCGGCTGCGTGTTCGGAGCGGATGTGCCTGGCCAAGACCGATTCAAAGATCCTCTCGGCGACTGGGGAGACCGACGCGCCGCCAGGTCCCGCGATATTCGGCCTGAATGGTAATGACGCCATCGTGTATTTTCCGGAGTCTCGCGTATTTGCGCGCTGGCATGAGGACGCCTTGGACCCCCTCGACTGGATGGTGGATGGCGAAGTTTTTTCTGTCAGGCTGAAGGAAATCGCCGTACGCAGGGACGGCGAGGTGTCAATAGTTCATTCCGACGGTTCGGTGGTCGATTCGATCCCCGACGCCTCGGGACCAGTACTTCTTCTACCGGAGGGTGTACTGTTCGCTACCAGGGATCAAATCGTGCTCCGGCGGGACCACAGAGAATTACGACTTGAATTGACGGGCGCGGAAAGCATTACCGGGATGGGTCCGCACTATGCCCTGGTCCGGACAGGCCATGAGATCTACGCATTGCGGATTGAAGCCGGACACGAGGCAGTCTATCAACTCCCAGGAAGTGCGCCGTGACGCGTACGATCTTCGTCGCGCTCCTGGTTCCGCTGGCGATGCACGCACAGATCGCGCTGTTCACGGTCAACAATGGCGCTGAAGTGCCGATTGGCTCGGTGCTCGACATGGGCAAGGTCGCGGCGGGCGATACGGCGAGTGTGCGCATCCGCGTGCGGAATATCGGAACTCAAACGGCCAGCATCACTTATTTTTTCGCGGACGGAGTGGGATACACGATCGACCGTCCGTCGCTGCCGTTTACGATCGCCCCTGGAAGCGTGCAAGATTCGCTGTTGAGTTTCAGCCAAACCACGGTGGCCCCGCTTTACCCCGCCAACCTGCGTGTGGACAGCGACATCAACAGCGTCAGCGCGATTATCATCGCGAACGTAGTCCTAGGCCCCGCGTTGACAGTTTTTCCGGTATGCACGGGATCCAACGGCCCTCCGGCTTCTATCGATTTTGGGTCCGTGCAGGCAGGTCAAGCACGACTGTGCAACTTCTCGCTGCAGAACCCGAGCGCGCAGACCATGACCATCGCGACTTTCAAAGTTACCGGCACAGGCTTTCAAATATCGGCAGGACCGCAAGCGCCATTCACGATCCCGGCCGGCGGCGCGATCACATTCGTAGTGAATTTCATACCGGGCGCGGCGGGCATGTATACCGGCTCGCTGGCCATCGAAACTCGTACCTACGCATTGAAAGGTACAGCGTTCAACACCCTACTCCCAACGCCTCTGCTCGAATTCGACGCGGGCGCGATCCAGAGCGGGCAACAACGGCGCCTGACCATGCGCCTTCCCACCGCAGCCTCCTCCTCCGCATCGGGAAACGTCAATTTGGCGTTCGCGCCGGATACGACGCTGGTGACCGACGACCCCGCGGCTGTCTTTCTAGCCACCGGAACGCGCTCACTGCCGTTTTCCGTTACGCAGGGCAGCACGTTAATCTCAATCGGCGGGCAGACGTCGGCCATGTTCCAGACGGGAACTACCTCCGGCCGCATCCGCTTCACTCTTGCAGGAGTGGCGACTGTGGGGGACGCCACCACAGTGCTAACAATCCCGGCGTCCACGATTTCCATTGACTCCTCGATCGCCACGCGGCGGACAGGGGATTTAGATATACAAGTAACCGGGTTCGACAACACTTACTCGGCAGGAGTGATGACGTTTACGTTCTCCGATATTTCAGGCCAACCGCTTTCCGCGGGCGCAATTCACGCTGATTTCACGACGGATTTTCGAACGTTTTTTACGAAGACGCAAGCCGGCAGCGCGTTCCAAATCCGAGTGAGCTTTCCGGTTACGGGCGACACATCGGGCATCGGCAGCGTGGATGTGCAACTCAGCAATTCGGCGGGAATTAAATCCCAGCATTTGGTTTTTCAATAGACTCAAAGGGTGACCACGCGCGTTGCGCTCTCGATTGCCGGTTCGGATCCCAGCGGGGGCGCGGGCCTGCAAGCCGATCTCAAGACCTTTCATCGCCTGGGCGTGTACGGTGAAGCCGTCGTTACGCTAATTACCGTCCAGAATACGCGAGGAGTGACGCGGGTTGAGGTGATGGCGCCGGATCTGGTTCTGGAGCAGATTCACGCCGTCTGCTGCGACATTCCTCCGCACGCCGCCAAGATCGGAGCGCTGGGAAATAGTGCCGTGGTTGAGGCTATAGCCGCCGCGGCGGCGCAAAGCTTTACGTTTCCGCTGGTGATCGATCCGGTGATGATCAGCAAGCACGGCGCGGCGTTAATGGACGAGGAGGCTCAGCGTGCTCTGGCGACACAACTCATCCCCAGGGCATTTCTGCTGACACCGAATCTGGAAGAGGCTGCCGTTCTGGCGGGATTCCCGGTGACCGATATCGCGTCCATGCGGAAGGCGGCTGAAAAGCTCGTATCGCTGGGAGCGAAGAACGTCCTGGTAAAGGGCGGGCACTTGGATGCCGAAGAGGCCGTGGACGTGCTGTTCGAACCAGAGCACGGCTTCCGTGAGTTTTCGAGCCCGCGTATCGCGACCCGGCACACCCATGGGACAGGATGCACCTACTCCGCCGCCATCACCGCCGAATTGGCCAAGGGTTCCACGCTGCGTGAGGCCATCGGCAGTGCGAAGAAATTCATCACCGAGGCGATCCGCACGGCGCCGGCGTTAGGATCCGGCACTGGACCCCTGAATCACCACGCGTGAATCATCACGCTTGAGAGTACGGCGCCGCTCAAGACACTCTCCTACAGTAATGGTGTTTTCCCAAGTCGACCGCGTTGTCCTAGCGATTCTCGCGCCCCTAGCCACAGCAATCCTAATCAGCGGCCTGGACGACCTGGTGGTGGATTTGGCGTGGGGTTGGACTTGGCTCAAGTCCGCGCTCCGCCCTGCCGCCAGCGTGTTCCCGCCCGGACCGCGCCAGTTGGAAAACGCCCCACAGCAACGGATCGCCATCTTTGTGCCTTTGTGGCATGAGCACCAGGTGGCCGGGAGGATGCTCGAACACAACCTCGCGGCAATTCGTTACCCCGATTATCATTTCTTCGCCGGCTGCTATCCCAATGACGTCGAAACGCAGCAAGCGGTGCAGGCGGTGGCGGAGCGGTTTCCGCACGTGCATCTGGCGCTATGCCCGCATCCCGGCCCGACTTCCAAAGCCGACTGCTTGAACTGGATCTATCAGCACCTGCTGCTGCTCGAAGAACGCAGCGGCGAGGTTTTCGACATTGTGGTGATCCACGATGCCGAGGATCTGGTCCATCCGGAAGAGTTGCGCTGGATCAACTACTATGCCGCCCGCTACGACTTCGTGCAGACGCCGGTGCTGGCGCTGGCGACTCCGCTCCGCAAGCTGACGCACGGTGTCTATTGCGACGAGTTCGCGGAGAATCATTCGCGGGATATGATGGTTCGCGCAGTATTGGGCGGTTTTGTGCCGAGCTGTGGCGTCGGCACGGGCTATCGCCGCGATGCGCTGGAGCGGCTGGCGCGCGCATCGTCCAATCGTTTGTTCGAGCCGGAGGCGCTTACCGAAGATTACGAAAACGGATTGCGGCTGTTTCGCTTGGGATGTTCGCAGGCGTTTGTGCCCATTTCCAAAAGCTCGAGCGGGGGACGAGACTTCGTGGTGACGCGCGAGTTCTTCCCGGCCAGCTGGAATGCGGCGCTGCGGCAGCGTACGCGCTGGGTCACGGGTATTGCGCTGCAAGGCTGGCAGCGGTTTGGCTGGTCGGGGAAACCGGGGGAAGTGTATTGGCTATGGCGGGATCGTAAAGGGTTGATCGCGAATCCGCTGAGCCTGGCGGCAAATCTCGTGTTCGTATACGGAGCAGCTACGGCCATGTGGATGCGCGTAACACCGTGGCAGGCCCGCCTGGCAATGGCCACGCTCGCGTTGCAGATCATCCGCACCGGCCTCCGTATGCTGTGCGTCGGCCGCATCTATGGTTGGGTGTTTGCGCTGGGTGTTCCGGTGCGTGCGGTGTACGCGAATATGTTAAATACCGCCGCGACAGTTCAGGCCGTTGCACGATATACCTGGGCTCGCGTGCGCGGGCAACCGCTCAAATGGCTCAAGACCGAACACGCTTATCCGGTGCGCGCGGCGCTGCTCGCGCAAAAGCGCAAGCTGGGCGAGATCCTGGTGAGTACCGGCGCAGTGCCGGCAGCGGAGTTGGCGTCGGCTCTCGCCGAACGAACGCCAGGAATGCGACTGGGCGAGTATTTGGTTGATTCGGGCAGGCTGCCGATAGAGGAACTATATCAGGCGCTGAGCTTTCAGCAGGGCCTTCCGCTGGCGCGGATCGAACCGGAGTCCGTACCATGGCCGGTAGCGCATGCGTTGCCGGAACACGCTGTCCGCCAGTGGCAAGTGCTTCCCTTCCGCGTCGCAGAGCAGAATCTATTTGTGGTCTCTCCCGAGGCTCCTGGGCCTGAAATGACACGGGCGCTCAAAGCTTTCACGTCGCTCGAAATCCGTTTCCATCTGGTGACGCCGGCGGAATTTGAGCGACTTTCCAAAGCGTTAATCTGAATCATGGGTCGATTTGTACGCATTACGGTCGCGATAATACTGTGTTGCATCGCGATTCCGTCTCAGGAGCGGCCCGCGGGGCGGCCCATCGACCTGATCTGGAGCGCCCGCTACGTGGTCACCGAGGACGCACAACGTCGCGTGATCGAAAACGGCGCGGTGGCCGTTCTGGGCGATCGCATTGTGGATGTCGGATCGCGAGCCGAAATCGACGCGAAATATTTCGCCACCAACCGCATGGATCAACCTAACGCGATCCTTGCACCGGGCCTGATCAACACTCATACCCATGCGGCGATGTCGCTATTCCGCGGCGTGGCGGACGATTTGAAGCTGCAGGACTGGCTCGAAAAATACATTTTCCCGGCGGAAGCCAGGAACGTGGACCGCGAGTTCGTGCGCTGGGGAACGCGGCTGGGCCTGCTCGAAATGGCGCTTTCCGGCACGACTACGTTCGCCGACATGTACTACTTCGAGGAGACGGTGGCCGAGGAGACCAAGAAGGCGGGCATGCGAGGCGTGCTGGGAGAGACCGTGATCGGCTTCCCTGCCCCGGATTACAAGACTCCCGAAGCGGCGCTAGCAGGAGCGGAAACTTTCATCAAAGCGTACGCCGACGATGCGCTAATCGTGCCGGCCGTCGCGCCGCACGCCATTTACACGACATCGGACGAGACGCTGCAAGCCGCGCGAACGCTGGCGGATCGTTATGGCAAGCCGTTGATCATCCATCTGGCGGAGACCAAGACGGAGTTCGACGAATCGATGCAAAAGCGCAAAAAGTCGCCTACGAAGGCGCTGGCCGATTTGGGTGTGCTGCAAGGCTGGACGCTAGTCGCGCACGCGGTTTGGCTCGACGCCGCGGACTTCGGCCTCCTGCGCGCGGCCGGAACCGGGATCTCGCACTGCCCGTCGAGCAACATGAAGCTCGCGAGCGGCGTAGCGCCCGTGCTCAAGATGCTGCAAGCCGGCATTCCAGTAGGCTTAGGGACCGACGGAGTAGCAGGATCCAATAATGACGTGGACCTGTTGGAAGAGACGGATCTCGCGGCCAAGTTGCAAAAGGTCACGTCCGGCGATCCGACAGCGCTGCCCGCCGATCAGGCCTTTGCGATGGCGACGATTCTCGGCGCACAGGCTCTAAGAATGAGCGATCAAATAGGTTCGCTGGAAGCTGGGAAGCGGGCGGACATCATCAGCATAAGGCTAGACGCGCCCAACGCAGCGCCGCTGTACAACGTGTATTCGCAACTGGTTTATTCGCTCAAGGCGTCGGACGTGGGGGACGTGATGGTGAACGGGCGCCTCATCGTGAGGAACCGGCATATGCTGACCGTCGACGACAAGGCGGTGTTGGCGAAGGCGGAAGAGTATCGGGCGAAGGTTTCAAAATCGCTGGCTCGGGATTAACGTGGTTTTCCCCAACCGCCGCCGCCGGGGGTTTCGATTCGCAAGACATCGCCTGTGCGGGCCTCGAAGCGCGTTTTCGCCGGCAGTTTCTGAGGTCGTCCCGAGCGCACAAGAGTGTTGCGTCCCGGCTTGCCGGATCCGCCGCCAGCGAGTCCCCAGGGACCACGCTCCCGACGGTCGGAAAGCAGCGTGACCTCCGCCGGAACAAGAAATTCGAATTCACGCACAATGCCGTCGCCGCCGCGATGTGCGCCTGCTCCGCCCGATCCGCGCCGCACGCGATAGCCGGCGATGCGCAATGGAAACTGATGCTCGAAGGCTTCGATAGGCGTGTTCCAACTGTTGGTCATGTGAGTGTGGATCGCGCTGGAACCGTCGGCATGCGCGGAGGCTCCCATGCCTCCGGCGATGGTTTCGTAGTAAGCAAAACCGCGTCCACCGAAACTCAGATTGTTCATGGTGCCGCTGCTCGCGGCGGGAATCCGGTCCGGAGCCGCGTTCGCCAGCGCGCCCAGCAAAACATCCGTGATGCGCTGCGAGGTTTCGACATTACCCGCTGCCATCGCGGCGGGAGGTAGCGCGTTAACCACCGACCCCTCGGGAGCGATGACGCGAATGGGCCGCAGAATGCCCGCGGTGAACGGGACATCGTCCTCAATCAGGCAGCGGAACACGTACATTGTGGCGGCCAGAGTCACGGCGAAGTTTGCGTTGACGGATCCCTGGACCTGTGGCGCGGAACCAGTGAAATCGACAACCGCGCGGCCCTTGGCGATGGTGACGGCGACGCGAATTCGCACCGGCTCGGCGGTAATGCCGTCGTTATCCAGGAAATCCTCAAAACGATACGCGCCGTCCGGAAGCTTGCGAATCGCGGCCTGCATCATGCGTGCGCTATAGTCCTGGATTTCGCGCATGTTGCGAACGACGCGTGCTTCTCCCTGCTTGGCAACCAATTCCCGCAGCCGCGTTTCGCCGCGATGGATGGCCGCGAGCTGCGCCATAAGATCGCCTTCACGCTCCACGGGAGTGCGGACATTCGCTAGCAGAAGATCGAAGAGAGCGCGGTCGATCTTGCCCCGCCGGCGAATCAGCACAGGAGGAATACGAATGCCTTCCTGAAAGATCTCGCGCGCCAGAGGCATGGATCCGGGACTCATCCCGCCCACATCCGCATGATGCGCGCGATTGGCGATATAGAACGCAGGACGCCGCCCGCGAGTGAAGACGGGGGCGACCGCGGTAATGTCGGGCAAATGCGTCCCGCCGCGAAATGGATCGTTAACCAGGGCCACATCGCCCGGCTGCAGATCGAACGCGTCCATGGCGGCGCGCACCGAAAGGGGCATAGCTCCGAGGTGCACGGGCATGTGATCGCCCATGGCAACGGCCTCGCCGCGCGCGTCGTAGACGGCGCAGGAATAGTCGCGGCGTTCCTTGATATTGGCCGAATAGGACGTCTTGCGCAGCACCACGCCCATTTCCTCGGCGATTGAAACGAGCAAGTGCCGGAATAGCTCCAGCTCGATCCCGCTCGCCTGGGTCACTTGCACACTCCGGCACGGACAGGGAAGCTCGCGACTACGTCCCACGATCCTCGTGCATTGCGGCGTTCGATGCGATTGGTCTTGCTCGCGGCGTCCGTTCGCACTCGCCAAGTCGCGCTATCCTTGGCGGGAGCTTTCGCCAGCTTGGGATTTTTGGGTGCGGCTTCCGCGATGGTCCATGAGTCACCGCCGTTGGTGGTTTCGTAGATTTCGAACACCGACGCGGGGCCTTCGGACCGCTCGAAAATCAGCTGGCCGGACTTTGCCGAATCGAACCAGAACTGCTGGATGGAACCGTAGTGCGTTTCGTTGAACAGCGGCCTCCTGCGCCAGGTTTTCCCGCCATCGGTAGTCGTCAGGAAGAACGGATCGCGCGCCAGGGGCTCCTCAACTACGCCGCTAGCCCAGCCATGCTGGAAATCGGGAAACTGAACCTGGTCCAGAGCGGCGCCTTCGATGCGCGGATTCGGCTCAGTCCAGGTTTTGCCGCCATCCCCGCTCACCAAAAGAACACCGTAGAGCGTGGTCGTCACCGTATGCAGATTTCCCGCGGCGAAGATGGTGGAGCCCACGCCTTCCGCCGACGCCAGTTCCAAAAACACATCGCACGGCTCGTCTTCGGAACACGTTAACCCGAATCGGTCGACATCGGCGGCCGGACAGGCATAGTCGATACGCGTCGTATCCTGGGCGCCCAATTTAACTGTAAGAACCAGCAGCGGGAATAGCAGCAGCGATAGCCGGGGGCGCACGGCCACCATTGTATCCGCCGGACGGGGCTACAATAAATTTAGTGTCGATGCCGATCATCGCCGCGGGCCTGGCCGAATTGCGCCACGGCCGCTTTTCCTTCTATCCAGCCATAGTCGGCGTACAGCACAACGAGTGGATCCTGCGACGAGCATCCTGGACAGAGATCCTGGTCGCCAACGCGAAAACTTCGGAAGAAATCTGTATTCCGCGCCGCTTTGTAGGCGAGGTCTCCTCTATTGAAGCGCCCTATCGGATTGTCGGGCTAGTGAAGGAGCTCGAGTATCGGGAAGGCGTGGTCTTCCCGCATCACCGCAGCGTAATCGAAATGCCGCGGGCGGTGAATGATTTCAGCCGAGCGAGCCTACGGCCGACACCTTATCAAGGGTCGGCGGGAGTGGTCGCTATTCGGGCCGAACTGGATAGCGATTCGCGAGTCTGGCGGGTGTTGCGGGGATCGGTGGCGGCCGGATTTCTGGTATGCCTGGCGGTGATCTTCGTGGTTCGGGACGCGCACCTGGGGACCGGTTTCGGCTGGACCTCTACGCCGTCGCGCGTGCCCAATCTAAATGCCGGCGACGATTATGACTCGGTGTTGAAGAAGATGGGAAGTCCCGCCAGCGACCAGTGGCTCGACTCGCGAAGCGGAACCGGTGGCTACCGGCGAATGTGGTATCCGCGCAGAGGTGTGACGGTCGTCTTAGCCGGTGCGAGCCGCAACCGCGCACGCTATGCGGGCACGCTGGACCGCGACGACAAGATTATCCAGTCGGTGGATGCTGGTCTGGCTAACGAGCTCTATTCCGCGCCGGTGATCGAATAAGGCGCTACGTTAGGGTAAGCACATCGTGTTGGCCTTTTTCCACGTTCACGCGGGAAAGGACGGCCAGCCCGACAGCGAAAAAGACAATCAGTGACAGAATGGCGATGCGGTAACTTCCGGTCCATTGCAGAGCCAGGCCGTAGAATGCGGGTCCCAACCAACTGGTCCCCTTGTCGCTGATTTCGTAGATGCTGAAATACTCGGCTTCCTTGCCTTTGGGCAAGAGCTGCGCGAACAGTGACCGGCTCAACGCCTGACTAGGTCCCATCACGATCGCCACTCCCGCCGTTACAAAGAAAAATTGAATGGCTGTATAAACGAAGGCATAGATATAGATCAGGAGCGCGCCCCAAATTACCAGCGTAGTGGCGATTGCGGGCTTGGCTCCGATCCGTGCAGCCAACTTACCGAAGCCGACGGCTCCGGGAATTCCGACGAACTGCGCCATCAAGATGGCAGTTGTCAATTGCGAGATCGGCATACCCAGGCCATCGCTGCCAAATTGGCCGGCCACCGCCAGAACCGTCTGGATAGCATCGTTATAAATCAGATACGCCACCAGGAACAACAATGTCTGCGGATAGTGCCGCGTGTCTCGCAGCGTGTGCGCCAGTTGACGGAAAGCAATCGCTATCCGGTTCTGCCCGGGGCTCGGGATCCGCGCGGGCCCGCGATTCCGCAGGGCGAGCAACACCGGGATCGTAAACAAAACGCACCAGACTCCTGCCGAGGCCAGGCTGATGCGGACGGCGAATGCTTCCGAGATGCCCAGCTTTTCGGCACGGACGAGCAGCAGAAGATTCAGAGCGAGTAACACGCCGCCGCCTGCGTATCCCAGAGCCCACCCCCGTGAAGAAACTGCGTCGCGCTGTTCGGGGGGAGCGATTTCCGGCAGGAACGAGTTGTATACGACGATGGACGCGCCGAAACTGATATTCGAAACGATCAGCAGCGCGGCGCCCAGCATGTAATTCGTGCCTTCGATGAAGAACATCGCGACCGTCGCGGCCGCACCGATGAACGCCGTCGACCCCAGCAATTCCTTTTTGCGGTGCCCATAATCCGCTATCGCGCCGACCACTGGAAGAAAGATCACCTGGCCCGCCACCGAAATACTGATCAGGTAGGGATACAGACTGCGCGCGTCCACGGGAATACCGAAGGGGTGAATGAATCCCTTGGCATCCGCGGCGGCCTTGGCGAGAGCTGTGAGATACGGCCCCAGAAACACCACCAGCACCGAAGTAAAGTACGGGGAGTTCGCCCAGTCGTAGAGATACCATCCACGTTGTTCGCCGACGCTGTACTGGGGTGGCGAGGCGGTCATGGAATATAGAAAAGATCGATCGACTTACCGATCCGCTCCACCGGAGTATAGGACTTCAGCCACGCGAAGGAGCCGTCTTTGCTGTAATCGATATTCAGACGATGGAGACTCACGGCGACGTATCCCCGCACGGGTTGAGTGGGGGAGAGCGGCTCCCAATGTGGAAGGTTGTACTTTTCGAGAAAAGCGGTTCCGAAATAGGCGATGGAAAACTCCTGGATGCCGCGCTCATGGAGTCGCAAGCTGAGGCGATGCAGATCCTGGCCCCAATCGAGGTCCGACTCGCACAGGATGGTCTCAGGGTGCGACCCGGCGAATTCGTTGAAATGGGCCATGTAGTCCGGATGGGCGCGCCAGGAGTCGACCACTACCCACGCGACCAGGATCGCGGCCACCGCTGCGGCTGTGCGCGATTGCTGGAATAGCGCCGTCACCGCGTAGCCCCCGACGATCGCCAGCAACGGGTAAATGGGAAGAATGTGGCGCACTCCAAGATCGATGCGCGCGATCATGCACACCAGCAGGATCAAAATCGGGAAAACCGCGCTCAGTACTTGCTGCCATGCAGCCTTGCGCCAGCGGCGGAGGACGAACGTGCACCCGCAGATCGCCAGGAGCAGCAGTCCGATGGGACTCTTGACAGCAAGAACCACCGGGAAGAAATACCACCACCCGGATTGGCTCCATTGCCCTAGCAGGTACATGTCGATCCCGATAGAGTTGTGCCGAAAGAGATCGCGCAGGCCCAGCATGGCTTCGGTCAACGGCAGCGGGGTGGCCAGGACTGCGTTCCACACTCCTTGAAGAAGGGGTCGTGAACTAAGGATGCTGTCGATTCGAGGGTGGACTCTATAGACCGTACCGAGAGGAATCAACGTGAATCGGTAGGTGGCCCATGCAAGAAAGAGCACCACACACGCCGCGAGACCCGCCTGGGCTACTCGCCTACGAGCCGCCGTGCGAGGTGCGATGGCGAATCCCACCACATAGCACGCACCCAGAAACGGGATGTTCGAGTACTTGCACATCACGGCGAACGCTGTGGCGAATCCCCACCAGAGCCATCGCGCGGTATCCGGCTGCTCCAGCCAGCGGAGAAACCGATACAAAGCGAAAGCTGCTCCAGCCGCACAGGCGACGTCATTGGTCGCCAAACCGGCGTGCCCCAGAATCGGCGACGTACACGTCAACAGAAGTACGGCCCAGAATCCCGCAGCTTCGCCGAACCATCGGCGCGACCAAAGAAACGTCACCACACAGGCGAGCACAAAGAACGGAAGCGTTCCGATCCTGGCCAGCGCAAGGCTAAACCAATAATCGTCCTTCGAGTAGAGGATGACGTTGCCTTCCTCGAAGAGGACCGATTCGCCCTGCACGGCGGGGTTCCACCGGCGCGGAGAGCGCAGTCCATGAAGATATGGCCCGAGCGCGCTTACGACCCCGGCCAAGGGCGGATGCCGGTATTGATTGGTGAACGTTCCCTGCTGCAGCCATTCCATGCCGTTGGCGATATGAAACGGCTCATCGTAGGTGACGTTGAAGACCGTGTAAGTTGACGCAATTCTAGCTACAGCGATCCCGATCAGAACGATCACTCCGATGATGTACTTGTTCAACGGATTTGTTTAATGTGACTCGAGCGTTTCGATCCGCCGCAGCAGGCGCACCATGCGGGGAGCGGCGTCGCGCCGGCCGCCGAAACGAAACTGATTGTAGGCCCCGGTCAAATCTTCCACCAGCATCGCGAGCTCGGAAGCCGGCAGGACGCGCGCGAACTCGACCGGCGTGAGCCACGGGGGTTTCTGCAGACCGCGGCGCTCTAGCACGCGCAGCATCCTTTCGTATAACAGGGTCGCGTCGGAGGCTTGTGCTTCTCCCCGCTGGGCCCGGCGGACCCGGAGATCGGCGCGCAGCTTGCGCAGGAGTGTGGGACCCAAGAGTATCGAGAGAGCGGCGAGCGCAAACAACGCCAGGATCTCGATCGCATACGCGCGGGCTGCCCGCACACTCATCTCCACATCCGCGGCGGCGTCGCCGAACCAGGGAAAACGAAAGTTGCGTCCGGACTCCTGCATCCGCGCGGCCAACGTGATCTGCCGCTCGAAATCGTAGCCCACTACCCAGTCCTGCCAAAACTGGTCGGCCGCGTCGAGGACGAGTCCGGCACGGCTCCATAAGCTTATGGAAGACGGTGAAGGATCGGGCGGCGTAGGATCGAAGGTCACCCAGCCACGTCGCGGCAGCCACGCCTCTACCCAGCTATGCGCGTCGGAGGCGCGCACCACCTGCCATCCGGTCATCGGATTGTACACGCCGCCCAGAAATCCGGTCACCACACGCGCGGGAATTCCCAACGTACGCAGCATCACCGCCATGGCGGAGGCAAAATACTCGCAGTGCCCTTTCTTTCGTACGAACAAAAATGTTGCCAGCGGATCGGCTACCGGAGCAGGAAGCAGCTCCAGGGTATAGCCGTAATCATGCCGCAGGCGGCGTTCGAGGGCGCGAGCGCGCTCATCGGGAGTCGCCAGACCCGCGGTCATGTCGACCGCCAGCCGGCGGATCCGCTCGTCGATCGGCGGCAAGGCCAACGCTTCCAGGCGTGCGTCGGGCGAAAGCTGGGCGGAAGGTGAAGCTTCATCGGTTAGGAGACTCGAGACGGCGTAGCGCAGTCCGGCGCCGTTGATCCGAGGGACGCTTAACGTCCCCGAGGACGACCGCGCCACTACCGGGACATCGATGATCATGCTCTCGGGCGTGCCCGCGACAAAGAGAACGTTGGAGGCGATATCGCTGAGGCGGACCTCGTATTCGATTCTGCGGCCTGGCTGAGGGGGTCCGTCGTGGAGCAGCACACGGCGATCTTCCGTGCGCAGACGCTCCTCGACCGCTGGAGGATTGAACCAGCGTTTCCCATCGAAATGGGTGAGCGCGGCGCCTCTCCATCGGACGGCGAGAAATCCGTCGCCTTGGGAAAGGACGTGCATTACCGGTGTGCTGCTCTGTTTGATTTCGCCGATTTCACCCAACGTAACTTCGTTGGAGAATCCCGGCAAGTGATAGCGTTCGGGAACGAATCGCTGAAATGCCGCTCGGGCCGTGCGGGGAAGCACGAAGAAAACGCCGCCGGTCAGCAGCAGAATGCCTCCGAACAATCCGAACGTGAGCAGCCCCAGACGCCGTGGAAACGCACGCAGCCCGGTGCGTGAAAGCGATCGTCTGGTTTCGCCCGATGAAACGAACAATCGCGTGGCGCGCACCACTTCGCCGCTCGAAAGCGTGGCGATGGTGAACAACAGAAACACCGCTAAGAATGCAAAGAAGGCCAGGGAGACGGATAGCACCGCGGCCGCCAGTAGCGCCATCGCTGCGATCGCTTTGACGAAGGTGAAATCGCGCAGAGTTCTGGCCGTCAGGATTTTCACCGAGCCCAAAAAAAAGATCAGGTGGACCGCCGCCGGCAGGAATGCCTTGGAAATGTAGTAGTAGTCGATCGGGTAGAAACCGACGTAGAGCACTGTGAGGGCTGCGACGATTCGTCCGGGCACATCCAGGGTGATAATGCCCGCGATCGTCAGCGCGCGCAGACAAAGAGCCGCCAGCGTAAGTATCGCCGTGGGCCAATCCAGATAGCCGGATCCCAGCACCGCAAAATATCCCGACGCGAGCATTCCCAGCAGGGAAAACTGAAAAAACTTCTCGACCACTTGCTGGGGCGCCCATGAGGCCGGCGTGGTCATGTTCCTATTGTATAGACGCCACCATCTCCGCAATCTCCTCACCAATCGCAAGGGACGATGTCGCCCCGGGACTGGGCGCATTTACGACGTGGAGTTGGCGCTC
Organism: Bryobacteraceae bacterium; assembly: GCA_025980665.1. Classification (GTDB taxonomy): domain Bacteria; phylum Acidobacteriota; class Terriglobia; order Bryobacterales; family Bryobacteraceae; genus Palsa-187. The sequence goes on from JAICXC010000019.1 coordinate 38,585, forward strand.
GCCTTGCACAAAGTGGAAATCGTCCACCAGCGAGCCCTCGGGAGACATAGCCTGCGCGCGCACACCGGATCCCCCGGGAATCAGGTCATCGGGCTGGATCTCCGGAACCAGATGCTGGAGCGATCGGCAAAACAGTTCCCGGCTGAAGCTGCGGTGGATCTCATTCCAGCAGGTACGGCCGTATTTCCCGAGGAATCGCCAGAGTCCGGGAAACGCGAGCGCGTCGACCAGATCGGCGATATTAATGTCGTGCTTGGTGTAACCTTCGCGTGCGAACGCCAGCACCGCATTCGGTCCGGCTTCGATGCCGCCGCGGATTCTGCGAGTGAAATGGACGCCGAGAAAAGGAAAGCGAGGGTCGGCGACCGGATAAATCAGGTTGCGCACTAGAAATTGCCGCTCCGGACGGATCAGATAGTACTCGCCTCGAAAGGGAACGATGCGAACCGCGCGCTTCTGTCCCGCGAGCTCGGCCACGCGATCCGAGTACAGTCCGGCGCACGTTACCAGAAAATCGCAGGAGGTTTCGCCCGCAGTGTGGATCGCGCGCCATCCATCCTGCTCACGATTAAGAGCGGTCACACGCGCGCCGGTCACGATTTCCCCGCCCTGTTGCCGGATCAGCCCAGCCAACGCCTCACATACGGCCGGATAGTCTACGATGCCTTCCTGCGGGACGTGAATCGCCTGGACGCCGCCTGCATGCGGCTCGAGCTCGCGCAGCTCATCGCGATTGAGTATGCGCAAACCCGCCAAGCCGTTCTGACATCCACGGTCGAACAGTTCGTGCAGGCGGGGCGCTTCGTCTGGAGTCGCGGCGACCACCACCTTGCCGCACACCTCGTGCGGGATCCCGTGCGTCTGGCAGAATTCGACCATCTGACGGATGCCGTGTACGGCCAGACGAGCGCGCCGCGATCCCGGTTTGTAATACAGGCCGCAATGCAGCACGCCGCTGTTGTGACTGCTCTGATGTAGCGCCAGCGCGCGCTCCTTTTCGAGGACGATGACGCGCGACCCGGGAATCCGCTGCTGCACACGGAACGCCGTGGCCAGCCCCACGATTCCGCCTCCCACGACCACGACGCGCATAGGAATCATTCTCGCTTACGCGGCGTTACACTAGTTGCTTCTGATGGCGATCCTGACGATCTCGGGCGCTCCGGCCTCGCGCTTCGAGGAGGTCGCGCACGAAGCTGCCCAGCGCATTGGATTTGAGTTCGTCAGCGAATCGCGCCTTTCCCACTGGATGGCGGAGGAGTTTGGCGAGATGCCAGTTCCGGACCGCGCTTGGCGGCCCGCGGCGGTTTCCATCCTGGCCCGCCTGGCGGTGGATCATCACCTGGCGATCTGCTTATGGGGAGCGGAGTCGCTTTTTCCGTCGTCGTTATTCACGTTGCGCGCCTGCGTCATAGCGCCGGAAACCCGACGCGTCGGGAACGTCATGCTCGACCAACGGTTGGAACGGCCCGACGCCAAGACAGCGCTCGCCCGAATGGATCGCGAGGCGAAGCATTTGCATAAAGTGCGGCTAGGACGCACGCGGCCGCAGCCCGATTCCTTCGACATGATGCTGAACAGCGAGCACATGGACGCATCGCAGATGGCGGAGATCGTGCAGGGGGCTGCGGAGGCGCGAAGGCTGCGCGAGCAGGGCCTGCTGGCCGCCGACGCCGAAGCGCAGATCCAGTTCGAGGCTCGCCTGAAGCTGGCCCGGCACGGAATCATGCCGGCAGGCCGCGCGCGTCTGAAACGCGCCGCGTTCAATCATCCCAGTGAGGAAGTTTTCGCCAATCTACTTGACTTTTACCGCATCCCTTGGGAATACGAACCGCGCAGTTTCCCGTTACAGTGGGATAAGGACGGCCGCGTAACCGAGGCCTTCACGCCCGATTTCTACCTCCCCGAATTCGACCTGTATGTGGAAATCACCACCATGAAGCAGGCGCTCGTAACGCGCAAGAATCGCAAGATCAAAATGCTTCGCGCGGTGTACCCGCACATCAACATCCAGGTGTTCTATCAGAAGGATTATCAGGACCTGGTATTCAAGCACGGCTTGAAAGAGGCGGTACATTGACGGCCCCGCCTGGTATCGAACGCGTTTTGTTTACGGAAGAACAGGTGGAGCAACGTGTCCGCGAAGTTGCGGCGGAAATCAGCGCCAAGTTTGAGGGTCGGGATCTGAAATTGATCGCGGTGCTGAAGGGCGCGGTATTCTTTCTGACGGCCCTTGCACGCGCAATTGAGATTCCTCTCGAGATTGACTTCCTGGCGATTTCCAGCTTCGGTAGCGCTGGACCCGGCATGGTGCGGATCGCCAAGGATCTGGATCATCCGATTCAGGACCAAGACATCCTGCTGGTGGAAGACATCGTGGACACCGGGTTCACCACACGTTACCTGCTCCAGACATTGGCCGGGCGGGAGCCGCGCTCCCTCGGAATCTGTACACTTCTCGACCGGACCGCGCGCAGAATCGTGCAGGTGCCGGTGGATTATCGTTGTTTTGAGATTCCCGACCGCTTCGTCGTGGGCTGTGGCCTGGATTTCAAGCAGCGTTATCGCAATCTGGGTTACATCGCTGTGATGGATCCAGACAAGATCTAGCGCAGTTCCGCGATCATTCGCATGCCGTGCTTCGGCCGCAAGGTAATCCGTGCATGCGTTTCCACGCGATGCCCGGGTTCCAGCCGCAAACGCCAACGTTGTCCAATCGCGGCTAGAAGGAGCGTTCCCTCCATCCACGCGAAGCGCTCTCCGATGCAGACTCGTGCGCCGCCGCCAAACGGGAAATAGGCGAACTTGGGCCGCGAGGGATCTTCCACCGGCCACCGCTCTGGCCGGAACGTAAGCGGATCGGAGAACCAGCGCGCATCACGATGCACTACATACGGGCTCATCAAAACGACTGAACGTTCAGGGATGACGAAGTCGCCGATTGGGTAGTCTTCAAGCGCGCGACGTCCGATTCCCCACGCCGGAGGATACAGCCGCAGTGCTTCGGCGAACACGCTTTCGGTGTAGCGCAATTGCGGCAGATCTTCGAACGAAGGAAGACGTCCCTCAAGAACACGATCGAGTTCGGCATGGAACGCCGCTTCCGCCTGGGGATTCTGCGACAGTAGATACCACGTCCAGGTGAGTGCGTCGGCGGTGGTTTCGTGACCTGCAAGGAACAGCGTCAGAGCTTCATCTCGGACCTGTTCATCGGTCATGCCGCCGGACCCTTCCTCGTCTTGTGCCAGCAGAAGCATGGACAACAAGTCTCCGGCGTCGTTCCCGCTCGCGCGGCGCTCGGCGATCAGGCGATAGATGGTCGCATCCAGACGCTGGCGCGCCCGTTTGAACCGGCGGACCGCGGGCAGAGGCAGCTTTTCCAGCAACTCCGAGAATGGCATGAGGATGATTTCGAACAGCGAGAACACCTCGGTGAGAGCCACGCCGATCTCATCCGCCTCGGAATCGACTTCGGTACTGAACAGCGTCTTCGCCACGATGGCGAGCGTCAGCCGCATCATCTCTTGGAGGACATCGAAAGGCTGGCCGGACTGCCATTGATCGCGAACCAGCGCAGCACGATCCACCATCACGGCGCCATAGCCTGCCAGGCGGTCGCGATGAAACGCCGGCTGGACCAGGCGGCGCTGCCGCCGATGATGCTGCCCTTCACTGGTGAGGAGTCCGTCGCCCAGCAGCACCCGCGCGCGTTCCAGCATGCGGCTCTTCTTGAACTTGTTCTGATGAGTGACCAGGACATGGCGAATCGCATCGGGATGACTGATGCAATAGATGTGCTGGCGGCCCAAAGGAATGTAAACCACATCGCCGTACTGGCGGGCCATCTTTTCGAGGAACCCGGCCGGGTCTTTACGAAACTCGGGAAGCATGCCGACCAGGAGGTGGCCTTTCGGACCAGGGACCTTCAACACAGCCGCGGCAGGAACCATCGGCCACGATTATAGCGGGCCGCACCGCTGCGGCTGTCAGCTCGTTATCGCGATCTGAAGAAATACGATTGCTGTTGTTGCTGTTGCTGCAGCAGCAATTGTTCGGCCTCTTCAGCCGCGGCGATGGCGGCTTGCCATTCTTCAGGCGCCGTCAAGACTTCCTCAGGAGGCGGAGGAGCATCCGAAGGCGCCACTCGTACGGACACGGTCAGCTGGCTTTCGGATTTGCCTTTGAAGATGCCCTTAGTGGGTGGCACATCCGCGTAATCGCGACCGATCGCGGTGCGGATATGACGCTCACCCGCGATCAGGTTATTGGTGGGGTCAAATCCCACCCAGCCTAGGCCCGGCAGCAGTGCCTCCACCCAGGCATGCGATGCGCCTTCAGGAGACCGATCGTGATTCTCGGAACGCCCGTAGAGGTAGCCGCTCACGTAACGGCACGGAATCTTGACCTTCCGCACCAGGGCGGTCATGATGTGCGCAAAATCCTGGCAAACGCCTTTGCGAGCTTCGATCGCGTGGTCGATGGGCGAATCGACGCGCGTGGCTTTGGGAACGTACTCGAACCAATTGTAGATTGCCGAGTTCAGATCGCGCAGAAAACTGAGCGGATCATCACGGCGCTGGACGCGAAGCGGCCCGATCAAACTCAGAAGCGCTTCGGTAGGCTGCGCGAATTGGCTGGGCATCAGCATTTCCCAATAATCCCCCGCAGCCGCCTGCCGATCGACCTCGTCCCAGGCGGAAGCCTCAAGGCGCTCGAGAAGTTCCGGAGCGGGCTCGATCTCGACCAGTGCCTCAGCGACGATTTTCAGCTCCCGGTGCCGCCCAGGCACGTCGAAATGGTGGACCATGTTGCCCAGATAATCGCGATACTCATAAATGCGCGTGCGAGGATCCACGGAAAGGCGGAACGAGAGACAGCGCTGTCCGCCTTCGGTGCGCGGGTGCATACGCAATTCCATGAGGCTCTCGCTGACCGAACTCTTGTAATCGAAACGCGTTAGATGGCGGATGGAATAGAACATGGTTACCTGTTTTTATGCCTCGAGCGCAGCCTCAATCGGATACGAAACGTATGTCTGATATAGTGCTCCGTGCACTTGCCCGCACTGGCGCAAGAGCTCCTGCAAATAGGCGTGAAGACCGCCGGACATGATCTCGTCGATCTGGCTGAAGCCCAGCGTGGCGCGCAGACGTCCCGCAATACGTTCGACGCGGGCCGCACGGCGGCTCCCCGCTTCCCGGCCGATTTCCTTGATGGCTGTTTCCAGAGCCTCCGCGGAAAAACGAATGGAGTGCGGGAAAGTAGGATGCAGAACCAGAAATTCGGCGATACGCCCAGGCTTCACATCGGCGGTGTATGCCTTGCAATAAGCCTCGAATGCGGTGCAGGAGCGCAACAATCCGATCCACTCCAGATAAACGCGTTCGGCGCCGGCTTGGGCGGGCTGATGAAACTCGTGGAAGTGCCCATCCAACAAAGTCGAGACCGCGACGGCACGCTCCAGATACCGGCCGCCCTGGATGAACTGCCAGCCCTCGCCATGGGTCATCGTGGAGTCCGTGATGCCCTGAAACAGATGTGCGCCCTCTTTGATGGATTGAAGGAACTCGCGGGAATCCCACGCTTCAGGCGAACTGCGGCGCACGGCGTGGAACAACCGATTCAACTGCTCCCACATTTCCGAGCTGATTTGTTCGCGAACCTGGCGCGCATTTTCCCGCGCGTTAACGATACTGGCGACGATCGAGGATCGATTGGATGCGTCATAAAGCAGTGATTGAGCCAGGCTCTCCGCGCTCCAGTCGTCTTCGTCCTCCGACGACTCCATGCCGAGCGAACGGCCTACGCGCACCCAATCCAAGTCTTCCGATTGCGACCCGCGCTCGAGCATCAAGTTCAACTGAATGTTGATCACGCGCGCGGTATGCTCCGCCCGTTCGAGGTAGCGGCTCATCCAATACAAACTGTCAGCGACTCTGGAGAGCATTCAATCCAGCACCCAGGTATCTTTGCTGCCGCCGCCTTGCGACGAGTTCACCACCAGCGATCCCTTGCGCAGAGCTACACGCGTGAGGCCGCCCGGCACCACGGTGACTTTGTCGCCGAAGAGAATATACGGACGCAGGTCGACGTGGCGGGGTTGCACGTTGCCGTCCAGGAAACAAGGCGCGCGCGAAAAGCGGATGGTCGGCTGCGCGATGTAGTTGCGCGGGTCTGCTTCGATGCGTCGGCGGAATTCGTCGCGCTGCTCGGCGGTGCTATGCGGTCCGATCAGCATCCCGTAGCCGCCCGATTCACCCACCGCCTTCACTACATAATCCTGCAGCCGCGCGAGCACATGCCTGCGGTGCACTGGATCCGACATGAGAAACGTCTGGACGTTATCGAGAATCGGATCTTCCTTCAAGTAGTATTTAATGATCGAGGGGACGTAGGCATAGACGGCCTTGTCGTCGGCGACGCCGGTGCCAAGCGCGTTAGCCATGCTGACATTGCCGGCCCGATACGCGTTGAATAAGCCGGGAACGCCGAGACTCGAATCGGCGCGGAACGCCATCGGGTCGATGAAGTCGTCGTCGATGCGGCGGTAGATCACATCGACGCGGCGCAGGCCGGCGGTCGTGCGCATGTAGACGAAATTATCGTGGACCACGAGGTCGCGGCCTTCCACCAACTCGATCCCCATCTGCCGCGCCAGAAACGCATGCTCAAAGTAGGCCGAATTGAAGACGCCGGGGGTCAGCAGAACAATGGTGGGTTCACTGGTCCCGCGCGGGGAGCCTTGGGGCGTGAGCGCCCGCAACGTGGACAGCAGCGCCTGGCTATAGTGCTCGATGGGCTGCACACCGCATTTGCGGAACAGGTCGGGGAACAGACGCTTCATCACCTCGCGGCTGACCAGCATGTAGGAAACGCCGCTGGGCACGCGCAGATTATCTTCGAGCACCACGAACTCGCCCGAGGGCATGCGGATCAGGTCGGTACCGGCGACTGTGACATAGGCGTCCTTGCGCACATGGAGCCCGCGCATCTGACGACGGAAATGTTTGCAACTGTAAATGATTTCCCGCGGTACCACCCCGTCATTCAGAATTTTTCCCTCGTGGTAGATGTCCTTAAGGAAGAGATTCAGCGCGGTGATACGCTGCGTCAGGCCGATCTCGATGCGAGTCCATTCCTCGCGGGTGAGGACCCGCGGCAGAAGATCGTTGGGGAAAATGCGTTCGGTGCCTTCGTCGCGCCCGTAAACGGTGAAGGTAATGCCCTGATGGAGGAAAGAAAGATCGGCAATCTGTTGCCGGCGGCGCAGCTCGTCGCCAGTCAGCTCGCGCAGGGCTTCGTAGATATGGCGATAGTGAGGACGAACTGCTCCGCCGCTATCGACCATTTCGTCGAAAGCGTCATCAAGCTCGTACTCGTGGAACGGAGCAGGAAGCGTATGCTTGGTGGCAGTCCCTGCCATGGAGCCTCCTCAAATCGAATCGCCTTCGACGAGGAAGCTATCGGGAATCCTCATAGTAACAAAATCAGCGTTGGTAGACGTCGTGTAGCCGCAGCAGGCCCAGACAGCGCTGTTCGCCATCCACCACCGGCACCACCGAGATCTGCGAAGGACGATCCTCCATGAACGTCAGCGCCTCGTGCAGAAGCGCTTCTGGACTAAGCGTCGAGGGCCTCTCCGTCATGACATCGCACGCGCGTAGCGTACGGATATCGTCGTGGGCTTGCAGCGCGCGTCGGACGTCGCCATCGGTGATGAGTCCGGTCAGTGTGCCCGCAGGGGACACGACGCAGGCCGCACCCAAAGGGCGCCGTGACATCGCAATGACCACGTGTTTGAGCGAATCCTCCGGCGCGACCCAGGCGACCTCATCGCCACGATGCATGGCATCGCCGACCTGCAGCCGCAGATTCCGCCCCAACTGGCCACCGGCGTGGAGGCGCGAAAAGTGCTCGGCCGTGAAGCCGCGGGCTTGCATCAGGGCGATTGCCAGAGCGTGACCTATTGCCAAGCTCACGGCAGAGCTCGCGGTGGGCGTGAATCCTTCGGGATCGGCCTCGCGCTGGACGCTGGCGTCGAGCACTATGTCCATCTCGCGAGCCAAAGGCGATGTCGGATTCCCCAGGATCCCCAGGAACGCCGGCGGAAATTGGCGCATTGATTCACGGAGTCCCGGGATCAGATCCAGCAGCTCCGCTGTTGCACCGCTTTTAGAGATCATCAAGACGGAGTCGCCGGGCTGGCACACGCCCAAGTCACCATGGGCCGCCTCGGTGGGGTGCAGAAAGACGGCGGGCGTACCTGTGCTTTGGAGTGTCGCGGCGATCTTGCGGGCTATGTGCCCGGATTTTCCGATACCCGTGACGATCAGCTTCCCTGAATGGCCAAGAATTAGCTCGACTGCTGAAATCAGGCTCTTATCTAGCCGCGCGGACGCCGCCAGAATCGCTTGCGCCTCTGTTTCCATGACCTTACGTGCGGCCGCGAGCCACTCGGCGCGCTGGTCGACTTTAGTAGCTGAAGCGTCCACAGGCGTAATGTAGCATGTCGCCTCGCTCATCTGGTACGTTTGAGCATGAGCGCGTGATGGACCCTGCCTGTCTACGTCACACTGAGATCCCCGGAACCTCGAAGCTGTTTGCCGATCTGACTTACCATTTTGATCGGGTTGCGCGCTTTTACGGGCACAATCCGCACGATCGGGAATCGTATGCGGCGGCAGCGCGCGAGGTCCAATATCCTGATGACCGGCGGGCGGCGGTAGCGCGAATTTTGGAAGCGCAGAATCCAGGGAACCCGCTGGTCGCGCGCTTCGCTCAGTCTGGAACCGTGGCAGTCCTTACGGGACAGCAAGTCGGGTTGTTCTCGGGTCCGGCGTACACTATCTACAAAGCTCTTACGGCGGCGCGACTGGCGGAGGATTTGGACGCGAGCGGAATCCCGACCGTGCCAATCTTTTGGCTGGCGACCGAGGATCACGATTTCGCCGAAGTCGACCATGTGTGGGTTTTCGACGCAAGGCATCACCCTGTCGCGTTGCGTACCGAGGCTCCCGCGGCGTGGCAGGGCAAGCAGCGGCCCGCGGGCGGTTTTCCTGTAGAACATCCTCCGATCGAAGAGTTGAGGAAAGCTCTAGCAGGATTCCCGTATGGAGAAGAAGTCACCGCGGGTGTCGCAGACGCCTACCAGCCGGGCGCGAGTATGGGCGCGGGATTCCGCGCGCTGCTTACCAGACTGCTCGGCCGGATCGGTATGCTGGTGCTGGATCCTCTTGACCCACAACTGCGGAACGTGGGGGCTCCGTTTATGGCGGAGGCTCTCGCCGCCGCGCCCGATCTGAAAAAATCGCTTCTGGCTCGCAACAAGGAATTGGCTACGGCGGGGTATCACGCCCAGGTCAACATCGAAGAGAACAGCTCACTCTTCTTTCTATTGGAGAATGGCGAGCGTGCGACGCTTCGCAAAAAAGACTTCGAGTTCGCGGCCTTAAAAGATAGGGCCGCCGACGTATCGCCTAACGCGCTGCTGCGGCCGGTATGGCAGGATTACCTATTTCCGACCGTCGCCTACGTGGGTGGACCGGCCGAGGTCGCCTATTTCGCGCAATCGAAGGTGATTTACGACCGGTTGCTGGGGCGGATGCCGGTCGCTGCATCGCGGACGAGCTTCACTTTGGTGGACGCGCGCGCGGCGAAGTTACTGCAACGCTACGGCCTGACGCTGACCGACACTCTGGCGCCGGAAGAAGCGCTGAAGGATCGGATCGCGCACGCTTTAGTTCCGACACCGGTCGCGAGCTTGTTCGAAGAAACCTCAGCCGAGGTCATGCGAAGGTTGGATCGGCTCGGCGCGGGGCTGGATCAGTTTGATCCCACGCTGGCGGCGTCTTTGTCCAAGAGCCGCGGCAAGATTCTGCACCAGTTCGATAAAATGCGCAAGAAAACCGAGCGCGAGACCTTGCGCCGGGACGTGCGGGCGTCGGAAGAAGCCCGCTATCTGAGTTCCCTACTCTATCCGCATCGGCATCCGCAGGAGCGCTTCTATTCGATCCTGCCGTTTCTGGCTCAGCACGGGATGGATCTGGTCGACCGGCTGTATAAAATAGTGCAGACGGATTGCCCGGACCATCGCGTCGTTACGATTTAATCCCCCCCAGACAAAGAATCGAAGAAATCCGATAGATTAGCCGTCTAAAGGGTTGGTGGTAGTGAGCGATCCCGAGACCATCGAGATCATCGAAGCTTGCCGCCGCGGAGATCGCGAGGCATTTCGCGCGCTCTACGAGGCTCATAAGGACAGAGTGTATTCGATCGCCCTGTATTTCTTTCACGGAGACCCGGCCGCGGCGAGCGACGCGACGCAGCAGGTGTTTTTGAAGCTGATCACGAACATCAAGAGCTTTCGGGGGGATTCAGAATTCTCGACTTGGCTGCACAGGCTGGTGGTAAACACGTGCCTGGACGGATCGCGCAAGTCGAAATCGCGGGAGCGGTCCGAGGACCCGGTGGACCTGGTAAGGATCGTCGATCCCACTTCGCAGGATGAGGACATGGCACGCCGACAAGTAGCTAGCCGCGTGCAAGCGGCGCTCTCCTCATTGCCACCGAAGCTGCGGATGCCGATATTGTTGCGCTATTTCGAGGAGCTGTCTTATGCCGAGATGGCGGAGGCCCTGCAATGTTCCGCGGGGACCGTTGCATCCCGGCTGAATCAAGGGCACAAATTGCTCGCTCAAAAGCTGGAGAGACTGCGGCGATGAATCAGCCTCAAGACAAGCCGCCAATTGGGCCGACGGAGCCTGGGGATCTGCCGCTGGTCAAGGCGCCGGACTCCATCTGGATGTCGATTGAAGCGACGCTGGACGCGAAGCCCGAACCGCGAAGGATCGGTATGTTCCGCTGGCAGTGGGTTGCTGCATCACTCGCGGTCATTGGTGTACTTGCCTGGTATCCCATGCGGCCTAAGGCTCCTGCGTGGCGCGTGTCTACGCTGGAAGGATCGCCGTCCGTAACCAAAATCAAAGTCGGCGATTGGTTACAGACCGACGCTTCCTCAAGAGCGCGGATCACGGTCGGGGATATCGGTACGGTGGACGTCGAGCCAAATACACGCGTGCGTTTGGTCGCTGCGAGCCCGACCGAGCATCGACTCACGCTCGCACGCGGTGAGATCAGCGCAACGGTAAACGCTCCGCCGCGCCTATTCCTGGTGGATACGCCGGCCAGCACCGCCGTCGATCTCGGCTGTGCGTACAAGATCAAGACCGACGAGTCCGGCGACGGCGTGTTGCGCGTGACGTCGGGCTGGGTATCGCTCGAATGGAAAGGGCGCGAGTCACTGGTTCCGGCGGGTGCGGACTGCCGGACACGTTCACGGACGGGTCCAGGCACACCTTACTTCGCGGACGCGCCGGAAGCATTGCAGAATGCACTGGCGGCGTTCGATTTTCGGGGCGGCGGGCGGGATGCTCTCGGGACCGTCCTGAACCAGGCACGCGTGCGCGATACGTTAACTTTGTGGCACCTACTCTCGCGCGTGGATGCCGCCGATCGCGTGCGTGTGTTCAATCGAATAGTAGAATTGATCCCGCTGCCGAGTGGCGTCTCTCGCGAGAAGGCTCTGCAACTGGATCCCGCCACGTTGAAGTCGTGGAGAGAGGAGCTGGCATGGAAATGGTGAGACTCGCAGCTTTCGCCCTGACGCTCTTATCGTGCGCGTGGGGCGCGGATTTTTCCCTGGCGATCGGAAATCCGGTCGCGGTGGCCCGTCCGAACGGCGTCGTCAAGAAAGATATCGGCTTCGCGGTTCGCGGCGAGAACTGCGCGGATATCGCGAAAATACAGGTCACCGGAACCGCAGAAGGCGTGGTCGATGGTGCCAGGCGCTCGGTCCCCCTACGGGTGGTCGCCGGTCAGGCAGCCGGCACTTTCGCCATTTCGCATGACTGGCCGCAGGAAGGCATGTGGGTCGTGAACCTGACCGGGCACTGCGGAAACGCGACTGCTTCGGCCGTCGTTCCAATCGGACCTAATGGTTTTTTTCTCCGCGAATCCTCGAAGTTTTTTCCTCGCGCCGCCACGGCGGCCGAGGTCGAATTGGCTCTCAAAACTTTGACGGGAGGTGGAAAATGAAGATCGCAACGAACACAGCTTGGATATCTGCAATCGCGGCGTTAAGTTTGGGATCGATCCATGCCAAAGACGGGCTGGTGGTCCACGAGTGGGGCACGTTCACGTCCGTAGCGGAGGAACATGGACTGCCCGTCCAGTGGGCGCCGCTCTCTGGCACGGAAGATCTACCGTGTTTCGTGTCGAAGCTGGATCTCAAGAACTACAAGGCATTCGCCGGGATGGTGCGAATGGAAACGCCTGTGCTGTTTTTCTATTCGCAGCGGCCGGTGACTGCTTCGGTGCACGTGGATTTCCCGAAAGGATGGATTACAGAATACTATCCGCAACCGAGCAACGTGACCAAAGACTACAGCGAGCAGGGCATTAACACCGGGCTGGCGTACAAGAGTGGCAGCGCTGACTGGAACTCCGTCCGAATACTGCCGGGTGAGAATCCGCCGCTGCCGTCCGGCCAAGGTTCGAGCCGTTACTACGAGGCGCGTAAAACCGACGCGGCTGCGCTCAGTGTAGGAAACCAGAACGAAAGGATGATCTTTTACCGCGGCATCGGCAGCTTCCTCCCGCCACTACAGCCAAAGTTCATGCCTACCGGCAAACTTCAACTCCGTACGACGATTCCGGACCCGATACCGTTGGCGATCGTTTTCGAAAATCGCGGAGGGAAGGTCGGATACCGTTTCGTGCGCGGGCTGAGTGAAGCTGTCGAGGTGGATCCGCCCGAGATGACGGGCGACCTGACGCAGCTCCGGAAACAATTGGTAGCGGAGCTGGTGGAATTCGGGCTGTATCGAAAAGAAGCTCTCGCTATGGTCGAAACCTGGCACGATTCGTGGTTCGAAGAAGGCATGCGAGTGTTCTACGTGGTCCCCCGTCCGCAAACGGACGCGCTGCTGCCGCTGAAGATCGCTCCGGCGCCGGAGTCGACTGCGCGTGTGTTTGTTGGCCGCGTCGAGGTTCTTTCGCCGTGGACTCGCCGGACGATCCAGGATGCGGTCGAAACGCGGGATGTGGCGACGCTGAAGAAGTTCGGGCGTTTTCTTGAACCGTTTGCCGCACAGATGCAAGACCGGAGCAGCTTCCTGCGCGAGGCTCAACTGGAGATCGCGAAGGCCGCTAACACGGGGTCCTGCATTCGATAGTTACTCGAGTGCAACCGGGCGGTCGAAGGTCACGTCGAGCGCGGTTCCCTGACGCAGCTCGACTTCCCGGCCGCGGGTGAGAAGAACGGTGGCGAGACCGACGGCAGCGCCGGCTCCGGCTCCAATGCCGGCTCCGGCTCCCCGCGCGCCTTGATCGATGATGGCTCCGAGTGCGCCACCGCTGCCGGCCAGAATCGCGATCCGAGCGGCATCCTGGCCGTGGGTAGATCCTTCTTGAACCGAGTTTTCCTTGCCGACTTTTTGATCGCCTGTGCCGGAATCAACCGACGCGAGCTTGGGCGAGAACTTGTAGACTGAGCCGCTAGGGAGAGTGATAGTCTCGAGGCGAATCGCCAGCTCGGCGCGGCCCTTGAGGCGTCCGCTGCGTTTGGCGTTCGTAACGACGCCCTGGACGTAGCTGCCGACGGGCAGGATGATACTGCCAGCGACGCTGATCGGGCTGCCGGTTCGGAGGTATACGTAATCGCCATCTTTCGCTGTGCGCGTAGTGATGGAGTTTTCCATGCGCAGCATGACGTGCGCGCCTTGGGGGATTTCGGCGGCGAAAGTGGAGACTGCGACTAACAATAAGGCTGGGAGGCGCATGGCGGGTGCTCCTGCCTGAATGATAACTCCGTTATTCGCAATGGACTAGGCGCTGGGGCCGAGGATCGCAGTTTCCATTTGGACATTTCTCCAAAACCATAGGGCGGTAGACCGACTCCCAACCCGCATTCACGATATATCTATATTCGGTCGCGCGCTCAGGATAGAAACCAGGACGTTGGAAGTTCAGTCCGTAGACGCCAGCGGGTAACGTCTCGAAAGAGAAATGCCCGTTGGAATCCGTCCTGGTCGAACTGCAGGCGCTAAACCTCCTGCACACCAACGTGACGTCGACATCTTTCGCGGCTGGGTCCACGCTCCCGCTCAAAGTCCCAAAGAGCACACCGGGCAGCAGGACGATATCGCGACTAAGCCATCCACATGGTGCGATATCTATAGTGATGTCGGGAAGCCCCTTCTGCTCTCCTTCCAGCAGCCCAATGGACTTGACTCTGCGGGTGATAAATCCCGGGACCTGGATCGTCAAACTATATTCACCTGCAGGCAGGTTCGAAAATTGATAGACGCCGACATCGTCAGTTTGGACCTTGACCTTGCTGGTTGCCGAATCTAGTTCAACGGCAATATGAGGAACGTAGGCCCCCGTTTGGTCCACGACTATGCCCGTAAGACTTGCAGCCCGCACCGCCAACGGAACCAGCAAAAGGGCGAGTCTCATATCGTCAAAACCCTGAGCA
>JAICXC010000184.1 GCA_025980665.1 Bryobacteraceae bacterium
AGCGTGATGAAGAGAAAGCTTTCGGTCAGGATGACCAGCCATACTCCACATTTTCCGCGCTCCTCGTCTAATTTCAAATTCGCGATCGGAGGCGAACTGAAGATGTCTGCCGGAACGCTACTCATGGCAGCTCCCTTTGTGGTTTGGGCCACATCCAGAAATAGGCGCAAGCCAAGCCGATAACGATGGCGGCGAGCGCGACCCACAGCCAGTGCATGATGATGGCGCCGAAGAATACGAACAGTGCGAGTGCAAGCCACAGAGGAGCCAGACTGTCATCCGGCAGCCTGGAGATCGCGAGCGGAGTGGCGTCGAGCCACGTAGTCGCTAAGGTCAGGCGTCCCTGGTCGAGAATGCGTTCGTTGCGAGGATCGTAGTCTTCATCGTAGTCGTCCCATAACGGACTGCGGGAGATCACGATTGGAATTCGCACAACTTCATAGGCAGCGGGGGGAGAATCGGTTGCCCATTCGAGGGTGTCGGCTTTCCAGGGGTCTTTACCCGCCAAGACTCCGTAACGCAAGCTATTGAAGAAATTCACGATGCTGATTAAGATGCCGATGCCGAAGACGAAGGCGCCGATGGTGGACGTCATGTTGAGACTGTCCAATCCAAGCCCCGAGGGATAGGTGTAGATGCGGCGCGGCATACCGGCGATCCCCAGGAGATGCTGCGGGAAGAAGCCCACATTGAATCCAATAAAGCTAACCCAGAAGCTCCACTTCCCAACCGCTTCGTTCATCATGCGGCCGGTGATTTTGGGCAGCCAGTAATAGAGCCCGGCAAACACGGGAAACACATTTGCGCCGATGAGGACGTAATGTAAATGGGCCAGCACGAAGTACGTCTCGTGTAGCTGCCAATCGACCGGTACGACGGCGGTGACGACTCCATTCAGGCCGCCAATGACGAGCACGGCGATAAAGCCGAGCGCCCACTGCATGGACGCCGTGAGGATGGGGCGTCCCTTCCAGATGGTCGCCACCCAGGCGAAGACCTGAATGGAGGTGAAGATGGAAATAGTCATGCTGGCCGCGCTGAAGAAGCTCATGGTCATCTGCGACATGCCGATGGAGAACATGTGATGCACCCAGACGCCGAAGCCGGTGATTCCGGTGAGCAGGGTGGACAAAACCACGTACGGATATCCCACGATCGGTCGCCGACAGAATACCGGGATAAGCATGGAGATCATGCCGGTCGCCGGCAGGAATACGATGTACACCCATGGATGGCCGAAGAACCAGAACAACTGCTGCCAGAGTATAGGATTGCCGCCTCGGGCGACGGTGAAGAAGTGAGTGTAATAGCGGCGGTCGAGCTCCAGAAAGACGCAGGCCACAGTCAGGGCGGGCATGGATATGACGACAAGAAACGACATCGTCAGAGTGCTGTAGAGATAGATAGGCATTTTGCTGATGGACATGCCGGGGGCCCGCAGCCGCAAAATGCTGACAATAAGATTGATTGCGCCGCCGGTGGTCGAGATGGTCAACAGGATCAGCGACATGGCGAAGACATCCATGCCGTATCCCGGCGAGTATTGGGTCTCGGTATACGGAGCGTGGGCAAACCAGCCGGCGTGCGGTGCCTGTCCGGCGAAGGGACTGATGTATAGCAGAACGAATGAAAGCACCAGCGTCCAAAAAGTGAAGGCGTTCAGGCGGGGGTACGCCAAGTCGCGAGCTCCGATCAAAAGCGGCACGAAGTAAATGGAAAAGCCGGAGAGGACGGGCGCGGCATACCAGTAGATCATGGTCATGCCATGCATGGTGAAGAGCTGATCGTACATTTCCGGCGTGATCAGCGCCTCATTAGCGCGGCTCAGTTGAAGACGCATAATGAGCGCTTCCACGCCGCCAATCAAAAGGAAGATGAAGGCCGATGCCAGATAACGTTTCCCCAGTGCCTTGTGGTCGACTGTGGCGAACCAGCCCCGCACAGTATGCGGCGACTCCCACATTTCCGTTAAACGTTGCTGTACTACAGCGCTCATGAGCAAAGCCTCCAAGTGGGATTTCACTCTTCAGGAGCCGTCGCGTAATGTTGTTTAGTCAGATGCTCTGACCGAGATCGCAGCTTTTTTTAGCCGGAATGGTTTGCGACCTCAAATTCGACTGTACGAGAATCAGGGTCAAAATGGCGTCAAAAATAAATCAGATGCTCGCTTTGATGCGCAGCATCACCAAATGAAGCGGAGCGGCGCAAAGACTACTTTCGAGAGCTCTCGTGCCATGCTTGAAATCTATCGCAAATAAGGTCCAGATGCCGTCACAAAAAAGAAGAAAGGGTGGTAACGGTACTGCGTGACGTTGGACCAGTGTTTTGACGGCGTTTTGACGTTTCTCGCTTCATACTGGGGTTGGGTAGTGAGCAACGACGGAGAAATCGAAATGGATCTTCTGATCCGCAAACGAGAAATGTCTCGGTTGCCTGGCAAACAACTCCGATGTGGTGGGCCGGCATTATATGCGCCACAACTGTTCGGCCTTCATGGCCATTTCCAAGGATCCCAATCCCACCGTTTTTCAGAAGACTCTCGCATTGAACGACTACTATTTTCGTTCCGACGATTGGGATCATCCGTTGGGTGAGATCCAGATGCTCGGCAAGTCGGACGGAGAAATGCTCAAGGGAGAAGCGCCCGGGTGGGCGGTTTGGAAGCCCGAGTTTGCGCTCGACTATTTGGCGGAGCACTCCATCGATTTCTGGTTGCAGTCGGAAGATTTGCCTCATCCCGACAACCGGGTGACGATCAACCGCGATGGACAGATCGTACTGAGCATCCATGAGGCCAATCTCGAAGGACACCAACGCCTGACCACGAAACTCAAGGGAATGCTTGGCGACATTGGGTTACACGATCAATTGATGCATCGTTCGATTTACCTAGGCAAGGACATTCCAATCGGAGGCACCGCGCACCAAGCTGGAACCGTCCGGTTCGGTCGCGATCCGAAGACCTCGGCTCTGTATATCAACTGCAAGGTGCATGATTTGGACACTCTTTATGTAGTCGATGCGAGTTTCTTTGTGTCGATTGCCGCCGTGAACCCCAGCCTCACCATCATCGCGAATGCGCTGCGGGTTGGCGACCATTTGCTTGAGAGGCTAGGAGCATGAAGGCAATCGCTATCGTTCCGGGCACAGCCGGATCGCATCTGGTGGAACGGCCTGAGCCCTCGATTACCACCCAAGATGAAATCAAGATCCGAATCGTACGAGTGGGCATCTGCGGCACCGACCGGGAAGAAGTCTCCGGAGGCCGCGCTCAGGCCCCCGACGGTCAAAAGGAACTTGTCATCGGCCACGAAATGTTCGGCCAAGTGATGAGCGTGGGCTCGTCCGTTACTCGCGTGAAGACCGGCGACTACGCTGTGTTCACCGTACGGCGGGGATGCGGTGAATGTGCCTGCTGTCTGATGAATCGCGCCGACATGTGTAAGACCGGCAAGTACCGCGAGCGAGGCATTCGTGGATTGGACGGATACCAAACGGAATTCGTCGTCGACCGAGAACAATACGTCGTGCGAGTGCCACCCGAACTGGAGCCGGTCGGGGTCTTGATGGAACCGCTTTCGGTCGTCGAGAAAGCGATCGACGAGGCGCTGCGTGTGCAGACGGTGCGTTGTCCAGACGCCGCCACGATCCCCGATTGGCTGCATGGGCGGCGCTGCCTGGTCGCCGGACTTGGACCGGTCGGATTGCTGGCGGCCATGATCTTAGTCTTGCGCGGCGGCGAGGTTTACGGCCTCGACGTGGTCGATGCAAACACCGCGCGCCCGAAATGGTTGAGCGGTATCGGTGGGCGCTATATTGACGGCCGTCAAGTGCCGGCGGACCATGTGGAGAAGAAGATCGGTGGAATGGATTTTATACTGGACGCCACCGGCATTGCAAAGCTGGAGTTCAATCTTCTGGACGCGCTGGCTCTGAATGGGATGTATGTGCTGACCGGCATCCCAGGCGGCAACCGGCCGCTCCAGATTCCCGGAGCCCAATTGATCCGGCAGTTGGTGCTGGACAATCAGGTCCTGCTGGGCAGCGTGAATGCCGCGCGCGGGCATTTCCAAATGGCGGCGGACGATCTGGCCCAGGCTCATCTGCGTTGGGGCGCTCAAATCGAAGGCTTGGTTACGAATCGATATTCGCGAGATCAATTCGCCGGACTAAAGGATCAGCGTCAGCCGGGTGCCATTAAGGAAGTCATCGAATGGGCGCCTGGACGCTAATCGAGGAGCACATCGACGGCACTGGAGTTCTTCCTTACTCAAGGAAGCAAATGCGCGTCGACACAGGTCTATGACACCAAATTACAAGCGTGAGTCCACAATAATCGGTGTTCCCTACGAGGTGATCTATCGCGATCGCCCCTCACTCCTGCGAGGATCCGGGGATCCGGCTTTCTCATTCTTAGTGAAGGACACTCGACAGTACGAATGGTTACTCCGTTCGGATCTGTACTCCACCGCCGTTGCCTTCATCCGTGGGGATTTCGACATTCATGGCGACATCATCGCTGCAATTCGGTTCAAGTCCGAGATGACCAGCCACGGCCTCCGCGACTTTTTCGCCTCAATGGCCGCGCGGCTGGCGCCACGACGACTTGAATCCTGGTTTCAGACACCTGTACGGGCGGCGCGAAACATCCGTTTTCACTATGACCGCTCGAATGATCTTTACCGGTCGTTCCTGGATTCCCGGATGATTTATTCGTGCGCGTATTTCAAGAACCCGGGCTGCACGCTTGATGAGGCCCAGTCCGCAAAATTAGATCACATCTGCCGCAAGCTGGATCTTCGTGCGGAGGACCGGTTTCTCGATGTCGGGTGTGGCTGGGGCGCGCTGGTTGTTCGCGCCGCCGAGAAATATGGCGCACGCGCAGACGGTTGCACATTGAGCCGTCAACAAGATTTGTTTGCCGCGGGGCTAATTGCCGAGAAGAACTTGGAAGATCGGGTCATGGTCCACGAATGCGACTACCGGAGTGTGGTTGGCCGGTTCAATAAGATCGCATCTGTGGGGATGTTCGAACACGTTGGACGTCATCGACTCCGAAATTATTTCCGCAAGATCTTCAGCCTCCTGGATGATGACGGCCTATTCCTCAACCATGGCATCATACGTCCCGAGGGGACCATGGACGGCCCCGAAACTCTTTTCCTCCAAAAGAAAGTATTTCCCGGAGGTGAGCTCGCATGTTTATCTACAGTGATCCGAGAAGCTGGGCGGGCAGGCTTCGAGATTTTGGATGTGGAAAATCTCAGGCCCCACTACGCACTGACCTGTCGCCGGTGGGTGGAACGGTTGCAGCAAAACGCGGCTGAGTGTTTAAAATACGCGGACCGTGAGACGTACCGCACGTGGCTGCTTTATCTGGCGGGCTCTGCGATGAGCTTCGAGACTGGCGCCACGGATCTGTATCAGATCCTGATGGCAAAGCGGCGGCACTCCCAGTGCCGGCGGCTCACACGAGATTACATCTATGTTTAACGACCGCCACGGTCGATATTCTCCAAGGCAAACCAGGGACTCGAAAGATCGTACGCAACGAACTCACTCATTCTGTGGCCTCGGCCGAGTGAGTGCCGTTATATGAATCAGGCTGAATCAGGTGTTGTTCCGCGCGACCAGTGTGAGCGCTGAACCTTTGTGCATAGCCAAGTGGTCCGTCTTATCGCTTTGGATCAAATACTGCGGCTCCTTTTTCTATCGGCGCTTCGCGCAACCCTGTGCGGCGTGCAGGCGGCCCAACGCTCACATCGAAAAAAACGATATATTATGTCCGAATTATCTATTTGCCTATGAATGGCCCTTTGCGTAAGATCGGAGTCAGGAGAAACAATCACATGAAAAACACAGTCCGACGCACAATCGGTTTCCTGGGAGTCGCAGTCATGGCCACCCAGCTTTTTGGCGCAGTTAACCCGCAGGCCCTTCGCAGCGAGGGATCAAGCGGCGCTTTCGAGCAAGCCACGC
>JAICXC010000055.1 GCA_025980665.1 Bryobacteraceae bacterium
ATACGGCGTCACGATCCGCACCGTCTTGGCGAGATTGTGAAGCTGCGAGTTTCCGGTATATGAGCCGTTGATCGTAACTGTTCCGGCGATGTCCTGGAGGTCGATGTCGGAACCCCGCCCCTTCAGTTCCACCGACCCTTTGACCTTAACCGCCCGCAGGATGTCGCTACCGCGCGTCTCGATCGCCACGTCGCCCCCGATGTCTTCCAGGCGCACGCTGGCATTATCGGAGTTGACGTCGATTGCTCCGTTGACGCCACTGATGTCGAAATCGCCGGAGCGGCCATGCGCCTCGATAGTCGCTCCCTTGGGAACCACGATCTCCAGGTCGGCCGAGATGCGGCGGTTGCTGCCGGAAACCCGGTTCTGTAAGGTGCGGATATGGATTTCGCCCGGCTCCCCGTCCAGTACAAGCGGCGCTTGTTGATTGGCTCGATCCGCGGACGCCTGGTCCAGACTGCGAATCGTGGAATGCCCGGTTATTTTCACGGTCTCGACGTCCGCACCGGTAATGCGCGCGTTGCCGCGAAAGCTCTCAATGATTACACGTGGGGCCTTGGTCGCAGGTCTCTCGGCGGAAAGCGGATAGTCGTAACTCTCGCCGAAAATATCCAGGCCGCCCAGCTCGATCCGGCTGCCCGGCAGCCAGTCGGAGAATCCGCGCACCGCATGAAGACTTACGCCGAGAAAGCACAGGAAAATCACCAGCACCCACTCGCCGCTGCCAATGCCGAAGGGCGGGAGAGGACGACCGGTGGCGGCCCAGAACAAGATCTCGAGCAGTCGCAGTCCGCCCCACACGACCAGAAGCAGTGGCCAGTACTTGGCCAGATAATCCAGGAGCTGCATTTCAGGAAAAACGTTGCGGGCCAGGAACAGGATTCCAATGCCGATCAGCAACAGGGGTGCAACCAGGGAAGCTCGTCTCATACGTTTCTTGCTCCCTGGTCGTTCTGATTCAGGTCGGGCGGTCGAGGGTCTTTCGGCCCTAGATGCTCGGCCAGCTTGAATAGACCGAACAGGATCAACAATACGGGCCAAGTGCGCGAAAAGCTCATGCGATCCAGTTGATCAGCGGTCATCAGCAGCCCTAGGGCGAGCAACAGCACCGGGCCTCGAATCGCCTGGAGGAGGCTACCGCCCGTCATGATTCACCTTTGAAGAGGTTCCGTTCATCCGCAGATACAACATGTAAAGACCGAGCGCGATCAGCATCACCGGCCAGAACCGGAGCATGCGGCGAAGCTCGAAGATTTCCAAATTGTTTAGAAGGAACACCACGCCCAAAGCGATTAGCAGAATGGGCGCAACGGGGAAACGCGATCCGCCGTGGCCCGGCACCAGGCTCGAGAATTCGTCCACGGGTTGCCCCATCTGGCGGAGTTTGGCAGTGTGATAAGCCTCAAAAGCCATGTATGCCCAGAAGGCGGGGATGAGAACTCCAAACAGCGGTTCAAATCCGCCTACATCGTTACTACTAACAATCGTGAACAGCATGCCCAGGATAAAAACATGGATCAGGCCTTTGGCGTATTGGCCGTTATAGATAGCACCCACTCCTGGAATCAGTCCCAGAACAAAGGCGACTCCGGGAGATACGTCGGGGCGGGGCACGGGAGGAGGTGGTGTGCTGGCCGTATAAGGGCTGGCATACGGAGAATCGTAGACTGGTGGCGGCTCCGCGGGAACGTGCTCGGCGCAGTAGATGGTCCCGTGCGCGCTATGGACGTTGGACGAACCCAGCGCCTTTCCGCAAGCCCGGCAATAGCCGACAATCGGAGTTTCGGGTGGTATGGAAGGAGGAGCTTCCGGATTCATTTCGTTTCTCCTGCGGGATTGGTGGCTGGCGGGGCTGGGGATGTACCCGGTTGCTCGTCGGCCCATTCCTTGAGCCTGGTCTGGATTTCGTAAACCACCCGCAGGCTGTCGTAATACTTCACGCCGCGGTTGTACCAGCGGACCACCCGATCCTCCGCCGCGGTCCAGACTTTCACTGGATCCAGATCCGCCGGAGTTAGCTGGCGCACATGCGTAAACTGGCCGATCATGGCGAAGGATAATACCGTCATCGCCATGCCCATGGCGAATCGCGGTTGCAGTATAGGCTCAAGCCAGCGGCCGAACAGACGGCGGACCCACGAAGGCTTGATGACGGCGTGGCTGGGTCCGGCGGTAATCTCGTAGAGGATGCGGGTGACCAGTTCGGGAGGAGCTTCGACCACCGCGGCGCGTTCCATGAACGCCACCGCTCCGGCGGAATCGCGGGCCAGTTCCGCGCAGGCTGCGCAATCCGCCAGATGGGCTTCGAGGGCGGACGCCGCGTCACCGCGCAACGTTCCGTCCACGTAGTCAGCAAGCTGGATTTCTACATCCGCGCAGTTCACAACGATCCTTTATGCTTGTGCAGGATCCGCCCCAGTTCGGCACGGCCCCGATTCAATCTCGACTTCACTGTGCCTTCGGGCACATTCAACACCTGGGCGATTTCTTTGTATTCCAGCTCTTCAAGATCGCGCAGGATCACGGTTTCGCGCAAGTCCGGAGAGAGCTTCTGCAGCGCGGCCTGGAGGACTTCGCTAGCTTCCCGGCCAGCCAACAAACCTTCCGTGCGGCCCATCGAAGCTGTTTTCTCTTCCAGCATGGGCAGCTGCTCTTCGATGGAGCTGCTGGCCCGCTCCAGCTTGGTACGACGGTAATGATCGATCAAGAGATTACGAGCCAGCCGCGAAAGCCAAACGGAAAAGGAACCTTCGCCAGCGCGAAAACTCTGTAGCGACCGGAACACGCGCAGGAAGACGTCCTGGGTGAGATCCTGGGCCTCATGATCCGAGCCGGTAAACCGGTAACAGATCGAGTACACACGCCGAGTGTGGACCTTGACCAGATCCTCCCAGGCGGCCTCCTCGCCTCCCAGGCACCGCTCGACGAGTTGAGTGTCTGCGTCCAAAAGCCGTCCCAGGATCTCACGAGGCTTGGAAATCTGACCCCCGGAAATCCGGCTCGATATCTGTTCCCACAGTGAGCCCTGTCCGGCGGCCAAGCGGCTGGGCGTGGTAACCTGTCGGACTGTAGCGATTGCCGCCATGGCGTTGCGTAGTGCGAACGAACCCTTGTATCTCGATATGTTCCTGGGTATGGTACCCGTTTATGGTGTTACACATATGAGAACGAAATCCTCGTAGGGAAAGTTCGCTCTACATTCTATCTGCAAGCGGGGGCCTAACGTGGTGGAACGTTGAGCCCTGGATGTCCGAAGGGAGCAGCTGTAAGCGATTGAAAAAGCAACACGTGGCCGCCGGATTGGGAGTTCTCGCGATTCTCGCCAGCGTCCTGTTCGTGGTCTACCGCTGGCGCCGGTCGGGTTTCGTATGGGCGAAATTCGTTGCGGTGTTCAGCAATGTCGACTGGACTTGGCTGTCCTTGGCGATGGCGCTGATCCTAGCCACATACGTTGGCCGCGCGCTGCGTTGGGAGATCATGCTCCGGCCGCTGACCAAAGGAGTCCGCCTGTGGGGCTTGGTTGTGGCCACCTGTATCGGGTTCACGGCAGTGGTGCTGTTTGGCCGTGCAGGCGAGCCGGTTCGCCCATATCTCATTGCCCGCAAAGAGGGCGTATCGTTCTCCAGCCAAGTGGCTGCCTGGCTGGTGGAACGAATCCTAGACTTGCTAATGGTCCTGCTGATCTTCGGCATCGCCTTGACGCAAGTATCCCGCAGCGGGATCCAGCCCGGGCCGCACATCCAGTCCGCTCTCCAGGCGGCGGGCGTCTTGGCGGGAATCACCGGTGCATTGTCGCTGGCGTTGCTGCTGGGGCTTCGCTACTTTCGCGGAAGTGTCCGGACCCGGTTGATGGAGGCTCTCTCTTTCCTCCCCGATTCCCTCCACGAGCGGGTTTCCAAATTCCTCGGCGCCTTCGAAGAAGGGATGCAATCCACGCAGCGGCAATCCTACGTGTGGCTGCTGGTGATTTACACCATCATCGAATGGTTGGTGGTCGCCGGATCGTTTTTCTGCGTGTTCCGGGCATTTCCGGCGACAGCCGGGATGCGTATTACAGATGTAGTCATCGCTCTGGGATTCGTGGCATTTGGCAGCGTCCTGCAGATACCCGGCGTGGGCGGCGGCATGCAGATCGCGACCGTCCTGGTGCTGACCGAACTGTACGGTGTCAGTTTAGAAGCAGCCAGCGGAATCGCGTTAGTGCTTTGGATCATCACATTCGTAGTGATTGTCCCTCTGGGCTTGGTGTTGGCTTTCCATGAGGGGATCAAGTGGCGTAGTTTAAGGAACATAGATTCCTCTTCGTCAGGCTATGGACTATGACTTGCCCGTTCTGCCGGTATCGCCAGGATCGGGTGATCGACTCCAGGGAAAGCAAAGAGGGTGATCTGATTCGGCGCCGCAGGGAGTGCCTCAAGTGCCTGCGGCGGTTCACCACCTACGAGCGTAGCGACGAGATTCCCTACATGGTGGTGAAAAGGGATGGACGCCGGGAGCGCTTCGACCGGCAAAAGGTGCTGGAGGGACTCTTGAGGGCTTGTGAAAAGAGACCCGTCCCGATCGCAAAACTGGCGGAAGTGGTGGACGCCGCAGAGTCGTCATTGGCGGAGAACCCGGAGCGCGAGGTCTCGACTGCGGCCATTGGCGAATTGGTCATGGAGCATCTTAAGAAACTGGATAAGATCGCTTACGTGCGCTTTGCATCGGTCTACAAGGATTTCCAAGATGCCGAAGCTTTCCTCGGGGAGATAAAGGACCTGTTGCAGGACCGAAAATGAGTCTTCCCGAGTACTAGTCAGTCTAGGCAAGGCTGTAACCAAAAGTCATTTCAAGCATCTTTTGAAATAGAGGCTTAACTTAATTTCGGAAGACTGTTATACTGTATGCGGCTCCGACGCCAAGGCAGGAATTGCATACACTACTTTTGGGTCTAGCTAAGTCTTTAGAAATCAGGGTGTTGTAGTTTGGCGCGGGTGAACCACGTGGATCATTTCGAAGATCAATTCCTAGGCGAGGGTCACGAGCCGCTCGGACTTCCTTTTGATGAGGAAGGCGGCTTTTTTCACCCTGAGGAAGTGCATGACGGCGAGGATTTCGCCCATGCCCCCGCGGTCGAGGAATCGATTTATACCGACGACCCTGTTCGCGTATACCTACGCGAAATGGGTGCCGTACCACTCCTGACGCGCGAGGGTGAAGTTAACCTTGCCCGCCGCATGGAACGCGGTAAGCTACGGATGCAGAAGGCTATTAGCCGCTCCGCCTTGGTCCAACTGCGGGCGGTAGAAATTGCCGACCTGATCAGGCGTGAGGCCGAAGAGCTGGACACGTTTGTGGACTTGGGCGACTTGGAAGACGAGAGCCCGGCCTACAACAAGCGCCGCAATGAAGTTCGTGCCGATCTGGCCGAACTGGGTGTCCTGCACAAAAAACTGGTGCAAGTATCGGACAAGCTGGATTCAGTTCCGCTGAGCAACAAGAAGCTGCGCCGCAAATGGATCGGCAAGATGAAACGCGCCCGGGTGCAGGTTTCCCAGGCGATCCGGCATCTCCCTTACTACCTGTCGCAGTGGAAAGAATTCACTAAAGAAATTGAAAAGGTCGCGGAAGAGCTTTCGCGGTTGGAAGCGGATCTGCGCAAGGTGGAAGGACGTTCGAGCCAGACCGCTCAGAGCAAAGCGCGGGAAATCCGGCGTGAGATTCGCAAACGCGAGGAAATTGCCGGAGCGAGCTTGGGGGATCTCAAGCACACGCTCATGGTGATCCGGCATGGTGAAATCGAAGCCGAGCGAGCCAAGAAGGACCTGGTGGAGGCCAACCTCCGCCTGGTGGTTTCCGTCGCCAAGAAGTACGTCAACCGCGGTCTGCACTTACTGGATTTGATCCAGGAAGGCAACATCGGACTAATGCGCGCCGCCGACAAGTTCGAATACCGCCGCGGCTACAAGTTCTCGACCTACGCAACCTGGTGGATCCGGCAGGCCATTACGCGCGCCATCGCCGACCAGTCGCGCACCATTCGTATTCCCGTTCACATGAACGAGAGTATGAATAAGTTCCTACGCGCCACGCGCGAACTCGAAAAGGAAATGGGCCGCGCGCCCTCGAACGACGAAATCAGCCGGCGCATGGACATTCCGGTGGAGAAGGTCCAGAAGCTGAAGACCATCTCGCGCGATCCGGTGTCGCTTGAAACTCCCGTCGGCCGCGACGGCGAATCCGCGCTGGGCGATCTGATTGAAGACCGCTGGGTGGGGTCGCCCGTCGACGCCGTCATTGACACGAACGTCCGCGACGAGACCGCCAACATCCTCAAGACGCTTTCTCCCAAGGAGGAGAAGGTGATCCGCCTGCGCTTCGGCATCGGCTGCGAGCGCGAGCACACGCTCGAGGAGATCGGCCAGGAGTTCGACGTCACCCGCGAACGCATCCGGCAGATCGAAGCCAAGGCGCTGCGGCAACTGCGGTCGCCGGAGCGTGCCCGGCATCTGCGGGCGCTGCTGGCCGCGCGATAACTCCTCGCATTTGCGCGAGCGAGTCGTTTTCACTCACATACACGCTAATGCACGTTGTCTGAATCGTGCTATTCGCCTATTCTGGGCAGCATGAACGCCAACGAACCACGCCTCGAAACACGTCTTGAATCTTGGAAAGAGATCGGGGCATACCTGCAGCGCGACGCCACCACCGCCCGGAGGTGGGAAAAGGAAGAGGGGCTTCCTGTCCACCGGCACAGCCACAAAACCAGGAGCACCGTGTACGCCTACCGGAGCGAGATCGACGCATGGAGGGCGGGCCGCAAGGTGGTCCCGGAGCCGGCTCCGGCCAGACCGCTGTGGAAAGTTCCCGCCTTCGCGCTGACGATGCTGCTGTGTTTGATCATGGTCGGCAACGGGGTGCGGCCCGTGTCGGCCCAGCAATCGCAGACCATCACCGCCCGCCAACTGTGGACCGGTAGTGGCGACGAGGAGGCCTCTATCACTCCCGACGGGCGCTATTTCGCGACCACGGACTGGACCAGCGGCGATCTCATGATCCGCGACCTAAGCACGAATCAGAGCAGGCGCCTGCTGGCCAAATCCGGCGGCTGGGAGCAGGCCGCGTACGCGAGCTCGCCGGTGCTCTCGCCAGATCTACGTCAAGTTGCGTTCCAGTGGTATCACAACACTTCCAATGACCTTAAAGCCGATCTCCGCGTGATGCCGAATGAGCCCGGCGCAAAACCGCGGGTTCTGGTTGCGAATCCGGAGTTCGGATACTTCAGAGCCTCGGCATGGTCGCGCGACGGCAAGTCCATCCTGGCGACAATCTGGAAAACAGACCGGACCGCGCAGCTTGCCTGGATTTCCGCGACGGACGGTTCCGTAAAGGTGCTTAAGTCGCTCGAGTGGCGAAGCCCTAATTCGTCCCGCAGCGCACAACTCTCGCCCGATGGACGATTCATCGCTTACTCGGCTCTGGAGCGTTCAGGTTCCACGAACAGCCGCGTTTACGTCCTCACCGCGGATGGCTCGAAGGAAGAGGAGGTTGTCTCCGGCAGCGGAGTCAATGAAGCGCCCTTCTGGTCCGCCGATGGCAGGCGATTGGTCTTCACAAGCAATCGATCCGGATCCTTCGGAGTTTGGGCCGTACCAATCGAGAAGGGCCGCGCTGCGGGCGTGGCCACACTCTTGAAAGCGGATATTGGAAGAACGGACCCGATCGGATTGACCCGGTCCGGATCGTATTACTACTTACACACCCAGGGTGGCCAGGACGTCTTCCTGGCGAATCTCGACCCAGACGGGCGGGTTCGCGGCGATTCCTCGCGATTGACAGATAACTTTGTCGGATCTAATCGCAGTCCGGTCTGGTCCCCTGACGGCAAGTCGATCGCATTTCAGCGAGCACGGCTCGATGGTCGAGGCTACGATCTGGTGATTCGCACGCTCGAAAACGGCGCCGAGAGAACGTACACAGAGAAGGTTTTGCCGATAGTCCAGGTGGAGTGGTTCGCGGACGGAAAGAGTTTGCTGGTGCCGACACGTGACGATCAGAATTCTTTCTCCGTGTATCGTCTGAATGGAGCTGACGGGAAACTCACCAAGCTAATAACGGGTCCGGGCAAACCAGAATCTATCTTTCTGTCTCCCGATCAGAAGACCCTTTACCGATCCGATCGCCCGGCCGGGAAGATTGTCACTTACGACTTATCCGGCGGCCGGGAAAAGACCGTCTTTACATTGCCCGGCAAGGATGGGCTGGTTTTCCGTTTGGCTGTGAGCCCGGATGGCCGGTCGTTGGCGTTTAATAGCATCGAGCGAGACCCCGGCAATCGCGCTCACGAGAAAGCCGGACTATATAGAGTCGGAGTCGACGGAGCCGGCGCCCAGGCGCTGTATACGACGGCAATCGACGAACTCAATGGTGTGGCAGGCGTTCAAACCTGGACCAAAGACGGCCAATACATCCTGTTCAACACGCTCACTTCGGCCCAAGGGCAGCCACAGCAATGGCGATTAATGCGCATTCGGGCCGCCGGCGGCCGGCCCGAACCCGCGGGACTGGAGGGGACCGGGCCGTTCCACCAATTTGCGATCAGTCCTGATGGCCGACATATCGCCTACGGGGATGGTCCCGCGGCGGTCCGGGAGGTTTGGGTCCTTGACAATGCTCTCGCAGCACTCAAATGAAAGCTCTGCTTCTTCTCTCTCTCGTACTTCGCCCGCCACGCGGCCTGGATCTCTACATGCCCGTTCCGGATGCGAATCCGCTTACGCCGCAGAAGATCGCTTTGGGGAGAAGGCTGTTCTTCGACAAGCGCCTCTCCCTCGATGGGACGCTGGCGTGCGCGAGCTGCCATGATCCGAAGCAGGCGTTTTCGGACGGGCGCAAAGTTGCAGTCGGGATCGGCGGCGCGGAGGGGACCCGCAGCGCTCCGGCGATCGTCAATCGCGGCTACGGAAGGACGTTCTTCTGGGACGGACGCGCGAAGACGCTAGAGGAGCAGGCGTTGGAGCCGATCCTCAATCCAAAAGAGCTCGGAATGACCGAGGCTGAAATCGAACGGCGTACGGGGCTCAAGATCGACGACGTCACGGCGGCCCTTGCGAGCTACGTGCGAACGATCCGCGCGGGCGATTCGCGCTTCGACCGCTACGCGTCGGGAAACCCGCGCGCGCTGAGCGATCTCGAAAAGGCTGGGCTGGCGGTCTTCCGCGGCAAAGCGCGCTGCAACACTTGCCACATAGGGCCGAACTTTTCCGATGAGCAGTTTCACAACACGGGAATCGCCTGGCGCGATGGCAAACTTGTCGACCTGGGCGCGGGTGAGGGAAAGTTCAAAGTGCCGACGCTGCGCGAGGTCGCGCATACTGCTCCGTACATGCACGACGGGAGCCTGGCGACGCTCGAAGACGTAGTGGACTATTACGATCGTGGCGGCAATGCGAATCCAGGTCTCGACGAGGATGTGCGCCCCCTTCATCTCAGTGCCGAGGAGAAGCTCGCGCTGGTGGCGTTTCTGCGGTCTCTGTCCGGAACCATCCGCGAAGGAAATAGCTAGTTCGCCACGCGCCAGGGCGAAAACTCGGGCCACGTCCTGAGCGTCTTGTTGGCCCACTCCGCAGTCTCACCGGTGTGACAGGACGTGCAGGAGTTGGGCATTTTATTGCGATCGGCTTCGAGCGGGGCGATGAACTTGAACGTGTGACTGCGGACGTTGGTGGTGGTGAATTCCTGCTCGATCTTGGGCATATGGCAGCCCACGCACTCATTGCCGGCGGATCCGGCGGGATGATGAGTGTGCTGCTCGATGGTCCCGGTGTGTGGACCGTTCGGAGAATTCGGGCCGTGGCATTGCAGGCAAAGCTCGTTGGCGGGACGAATTAGATCGGCGTTGTTCGGGGTGCCGTGGACGTCGTGACAAGTGAAACAGGTAATGCCGCGCGTGTACATCACACTCTGGACGAAGTCATTACCCTGCATGCGATTCTTATGTGCGGTTCCATCCGGGAAGTGAGTGAACGTCGTTTCGCCAAGTTTGTGATCTTCGAGCTTCCAGAAATCGCTTAATTTCTTGGTCGCGTCGTTGGTCACAACATAGCCGACGGGCCAGTCGTAATATTTGCCCTGGATCGGATTCGCTAACGGCTGGCCTTGGGAGTGGCATTGAATGCAGACGTCGACTCCGCGTGCGCCCAGACGCGCGGGATTGACGATGTTAGCGCGGGACGGACGGGCGACGTGCAAGCTGCCAGGTCCGTGACATTTTTCGCAGCCGACGTTCCATTCGGTGACCGTCTTGGTCTGGATGTTGTAGTTGACCGAGTGGCAACCGTCGCATGTTGGTCCAGTAGGACGCTGCATGTTGTCCGCGGGGTAGTGAGGAACCCACCAATCCGTCCCCTCGCGAACGAAATAGCGGCTCCAGGCCTGATTCGCTACGTCCCACTGGGCGGGCAGAGGAAAATAATCATTGCCGACTTTGGTGAAATAGCGCTGTTTCCACTTACTGCCATAGACGAAAGCGATGGCATCCTTGGTGAAGGTGACGATTGCCGGATCGGCTTTGCTGAAATCGGGAATGATGGCGTCAGGATGTTCTTTCGGATCGCGCACGACGTTGGCCATGCGCGTCTTGCTCCAGCGCTCGTAAGTCGCGGCGTGGCAAGTTTTGCAGGCGGCCGACCCGGTATATTGGGCCGTTTGTGCCACGACCGTTCCCCCAAGCCCGGCGATAAGAAGACAAACCCAAGTCACCCTCATCTTTGAAGTTTATCACTAGGGCTCTCTTACAAATAAGGAATTCGTTTGGTTCCCAAAGCACACAACCATGGCAGGAATGAGGCATGAAGAAATACGTGCGCGCGGTTCTGGATGATCTGAAATCGAAAGCCGGCAAGAAGCAAAACCCGGTCGTTCCGACTCCTGTTATTCCGAAGGATCTGGAAAACCAGACTTTGTCCAAAGATCCGAAGCAAAAAGTTCGGCAACTTGATTATCAGGCGCAGAAAGACGAAGAGCGCGAGACGCTATCTTAGAGCACTGGCGAGCTACGGCCGAGCAACACGGATCGGCGGGCGCCGGTGGCCGAGGGCAGATTGCCGGGGCGGTTCATTACAAACTCGTGAGCGAGAAGTGCGAAGGCGATGGCTTCCTTCGCATCTGGATCAATACCATAATCGGCGCTAGTCGACACGTTGAAATCTGGCAGATGCTCGCGCAGTCGGCGCATGAGCGAGCGATTGTGAACGCCGCCGCCGGAAGCGATAATTTCACGCGCTTCGCCTCCGTACGACGTGATCGCGGATGCAACGGATTGCGCCGTGAACTCGGTAGCCGTGGCGATCAGCGTTTCCAGGGGGAGTCCGGTGGCGGCAAGGCCGCTGGCGAACTCCTGACCAAACTGCTCGCGGCCGGTGGTTTTGGGCGGCCGAAGCTTGAAATAGGGATCGGCCAGCATCGAGGCCAGCATGCGATCGTGGACTGGGGTGCGTCGTGCGATGCGGCCGTCGCGGTCGCAGGTCTGTCGACCTTCGGTCAGGCGAGAGACCAGTGCGTCGATCACCATGTTGCCGGGACCCGTGTCGAACGCCAGGATCTCATCGCGCGCGGCACCCCCGGGAATCACGGTGATGTTGGCGATGCCGCCGAGATTCAGAGCCACGCGGCCGATGCGGCGATGGCGGAACAGCAGGTAATCGGCCAGAGGCACCAGAGGCGCGCCGCGGCCACCAGCGGCGATATCGCGCTCGCGAAAATTGGAGATGGTCCAAAGACCGGTGCGCTCGGCTCCGATCGAGGCGTCGCCGATCTGCAGCGTGCTGGCGATGCGGCGGCCGAGGTAGTTCACCGGTGCGCCTTCGTGAAAAATGGTTTGGCCGTGCATGCCGCACAGCGAAATCGAGTGGAGGGGAATACGGCGGCGCCGGCAGGTCTCGCGGACAGCTTCGGCGTAGAGCTCACCCAGGAGGAAGTGCAGCCGGGCGATCGCCGAGGTGTGGGTCATCGTGTTAGAGACGCCCAGAATCGCCTCGCGGACGGTTTTAGGGTAGGGAATTGAATGGAACGCGACTGGTTCAATCGTTTTGCCGCGAATATCGACGATGGCGACATCGATCCCGTCGAGCGACGTGCCGCTCATGATCCCGGCTACCCGCATAGAAAAGGCCGCATCAATTCTTAAGTTCCTTTTGGAGTTCCGCCAGCAGTTGCAGGGCTTCGATCGGGCGCAGATTGTCGAGATTCAGGCCGCGAATTCGGGCCGCGAGCTGATGATTAACGGGCTCGAATAATTGAATCTGCATCGGCGTGGAGGGCGGGGCTAATTCTTCGGTAACCGCAGATTCATGGTGGGCCAGGATTTCACGGGCCCGCTCGATTACGCTCATCGGCAGGGCGGCCAGACGTGCGACTTCGATGCCGTAGCTGCGGTCGGCCGCGCCGGGCTCGACGCGGCGCAAAAACAGGATCTGGTCACCCGATTCCTTAACCGATACGTGCAGATTGCGGACGCCATCTAGCTGGCCCGCGAGCTCAGTCAGCTCATGGTAGTGCGTGGCGAATAACGTCTTCGCGCGGATGTGGCGGTGAATGTGTTCGACCACGGCCCAGGCCAGCGCCAGTCCATCATAAGTTGAAGTACCGCGGCCGATTTCGTCCAGCACGATCAGACTGCGAGACGTGGCGGTGTTAAGGATGACGGCGGTCTCTGTCATTTCGACCATGAAAGTAGATCGGCCGCGGGCAAGGTTATCCGCGGCTCCGATGCGCGTGAACACACGGTCGACCAGCGGCATCAGGGCAGAGTCGGCGGGGATGAAGGAACCCATCTGCGCGAGAATCGCGAGAAGGGCGGCCTGGCGCAAGTAGGTTGACTTGCCGCCCATGTTAGGACCGGTGATGACGGCGATAAATTCCGTGTCGGGATGGAAGTAGAGATCGTTAGGGATGAATCGCTGGGCGTCCTTCTCAGCTAGTTTTTCGATAACCGGATGACGGCCGGCGACGACGCGCATTTCGCCTGTCATTTCTCCTGATATTGAGAAGCGCGGGCGCACATAGCGGCTCCCCGCGGCGACTTCAGCAAGAGCGACGGCGACGTCCATCTCGGCCACGGCTCCCGCGGTCGCTTTGATGCGCGCGGCGTGCGAGGATGCCAATAGGCGAAGCTGCTCAAAGATGTCACGCTCGATGGCGAGGGAGCGTTCCTCCGCTTCGAGAATCTTGACTTCGAGTTCCTTGAGCTCGGGCGTGGTGAAGCGCTCGGCATTGACCAGGGTCTGCTTGCGTTGGTAATCCGGCGGCGCAAGGTGCAGGTTAGATTTGGATATTTCGATGTAGTATCCGAAGACGTTGTTGAAGCGGACCTTCAGCGACGCGATTCCGGTGCGAGTGCGCTCGCGCTGCTCGATTTGCACCAGATATGTCCGGCTGTTTTGTGAGATGTCGCGCAGCTCATCAAGGGCCGCATCGAAACCGGTTCGAATCGTTCCACCGTCTGAGAGATTCACCGGTGGCTCTTCGGCGATCGCGGATAAGACGCGATCAAGGACCTCGGGAACTGGATCGAGCTGGCGTTGGATATTGAGAAGTAATTCGGCCATTACGGGCAAGGCCGATAGCGACGGGATTACGGCGAGAGAACGGGCGAGAGCCAGCAGATCGCGAGGGCCGGCAGAGGAAAGCGATATTTTCGCCAGCAGCCGTTCGAGGTCGAGTATCGACTCGAGATGCTTGCTTAGGTCCGCACGCAAAATAGGGGTTTTGTGCAGTTCTTCCACGGCATCCAGGCGCGCTTCGATCTCGGCAACGTCTATCGACGGCGCGAGCAGGCGGCGGCGAAGGAGCCGACCGCCCATGCCAGTGCGGGTGCAGTCGAGGACATTGAGGAGCGTGGATTCTTTGGATTCTCCGGCGAACAATGGCTCGACGAGTTCCAGATTGCGGACGGTAGTGGAATCGAGAATGAGCGCGTCAGCGCGATTGTAAAAGGCTGGCCGCTCCAGATGGTCGAGGGCCGTGCGCTGGGTATCGCGGAGATAGTGCAGGATGGCAGCGGCCGCGCCCGTGGCAAGTGGACGCGACTCCAGACCGCAGCCGTCAAGGGCGAGTAAATGGAAGTGATCGCACAGGCTGCGCGCGGCGTAGTCGGGCGCGAAGACCCAGGCGTCCACGTGAGTTTTGAGGCAGGGCAGGGAATCGGCAGATCCCTCTGGCATGAGCGCTTCATGCGCGTTCAATGTTTCCAGGGCGGCGCGGACCTCAGCCACATCGACCTCGGTGGCACGAAACTCGCCAGTGGAGATATCGACGTGCGCAATCCCCGCCCGCCCCGCACATGAATTTGAGCCAGGCATCACGGCAGCCAGGTAGTTGTTCTCGTGCGAGCGCAGAACCTGCGCGTTCATTGCGGTGCCCGGAGTGACGATGCGGGTAACCTCACGTTTGACAAGCTTGGTGGCGGCGCTGGGGACTTCCATCTGGTCGCAGATGGCGACGCGATAGCCCTTCTGGATCAGGCGCGCGATGTAATTTTCAGAGGCGTGATAAGGGACGCCGCACATGGGAATCGGCTGGCCCTTTTCCTTGTTGCGCGCGGTGAGAGTGATCTCGAGCTCGCGTGCGGCGGTGACGGCGTCGTCATAGAACAACTCGTAGAAATCGCCAAGCCGGAACATTAGCAGCGTGTTCGGGACTTGCTGCTTGATGCCGTGGTATTGCCGCATTAGCGGCGTGGAGGGCTCAGCTGTCATCAGAAGGTACTGCTTCTGATTTTAACGTCCTACGACTTTTGCGACTTTCGCCGTCTCTTGTTCGACAGCTTGGAGGTGCTCGGTGACTTCTTCCCAGCGATGGTCGAGCATGGAGCCCGCGGCAAGGCCAAAAAGAAGCTGAAAGCGGCTGACAGCCGCCGCGGTGTCAGCGTTCAACGACGCGCCTTGTGCCGTCAGCCGGGCGTTCATTTCCGCGGCGCTCTTCCAGGCGGAGGCCGCGCGTTTCGCGTCCGCAGTGTAACGGGCTTGCAGGTCGCTGAAGGTTTCTTTATCCGCGGCGGCCACATTCGTGACGTCCGGGGGCGTCAGCGCGAACGGCGGCTCGGCCGCCACGGGGGGAGGAATCGGTTCAAAGCCCAGAGGCTCAGGCTGACCGCCGACCCAAGCGCACGGGAAAGCCGAAATGCGGGTTGATAGGCGGCCTAGATAGGAACGCATCCCCGGATTGATCGAGTAGGCGTTCATCGTTCGGACGTATGCGGCCATGCTCCGCATCATCAGACGATTTGCCGCATAATCGGCGGACGTTAGCGCCGCGCAGTACGCGCCCGCTCCTGCCAGATACTGGTCGAAGCGGCCAAGGTCGTCCATGGTTACTTTGGAAGGCTGCTGGCCCAGAATACCGCCGAGGTTACCTCGCCACAGAGATCCCGCGCCGATGCCAACGCCGGGCACGCCCACGCGCGGGACGACCTGCGCCTGTGCGCAGAGAGTGACGAGAATCAGCGAAGATGCCAGACGCATCGCTATTCCGATCTACTTCCTGACGACGTCGCCAACCACGGGAGCCGGACCGCCAGAAGCAGCGAAGGTTCCCGTGGAGATTCGATCGCGAACGTTGGTGATCGTGAGCTTACCGATCGGCGTAGTCTGCACGTCCAGGACTTCGCCGGTCTTGGGATCCTTGATCTCTTTGCCCTTGTGATAGATCGTGAAGGTCTGGCCTTTGGCGAGACCAGCCGCGCCTCCGGCGTTAATCGTAATATTGGCGCCGTCCACGTCCGCCACGATGGCGTCGAGATCGTCTTCGCGGCTGCCCGCGCTGCCCGTGGTGGGACCCGCGGCGATCTGCTGTGAGAGCTTGTTCACGGCGTCCATAGTGGCCTCGCCGATGATGGTCTCGGCGAAGTTCGAGCTGGTCATGTTGAAGCCGCCGCCCGCGATCACTCCGCCTGCGAACATCCCCGCGCCGAAGCCCTTGCTGGTGCGTTTGGATTCGCCGCGAGCCTCGCCGCTTCCCACGATCTCGCTGGTTTCCGCGTCCACCAGGCGATAGTCGATGACGACTACGGCCTTCGCATCGGCTTTGGATCCGCCAATGACGCCGCCCGCTCCGCCCACGATCGCGCCCACGCCGGCGCTGGTCTTGCGATCATCGCGGCCGAATACGACGATATCGCCCATCAGGGTCAAATCGGCGCCGCGAATCTGGCCGACGCGCGCCCCCGTGCCTTGCTTCACGCGATTGCTGGCGGCGAAATCCTGTTCCTTGGTGAGGTTCGCCACCTTGCGGCGTTCGACCACGGTGAACTTGCCGTCCTGCGTAACCCGGGTGGTCAGCATGGCGGCGATACCGGTGCCGATGTTCTGCTGCGTCCCGAAGATCGCCTGGACGGCGGTCATCACGGTCGAGTAATCGAAGGGCTCGATCATGAGCGCCTTCTTGGTCTGCGCCGATACCAGGGTCGCCGATGCGGCGAGCAAGCTTACCAGAAGTTTCTTGTTCATGATCGTAGCCTCCTTATATCTTCTTGCGCGCCATGAAGCCGACCTTCGCGGGCGATCCGGTATAAGTTCCCGTCGCAACTTTATCACGTACGCTGGTGATGGTCATCTCGCCAGTTTTCTCGGTCACGACATCCAGCGTTTCCTTGGTTACCGGATCTTTCACTTCCCGGACTATATTCAGAACCTCGAAGACCTCGCCTACGTTGACGCCATCGTTTGAGCCAACGTTAAGGACCAGGGTCTTTCCGGAAACATCGGCCACGCGGCCCTCTACTTCGCGGACCGTCTTCTTCATGTTGGCGGTCTGCTCGAGGAGAATGTCAGCCAGCTTGTTCACGCAGTCCTGCGTAGCTTCACCGATGATGGTCTGCGCGAAGTTCGAACTGGTCATGTCGACTTGAACTCCCGCGACGCCCTTGCCGAGCGCGCCGCCGATGGCTCCGAGAGCGTTGCCTTTGCGGACGGATTCGCCTTTGGCTTCGCCCGTGGCGATGATTTCGGAGGTCTCGGCATCAATGAGCCGGTAATCGATGGTGACCACGGCTTTGTCCTCATTCTTGCTAGACGCGATGCCGCCGATCACGCCGCCAATCAGGCCGCCACCTTTGACGCTTCTCTTCTTGTCATCCCGGCCGAAGACCACGATGTCTCCGGAAAGAAGGGCGTCGGCGCCCGAGATTTGGCCCACGCGCGCGCCGCTTCCTTGCTTGACGCGGTTGCTGGCATTAAAATCCTGTTCCTTGGTGAGCGTCGCCATCTTGGCGCGCTCAACGACCACAACCTTATTCGCCTGGGCCAGTCGTGTAACCAGCATGGCTCGTATGCCTTTCCCGATGTCTTGTTGGGTGTTAAACACCGATTGCACCGCGGTCTTCACCGTGGAGTAGTCAAATTCGTCGACAATTACGCGCTTCTTCTGTGCTTGCGTAGTAGGCCCGGAAGCAGCCGGAGCAGGGGCAGCGGCCGCAACAGGTTCGGGAGCCGGAGCAGGAGCGGGAGCAGGAGCCGCGGCCGCAGTGGGGGCGGGAGCGGGGGCGGGAGCAGCAGCCGCAGCCGGGGCGCTCGCCGGATCGAGCATCACATTGATAATGTTCTCCGACACGCCGGCGTTCTTCAGCTTCACCAAGTCCGCCGGCGTGAGATCCAGCGGCTTGTTATCCCTCTTTAAAGTTCGGATGATCAAGGATTCCGATAATCCGGCCTTGACCGATTCAATTACGGAATCGACCGGCGAGGCTGCGGCTTTCGTCGCGGCTTTCGCAGGTGCGGCTTTCGGTGCGGCTTTGGGTGCGGGAGCCTGCGCTAAAGCGACCCCGGCAACAAAGCTGCCCAATAGTACTAAGCCAAATGCGAAATTGAACGAGAATGATTTGAGTTTCATGTAGAATCCCTCCAACCTAGAACGGAAACTTGCGCCACACGATCGCCTCTGCCAGACTGATCGCTATCTTCTTTAATGTTCGTTAAAGATACTGTGCTTTAGTATGTCGATCCTCGAAGATCCGTGTCAAGGGCATCCATCATTGGGAATTACTGGAGATAGATCGGCAATCCGGGGACGCGCCATTAATGGTGATAAAATCTCGTCGGCGACACCCTGATCATGCCCTGGAAGATTGCCGTATTGCTTGCCGTTTCCCTGGTCGCTGCGGCGCAGACGACGGGACTCCCGCGCATCAAGCCGCCTAAGAAGGAAAAGGAGCCCGAAACACAGATACTGCCTCTTCCGCCCGAGCCTCCGGGCGCCGTGCTCGCGGAGGCTGGCAAACTGGCTTTTCATGTGTCGCCTTTATCCGCTAAAGGGCTGCTGACGCAGCAGGTGCATGACGCGCTCAAGGCGCTGGATCGAGCTAGTGGAGGCGCGACCTTTGTGAAGTTGCGGGCATTCGTGGCGGGTACTGGGGATATGCGCCGCGTTGCGACTATCGTGGCCGAGGATTTCTCAGGTAGGAAGATGCCTCTCCCGGCGGTGACGACGATCCAGGTCGGCGCGCTGCCGCTGGAAGGGGCCCAGGTGGTCATTGAGAGTATCAGCAGTCAGAAGAAAACGATAAATCCCGAGGGGCTTGCCTTCTTTTCCACGCAGCGAATCGCGGAGTTAGCCGCGGCAGCTAAAGCGCATGACGTGGTTATGGTGCAGGTTACCTGCTTCATCGGGGATCTCGCTCAGGTGGACAGTGCTCGGGCGGCTGTTACTTCAGCGTTCCCCGGCGCGGCGGCAAACTTCATTCAACCCACGCGGCTCGCAGTCGATCCCGAGACTTCGTGCGAAGGCGTGGGGCGCCTTCAGAAGCCGGGCACGAGTGCAGCTAAGCTGGTGTTCACCGGCGCACAGATGGCTTTTGGAGATCAGGAGCAAGCCCTTCGCCTGGCCTACGGGCGGCTGGGAAGGGCGCTCGAAACGGTGAAAGCCTCCTATGCCGGCACACTGGTGATGAGCGTGTATTCATTGAATCGTGCCACAGCCGACAAAGCGGCTGCCCTGGCGCCGGAGTTTTTGGGGGGGGCCCGGCCGGTCGGTTCGACGCAGATGGTAGAAGGATTACCCTCTCTGGACGCTACGGTGGCGATTGAGCTGGTAGCTGGGAGCCCTTGACACCCTTTCCTGTAAGTGCTATTTTCTACGTGAGATAGGCGAATCAGACCGATTATCTCAACGGATGTATTCGCGACCGAACTCCGCCCTTGAGAGTCCGGCAGATCTGGAGTCAATGACATGGCATATACGCTCAAAGTGAACGGGCAGTCCAAGACTGTAGACGTGCCCGCGGATACGCCCCTATTGTGGGTGCTCCGAGACGTTCTTGACATGAAAGGCACCAAGTTCGGCTGCGGAGCCGGGCTGTGCGGCGCCTGCACGGTCCATGTGAACGGCAAAGCAGTCCGCTCTTGCCAGACACAGGTCGGGACTGTGAAGGATCCAGTGACGACCATCGAAGGGTTGTCGGTGGACGGGACACATCCAGTCCAGAAGGCCTGGATGGAAGTGGACGTACCCCAGTGCGGATATTGCCAGGCTGGCCAGATGATGTCGGCATCCGCGCTGATCGCGAGTAAGCCTCAGCCCAGCGACAAAGACATTGACGCCGCCATGTACGGCAATCTCTGCCGCTGCGGAACATATCTTAGAATTCGTCAGGCGATCCACCGTGCGGCGCAGCTCGCATCTTCTCGTCCGGGTGCGACATCCGGCGGCGGAGCTGGAAGGGCCAGGGAGTAAGGGAGAACGATCATGAAAAAGAAAAACACCGTAAAGAATATCGATCGCCGCTCCTTTTTGACCGTGGCAGCCACCGGGACCGGTGGTGTGCTGTTCGGGTTAGTGTTCAAAGCCGACGCCCAGCAGGGTGCCGCTAAAGGCGCTCCTCCAGCGGGTGGACGAGGTGGACGGGGCGGCTTCGGAGCACCCGCGGCTCCCCTGAAGCCTGCCGACTTCATCATGGTGAATTCGGACAACACGGTCACCATCGTCGCGAAGAATCCTGAAGTGGGCCAGGGTGTTCGCGCCCTGCTACCGATGATGATCGCCGAAGAGCTGGACGTCGATTGGAAGGACGTTAAAGTCGTCCAAGCCGATCAGGATCAAGCCAAGTACGGCGGCCAGATCGCAGGCGGCAGCACGGCGACCCCGACCAACTGGGTTCCCATGCGGCAACTCGGTGCGGAAGCTCGCCAGATGTTCGTGGAAGCCGCGGCACAGACTTGGAATGTACCGGCGTCGGAACTGACAACCGGGTCGGGCAAGGTGATGCACAAGGCATCCAACCGGACGGCTACCTACGCCTCCCTGGCTTCGAAAGTGGCCACGATGCAGCCTCCGGCCGCCGGGACGGTCAAATTCAAGGATCCGAAGGACTACAAGATCATCGGAACGACGGTTCCCAGCCCGGATCTTCCCAAGATCGTCACCGGCAAGCCAGTGTTCACGATCGACATGACCATGCCGGGAATGCTGTATGCCGTGTACGAGAAGTGCGGCGTGTTTGGCGGCAAGGTGAAGACGCACAATCTGGATACGATCAAGACCCTGCCGGGTATCAAGGCCGCGTTCGTGGTCGACCAGCCGGATGTCACCGCGGCGGTGCTGCCGGGCGATCCGGGCCTGGAAAGCGGAATCGCGATCGTGGCGGAATCGTGGTATCAGGCGAATTCGGCCCGCAAGAAACTGCAAGTCACCTGGGACGAAGGCACTCGCGCGACGGCGGATCATAGTAGCACTGCCTACGCTGCGAAGGCGCAGCAGATCGGCACCGGCGAGCCGATGAGCACCACGCGCAGGGACGGCGATCCCGAGGCCGCGATCAAATCCGCCGCCAAGAAGGTGGAAGCGAACTATTCCTATCCTTTTATTTCGCACGCCAATCTGGAACCCCAGAACTGCACGGCGCACTATAAGGACGGCAAGGTGGAGATCTGGACCAGCAGCCAGATTCCCGCGAGCGCACGTGGGCTGGCGGCCAAGTCTTGCGGTATCGACCAGAGCGCTGTTACGGTCCACATGATCCGGGGCGGCGGCGGATTCGGCCGGCGCCTGACCAACGATTACGCGGCGGAAGCGGCGTACATCTCGAAGGAAGTGAACGCTCCGGTGAAGCTGCTCTGGACGCGCGAAGACGATATGAGGCACGACTACTATCGTCCCGGCGGCTACCAGTTCCTGTCAGCCGGTCTCGACGCGTCGGGCAAGGTGGTCGCATGGCGCAATCACTTCGTCACTTACGGCGCCAAGAACGATGGTCAGGGTAAGGGTCCCGCGATCCAGTCCGTCAGCGCGGGCGGCATTGGCGCGACCGAGTTCCCACAACCGTTCATCGAGAATTTCGCGCTGTACACTTCGGCGCAGCCGCTGGCGATCCGCACGGGTTCGCTGCGCGCTCCCACCAGCAACGCGATGGCATTCGTCACGCAGAGCTTCATCGACGAACTGGCGCATGCTGCGGGCAAGGATCCGGTTCAGTTCCGCCGCGATCTGTTGTCGCAGACCAAGCCGGCTCCGCCTCCCGCTCCTGGCGGTTTCGGCGGTGGCAACGCGTTCAACGCGTCCCGAATGCGGGGCGTCCTTGACCTGGTCGCCGAAAAGTCGGGCTGGGGCAAGAAGACCCTTCCCAAGGGCACCGCGATGGGCGTCGCGTTCCACTTCAGCCATAGCGGTTACTTCGCTGAAGTCGCTGAAGTCACCGTGAGCGGCAACAAGAAGGTGAAGGTGAACAAGGTGTGGGTCGCCGCCGACATCGGAAGCACCATCATCAATCCCGGTCAGGCGATGAACATGGCGCAGGGCGCGATCATTGATGGCATGGGCGCGATGATGGAGCAGGAGATCACGGTCGACCGCGGCCGCGTGGTGCAGGCGAATTTCGACACGCATCCGCTGCTTCGGATTTCCGCGGCTCCGGCCGACATCGAAGTTCACTACGTGAAGTCGGACAATCCGCCGACCGGTATGGGCGAACCGTCCATGCCTCCAATCCTGCCGGCGGTCGCCAATGCGATCTTCACGGCAACCGGCGATCGCGTCCGGTCGCTACCTTTCAAGAAGGCGGGCTATAGCTGGGCGTAGTCACTCGTCAGAAGCTTTAAGATGAAGAGGGGGTGCGAAAGCACTCCCTCTTTTTTGTTATGCGACGCCGCATCCTATCTCTTGTGCTGCTGGGCCTCATGGCCGTCACTGCGGTTTTCGCCGAGACCGACACAGTGAACGTGGCTTCACCCGACGGGCAACTGGTGCTCCGGCTATTCATCGTTTCACCGAAAGATGCCCTTCTAGTCCGGCTGGCCTACTCGGTGTCCTATCACGGAAAGCTCTTGATGGATACGTCACTGCTCGGGATCGCACTTCATAATCAGGAGGTCTTTCTGGGAGAGACCGTGGGGCTGGTTAGTGCGAAGGAGGAGTCTGTTGCCACCCCTGAAAATCACTACAATTCGCTGATCGCGCAGTATATTCAGAATGGTTCATTAGGGAGGCGCATCACCATCGAAGCGCGGGCCTACGACGATGGTGTGGCGTTTCGTTATTACATTCCCCGTACGAGTACCGTGGAGGATTTGCAGATCGAGGAGGAGTTGACCGATTTTCATTTCGCGCAAGACGGAAACGCGTATGCGGCCGTTCTCTCTGGTTACGAATCGGGCAAAGGCGATTACCGCCGGACGACGCTAAGTGAAATCAAGCGGACCTCGCTGATCGCCCTGCCATTCCTGGTCGAGCAGCCGGGGGTGGGCTGGGTCGCAATTACCGAGGCGCAACTCGACAATTACCCGGGGATGTTCGTGTTCCATCCTGAAGGCACGATCGTGCGCACGACGCTTGCGCCGCTCGCGAACGACGCGAGCTTTGCGATGCATGGCATGACGCCCGCAGAGACTCCCTGGCGCGTTCTGATGGTCGCGTCTGAACCGCGCAAGCTGCTTGATTCCGACATCGTGAAAAATCTAAATCCTGCATCCGCGATTGCGGATACGTCCTGGATCAAGCCGGTGAAGAATTATTTTCCGATCACTTATTCAGCCGATCTGGCCGACCACCTGGAAGAAGAGTTCGCGCGAGCGGAGAAAGCCGGCGCGGCCGGAGTTACGATCGATCTAATGCATCGCGCCGACCAGCAAATAATCGGGCTTTACCGACGCGCTGCCCAAGCCGCAGCCGAGCACCATCTAATGGTCGAGTTTCTGAATGGCCCGGCGCCAGATGGAATCGAGCGAACTTGGCCTAATGTGCTTCCGCGCGAAGACACGCAGTTCAGGCGCCTGCTCGCCAGCTTCTGAGAATCCTATTCTTCGCCTTTAATCAGATCTTCGAAGGTCTCACGCTTGCGGATCACGCGCCATGCCCCATTCTCGATGAGCACCTCGGCTGGCCGCGGACGAGCGTTGTAATTGGAAGCTTGCGCAAAGCCGTAAGCACCCACAGTGCACACCGCCAGAAAATCGCCGGGAAACACTTCAGGCATCTGACGATCCTGGGCAAGAAAGTCACCCGATTCGCACACAGGTCCGACCACATCGGCGCGCAATCCGCAGCCCGACGACGTCGCGCGCAACGGAAGGATTTCATGATGCGCGTCATAGAGAGCCGGCCGGATCAGATCGTTCATCGCGGCATCCACTACCACGAACTCCTTGTCGCCGGATTTCTTTCGATACAGCACGCGTGTCAACAGTACGCCGGCGTTGCCGACGATCGACCGGCCCGGTTCCAGGAACAAGTGCAGACCGAGACCCGCGGCCTTTTCGCGCAACGCCATCGCGAATTCGGAAATGGGCGGAGCCGGTTCGTCCGGTCTATAGGTGATCCCCAGACCGCCTCCGAGATCAACATGGCGAATTTCGAAATCCTTGGCTCGCAGGACGGCGATCAGTTCCAGAACGCGGTTCGCGGCTTGCATCATCGGGTCGAAATCGAACTGCTGCGATCCGATGTGGCAGCTCACGCCTTCAAGCGACAGGTTCTCGTAATGCCGAGCGCGCTCATAGACCGCCTCGGCCTGACCGATATCGACCCCGAATTTGTGGCCCAGACTCCCAGTGGCGATATGGGCGTGCGTTGCGGCACTTACGTCTGGATTCACCCTGATCGCGATGCGCGCTCGGATGCCGCGGCGGTGTGCCAGCGCATCGACCAGCGCGAGCTCAGGCTCCGACTCGCAGTTGAAGGCGAAGATTCCCGCGGCGAGGGCGGCGTCGA
This sequence comes from Bryobacteraceae bacterium, assembly GCA_025980665.1. Taxonomy (GTDB): domain Bacteria; phylum Acidobacteriota; class Terriglobia; order Bryobacterales; family Bryobacteraceae; genus Palsa-187. The sequence goes on from JAICXC010000055.1 coordinate 24,172, forward strand.
TCTCTTCGGAAGTCTTGCCCACACCCGAGAACACGACCTTCGCGGGATTGCCACCGGCTTTTAAAACGCGATGCAGCTCGCCTCCGGAGACGATATCGAATCCGGCGCCGGCCTGGGCCAGGAGACGCAGGATCGCCAGATTGCCGTTAGCCTTCGCGGCATAGCAGATTGTGTGAGGAATGCCCTGAAGCGTATCGTCATAGGCGCGATAGTTCGCCAGAATTGTGGCAGCCGAATAGACGTAACACGGCGTACCAGTCTTCGCCGCGATGTCTGCCAGCGCGACGCCGTCACAGGTTAGGGTGCGATCCACATAGTTCACGGGATGCATGGTGGACTTCATGCCAACACCTTGAGAACCACAACGGTTTGATCGTCGAAGATCGGAACGGCTCCTCGAAATACATCCACCGCCGCAATAATGGCGTCGGCGATATTCTGGGGAGGCTCAGTTCCACGTTTTTTCAAAATGCGCATGATGCGCTCGCGTCCAAACTCTTCGCCCTTTTCGTTGGGCTGCTCGTCCACCCCGTCGGAGTAAAACACCAGAGCGTCGCCCGGTTCCGTGGTCAGATCCACTTCATCGTATTCGCGATCGTCAAGCAATCCGATCGGTACCCCCTCGATCTTAGTCTCAATCACTTGGCTGTTGCGGAGCAGCAGCGGCGGGGCTGCCCCAGCATTGGAAAGCACAAATTTGCGCAGGGCCGGCTGCCACAATGCGACCAGCAGTGTCGCGTACTGGGCCTCCACTTTGCGCTCCAGCAGGGTTTCATTCAACTTCTGAATCAGCTCAGCCGGATTACGCCGACGGGCGAGCGTCCGGAGCAAGCCCGAAATCAGCGCTCCATACAGAGCCGCCGCAGCGCCTTTACCGCTCACATCTCCGAAGGCGATGACGCAAGCGCCGTCCTCGGTATGATCGAAGAATCCAAACACGTCGCCGGAGATCTCGCGAGCTGGGCGGGAGCGAATGCCCGTCGCCAATCCCTGCATTTCAGGATCCTCGCGCGGCAACAGAATGCGTTGGACCTGGCGAGCCGCCTTGAGATCCTGGTCCATGCGCTGCTCGCGTTGGGCCACTTCTTCGTACAGCCGCGCGTTCTCGACGGAGCTCGCGATCTGCTGGGCCAGCAGAGACAGCGTGCGCTGATGATCCTCGGTAAAGAACCCGATTCGCTCACTCTCGACATCGAGGACCCCCACCACCCGGTCTTGTACGACCAGTGGAACCGCAAGTTCCGATCGGATGCCGGGGTGCGAGGCGATATACCGCGCATCGGCGCCTGTGTCGAGTACGCGCACGGGCTCATGCGATTCCACCGCAGCGCCGGTGATACCTTTCCCCAAGGGGATGTTGTCGATTTTCACCCGTTGGTCGTAGCGAACGCTGAAACGGTTGCGAAGGATGCTGCGTTCATTGTCCACCAAAAACACGCTGAAAGCATCGTACGGGATCAATGCGCGCGTAGCGCTGGCGATCTTGGTCAAAAGCTGGTCCAGGTCTAGAATCGCGCTGAACTCGCGGGCAAGATGTGCCAGGGTCCGCAGCGTGCGATTCTGACGATCCACACGGCGGTACAGCCTAGCGTTTTCGATAGAAGAAGCCACGCGCGAGCCAATCAGGCTGAGCATGGACCGGTCCTGTTCGCCATAGGCCTTTACGCGAGTCGACTGGACGTCGAGCACGCCCACCAGCTTACCTCGCGCGGTCATCGGCACGGCCAACTCGCTGCGAACGGCGTCCAGGGCGTTCAGATATCTGGGGTCCTGCGTGACGTCTTCAACCAGCACCGCCTCGCGGCGCGCGGCGGCGATTCCCACGATACCCTCACCGAGGGGAATCGACAGGCTGCGCACAACTTCTTCGCGGTGCCCGATGGCGTGCCGGATCGTAAGCGCGTGCGTACGCTCGCTATACAGCAGGATCGCGAACACATCGTAGGGCACCACTTCCTTCACGATGGACGCGAGGGTGGCAAGTTGCTCAGCGAGGTCGAGCGTCTCAGAGCTGACGCGCGACACTTCGAGCAGGAAATCGAGCAGCTCAGCGCGCTCGCGGAAACGAAGGGCCGAACGGCGCGGCGTAGTCAAGAAGCGCCTCTTCGCGCCGCCTGCGCGGCTTCCAGAATCTGGACGCCAGAGCTGGTACCAATACGATTCGCGCCCGCGGCTCGCATGGCTTCGAGATCTTCAAGCGTACGGACCCCGCCGGACGCCTTCACGCCCATGTCGGGTCCGACGACTCGGCGCATCAGCGCGACATCGTGCACGGTGGCCCCGTGTGTGGAGAATCCGGTGGAGGTCTTGACGAAATCGGCCTCCACCTGCTTACTGATGCTGCAACCAGCGATCTTCTGATCATCGCTGAGCAAGGCCGTTTCGAGGATCACTTTGACCAGAGCTTCGCGTGCGTGAGCGGCAGCCACCACGGCCGCAATTTCGGCTTGGACTGCCTGGAGATTGCCCGCGCACAACTCCCCTATATTCAAAACCATGTCGACTTCCCGCGCCCCGGCCGCGATGACAGCTTCCGTCTCGGCTGCTTTGATCCCAGGCGTGTTGGCTCCCAGGGGGAATCCCGCAACCGCGGCCACCTGCACGGAAGACCCCGCCAGTTCAGACGCCGCGAGAGCCACCCAATAGGGATTCACGCACACGGTGGCGAATCCGTACTGGCGAGCTTCCTGGCAGAGCCGACGGATATCAGCACCGGTCGCCTGCGGCTTGAGCAGCGTGTGTTCGATGAGTGCGGCGATCTCGCGGACGGATGCCTCTAACGTAGCGGGCATTCTTTATGATATCGTGCAAGCCCGCTATGATGAAAAGACCATGGAAACCGCCGTAGCCACGCCCGCCGCATCGGTAATTGATCTAGAAGCGAAGTACTTATTCCAAAACTACGCCCGCTACCCGCTGGTGCTGCATCGCGGCAAGGGATGCTACGTCTACGATACTTCCGGCAAACGGTACCTGGATCTGATCGCCGGTATCGGAGTGAACGCTCTCGGTCATGCCCACCCTCGCCTGATGAAAGTGATCCGGGAGCAGGCTGGGCGGATGCTGCACAGCTCGAATCTGTACTATCACGAGTATCAAGGACCGCTGGCGGAGCGCATCGCCAAGGTCACCGGCCTCGATCGTGTGTTCTTCTGTAACTCGGGGACGGAAGCGATGGAGGGCGCCCTCAAGATCATCCGCGCACACGGTAAGAAGATCAGCCCTCACAAGTTCGAGACCGTGGCGCTGTTCGATTCCTTCCACGGCCGCACATTTGGCGCGCTCTCCATCACTGGCCAAGAGAAGTACCGCACCGACTTTGAGCCGATGCTGCCCGGCGCCCGATTCGTGCATCGTAACGATATTGGCGAGCTGCAACAGGTGGTGGGCGAGAACACTGCCGGTATCGTGATCGAAATCGTGCAGGGCGAAGGTGGGATCAATCCTCTCACCGATGAATATATCCGCGCGGCTCGGGACTTGGCGGATCGTCACAACGCGTTGCTCGTATTCGACGAGATCCAGTGCGGCGTGGGGCGGCCTGGAGCGTATTTCTCATATCAGTTGCTCGACCCGATCGTGATGCCTGACATCACCACGGCTGCCAAGCCGTTAGCATGCGGGATTCCGCTGGGTTTTGTGGCGGCTACGGAGCGCGCAGCCAATGCCATCGGCAAGGGCCAGCACGGTACCACGTTTGGTGGCGGCCCGCTGGCGTGCCGCATTGCGCTCGAGTTCTTCGACATTCTGGATGAGCTGTTGCCCAACATCATCCACGTCGGCGGGTACTTCCGGATGCAGCTGATGGAACTCGCCAAGAAGTTTTCCTTCATCCAGGAGGTTCGCGGCTACGGCCTGATGATCGGAGTCGAGATCGACTTCGCGGGCAAACAGATCGTCCTGGATGCGATGGAACAAGGGCTGCTGATCAATTGCACGCACGACAAGGTGCTGCGCTTCCTGCCGCCTTATATTCTTACGGAGCAAGATGTAGATCGCGCGACCACCGTGCTGAAACGGGTGTTCAAGAAGGCCAAGCCGCCGGAAGCCTGATTAGAGCAAATGGTGGTGGCCGGCTTCTTCGAGAAGCTTCACCAGATCGCCGACTTGCTGGGCGCGGCCGCGGTCAGCGATGAGCAGCGCGTCAGGCGTATCGACCACAATCAGGTCGTTCACGCCTAGGAGCGCTACCAGCTTTTTCTCGGCATCGACGTAGTTTCCGGTACTCTCCTCGATCATCGTGTGTGTGCGCAAGGCATTACCTGACCGATCGCGCGCATGGAGTTCGTAGACCGCGTTCCAGCTGCCTACGTCGTTCCAGGCGATATCGCCGGCCGCCAAGCCAACCACGTTGGCTGAGTGTTCGAGCACCGCGTAATCGATCGAGATATTCTCGGTCTTAGGAAACGCTTCTCCGAGGCTCCGCGCAAATTGTCGCGATCCGAAACGCGGAAGACTGGCCAGCAGGCTTGCGGTCTTCGGCAGGTGCTGGCGCAAGGCGTCCAACAGCACGGAGGTCTTCCAGAAGAACATTCCGGCGTTCCAATAGAAGTTACCGGCCTTGAGAAAACGCGTGGCAGTCGCCGTATCCGGCTTTTCGCGGAAACGCTTCACTGGCAGCGATTCCGATCCACCGGGCTGGACGCCCTTTGGAAACTCGATATAGCCGTAACCGGTCTCGGGCCATCGAGGCTGGATCCCCAAAACCACGATCTTTCCGGCGCGCGCGGCTTTCAGGGCTGCCTTGATCAGGCGGACGTACTGGCTAGGCTTGCCGATCACATGATCGGCCGGAAACACGCCCATAATCGACTCGGGATCGAGCCCGTGCATAATATGGGCGGCCAAGCCTATTGCCGGCGCCGTATTACGCTGAGCAGGTTCCGCCAGAATCTGGCGCTTGGGCACCTCCGGGAGTTGGCGGACGATCTCGTCGCGCAGGTGGCCGTTGGTTAAGACCCAGATTCGATCGGGTGGCAGAACGGGCCGCAGGCGGTCGACGGTCTGTTGGATCAGGGAGCGGTCTCCGAAAAGCCGGAGAACCTGTTTCGCACTGGCCCGGCGGCTCTTCGGCCAGAATCGGGTACCCCGGCCTCCGGCCAGAATCAGACCGTATACATGTTCCATGAGCTACTGAACAGGATATCCGCGAACCAGCTTCAGCTCCCGATTCCAGCGAGTCTTGAAGAAGAAGTTCTTGGCCAGATCGATGAAGTGATCGGAACTGTAGCCGACCAGGTCGGCCGTGGGTGCGTCGTAGGACCAGAAGATCAGCAAGGGCTTGCCGATGATGTTCTCACGCGGGACAAAGCCCCAATAACGGCTGTCGAGCGAGTTATCGCGGTTGTCCCCCATAGCGAAATAGCTGTCCGGCGGGACCACCACTTCGCCATTCTGCACGTGTTCGGCGAGCATCTTCAGGGCGCGATCGACCACGGGGCCGTCTGGCTCCGTCGGAAAATTGTCGCGATACGGATCGGGGTTGTTAAAAATGTGCTGCGCGTACGGCTCGTTCAGCAGGGGTTTGCCGTTTAAATAGACCACCTTGTTCACAAGGTGGAGGTGATCCCCGGGAACGCCCATCACGCGCTTCACATAATTCTGCGAAATGTCCATGGGGTACCGGAACACGATAACGTCGCCGCGTTTCGGCTCCGTGTAAGGCAGCAGATAGCGCGAGATCGAGCCCGGCGGAGCGTATGAAAGCTTGTCCACCAAGAGGTGATCTCCCACCATCACGGTGGCGTCCATAGAGGGCGTCGGTACGATGAAGGCCTGCACCAGTGTCGTGGTACCGAACAACAGGATCAGGATGTTGAGACTCCACTCATGGATGAAGTTCCGTACGGAGTCTGCGTATCTGTTCATGTCTATTTAATTTGATAGCCGTGGATCAGCATGAAGCTCCGACGCCAGCGGGTCTTGGTGAAGAAATTCTGCGCGAGGTCGACAATGTGGTCCACGCTGATCGACGAAGTGTTGAGTTGGTCGGTAGGCGCGTCGTAGGACCAGTAAATGACCAGCGGCTTGCCGATGATGTTTTCGCGTGGAACGAATCCCCAGTAGCGGCTGTCGAGCGAGGAATCACGATTGTCGCCCATGGCAAAGTAGGAATTCGGCGGGACCACTACGTCTCCGTTAACGACGTGATTCAGGAGCATATCGGTGGCGCGGCGATCCACGGAAACATTCGGCTCTCCGGGGAAATTATCGCGGTAAGAATCGATGTAATCCGACTTGTGATAGCTGTACGGCTCGTCCAGGCGAACGCCGTTTAGGTATACCTGTTTGTTGATGACGCGGATACGGTCGCCGGGAACTCCGATGCAGCGCTTAACGAAAGTCTGACTGATGTCGACCGGATAGCGGAAGACGATGATGTCACCGCGCTTCACATCCGTGTAGGGCAGAAGATATTTGCTTACCGGGCCATAGGGAGCGAAGGCCAACTTATCCACCAGCAGGTGATCGCCGATCAGCAGCGTGTCTTCCATGGAACCCGTCGGAATTACATACGCTTGTACCAGCGTAGTCGTGAGGAACAGCAGCAGCAGGATGGTGATGGTCCACTCAGCGATGGTGCTGCGAGGTCGGTCATGCTGCGTGTCGTCCGGGGGAACGACCGGGACAGCATCTACAGGGATCGCGGCTCCGTTGAGCGTGGGAAATTCGGTGACGGGTCCAGCGGGCTGGGGGACCTCGGAAACGGTACCCGAACTCAGGGGTAGGGAGGGGTCCGTGGGATCTTGGGGGGTCACTACTTCTATCTTAGCGGATCGAAAAACGCGGCGACGAAACGATCCCAGGAACTCCTTGAATCCAAAGGGGCTGGATTTTCAGATGCGAATTTGTTTCGCTAAGGATCGCACAGGAATCGGGTCACAGCGGATGCGTGTACAATGACTCCGCAGGGAAAGCCAAAACAGAGGTTCCGGATGAGACTCAGACTTCCCGTTGTCATCGCTATTTTCCTAGCCGCGGCTCCTATCTGGGCACATCACATAGTGATCCATCTTGATGTGGCCGATACGGACGGAAAAGTGGCTACGTGGCTGGTGAATACCCTTCCTTCCAGCACGGCGCTACGGCGGGGCTCTTCGAAGAATTCCTTCGCGGTAGGGACCGAGATCTCCGTGGAAGGTTTTCAGGCCCCGGACGGATCGAATCACGTCAACGGCACGAACATCACGGGTGTCTATGCGCTGGCATGCTGATCGGCGACGATTCGTAGTGCGTCCTCAAATCGTGCAGTCCGCATATTCTGCGATGCCTGGTTCATATGAACTCTTGCGTACTGCAGCTTGGCTTCATTCGTGGCCAGACTAACTGCTCCCGCCCAAATGCCGTTATGCAAGTCCCGGAAAGCCGGGGCCTTCACATTCGGGTCAATCGGCTTGCCTCCAGCGCCGAACAGCATGAAGACGATGGCGTAGAAAACATGCATGGTCTGACGCATAAGATAAAACCGCGCCAGCCTGTATTCACCTGCCGCTTCTCCGAAATACGCTCGAAGATAAGCGTTTTCCTCGGCGTCATTCGTGACAACAAAATTCGCTACCATCGCGAGATCGTGGTAGCGGTCGTTCAGGAAAGCGGCTTCCCAGTCCACCAGCCACACGCGGTCTCCATCGAAAAGGATGTTTTCGGGCTTCAAATCGTTGTGGGACGGCACCATGTCCGAATCACGCGGATAAACGTTGGTTACGCGCGCGTACCGTTCGAAGAGTTCCTCGGTTTCACTCTCCGGCAAGATCTTTGCGTCCTGGAATCTTCGAATGAACATATCCGGGCTGATGATATTCACGGGTTTCAGGAATGGTGGCAGCGCGTGCAACCGCTGAAGCGTAAGGGGTAACCCGGCAAGAGCCGCGGTTCGTGGAAACGGTCGGGCGTCCACAAAATCCGTGATCGAAACCCGATCTTCGGTGTTGGTATACCAGACTCGGGGCGCAATTCCAGCCTCCGCCGCCAGATTCATATTGGCAAAATGGCGCGTTTGATCCCCTCGGCCGGGGCCGGTGGCCGCGCCCGTATCCATGACGACGCGCAGCAGGTATGGACATCCTCGCACGACGATGCGAAAGACATGGGCCGGCGAAAGCCCCGCGGTCAGCATACGAATGTCTTCGAACTCGGTCGTACCAAACGCTTCCCGCAGCCCCCGAGCCACGGCATCCTTTTTCGCTTCCGGAATCATGAGGTCACCTTGCGATGATGGCTTCGCCTGAAAGGCGGGTTGCGACTTCGACAGAATACGGATCTCCTTACGATTATCCCTTCAGCGAGCTGCCGGGCGGTAGAATACCAGCATGCTACGTCTGACCCTCTTAAGTGTTCTTGCGCTTGGCAGCGCTTATGGTGCGGTGTGCGATCGCCCCTGTTTGAAGACCACGCTGGATCAGTATCTGACCGCCGTCGTGCAGCACAAACCTGCGTCAGCGCCTCTTTCCGTCGGGTTCCGGCAAACGGAAAACGCGATGGTGCGAAAAGTGGGCACAGGGCTGTGGGAGAGCACGAAGGGTCTGGGTAAGCTCCAGCTTCGATTTTTCGATCCCGAAGGCGGGCAGGCCGGCTATTTCGGAACGCTGGAAGAGATGAACGGGCCCGCCATCGTCACCCTGCGTTTGAAGGTTGAAGATCGCAAAATCACCGAGGCCGAATGGGTGCTGGCGCGTAAGGGCGATCCTGGGCTCGGACCGCTCGGAGGTGGTCAGGCAAATGCCGCCTACAACGACGCGGACTACCTGCTGGCACACGCACCAGGCGAGCGAATAGCGCCGAAGGCCGGTCGAGTGTCTCGCATGGACCTGATCGCGATCACCAACAGCTACTGGGACGGCCTGACGGCTCACGATGGGAAGCTCATTCTTGCGCACCCCGGATGCAAGCGTCTGGAGAATGGGACGCTGACCACGCAGCGGTCACTTCCGACGGGCGGCGAGAGCGACTGCACCTCGGAAGGCGCCATGGCCAACATTTTTGCGGTGACCGCGCGCCGCTTCCCCATCGTCGATGAAGAAGCTGGAGTGGTGCTAAGCCTGGTGCTGTTCGAGCGCAAGCCGGGGGTCGCCATGCGGCGCAATCTCCTGGCGGAATGGTTCTTCATTGAGCAGGGAAAGATTGGGTCGATCTACGCGTCTATG
>JAICXC010000025.1 GCA_025980665.1 Bryobacteraceae bacterium
CCGAACGTTCGTGCCACGATGTATAGCGGACGTCCTTTGGACTGCTCGTAAAGCTTTGCTACATACTCGCCTAGAATCCCGATACTGATAAGTAATGCGCTTCCGATGAGCGAAACCAATATCATGAGGGACGTCCCTCCTGGAACCGTGTACCAGCTCAGAAAGTGGGCTAGGGCTGCCCGGATTCCCTCTTCGATTCCGAGCATTCCCACGATCCCGCCAAAGATCATGCTGAGCCGCAACGGCAGCGTCGAGAATGACGTGACGGCGGTCCAGGAAAAAGCCAGCATCTTTGGCAGAGAATACTTGGTAACGCCGGCGACTCGTCTCTCCCGGCGATAGGCGACGGCCGTTTGCGGAAATCCCGCCCAAGCCACCATGCCGCGCAGAAACCTGTGCGTCTCTCGCATCTGGTTCAGAGCATCCAGGCAAGGACGGGAGATCAACCGGAAATCGCCGACGTCCGGTGGCAATTGCCGGTAGACCAGACCGCGCATGATTCGATAAAACGCCCAAGCGGTGAAACGCTTATATGCAGACTCACCTGCGCGCGATTCTCTCTGGCCGTACACCACGTCGTAACCCTCGCAATAGCGATCGATCATTTCGTGGATCGCGCCCAAAGGATCTTGTAAATCGGCATCCAGAAGCACCACGGCATCGCCAGTTGCATGATCTAGTCCGGCGGTCGCCGCGATCTGGTGCCCGAAATTTCGAGACAGGTGCAGCACTTTGACGCGAGCATCGCAGGCCGCCCATTCCGCCAGGAGAACCAGCGTACGATCCGAGCTGCCATCGTTCACCAGTAACAGCTCGATTTCACACCACAGCGTGCGAGCGAAGCTGTCGACCGCGTCGCGAAGGGGGGCGATCATGGCTTCCTCGTTGTACATCGGAATCACCAGCGAAAGCCGGCCGGGCTGCGCGCGTCGGGTCAGAAGGTGGTTCGTGATGGGGAGTGTTTGCTGCAATGTAGCCAGGTCCAGAATACGTCCCGTTCTTGTATGACGCTCACCAGATTCACCAACAGCCCGTCACCCTGGACTAGTTCACGACATGGCATAGTGCAGAGATGCCTCCCGCGACTCCTTCTTTCGATCCTGGATTGACGCAGCAGTATACCGGGCCGCTGCTGCGCGCCATCAACAAAGACGGCTCCTTTAATGTCCGCCGGCGTGGTCTACGCGGTATTGGGAGCTTCTACATGCACCTGGTCAACCTGTCGTGGCCGCGTTTTTGGGGCTTGGTGGCGCTGGCGTACCTGGCGGTCAATATCGTCTTCGCCTCACTCTACACGGTGCTTGGACCCCGCGCCTTGCGCGCCGCCGAAACCGACATGGGCTTGGGCGCTTTCGGCAAAGCCTTCTTTTTCAGCGTCCACACGCTCACCACGGTGGGCTATGGAGATCTCTATCCTCTGGGGCTGGCCGCCAACATTGTGGCTTCGACCGAGGCGGCCGTGGGGCTGATGGGATTCGCCTTGGCCACCGGCCTGTTATTCGCTCGATTCTCGCGCCCCAACGCGCAATTTGTTTTCAGCGATCACATGGTGGTGGCGCCCTATGGCGATGGAAATAGCCTGCAATTCCGCATCGCCAATCGCCGCAGCAACGTGCTCACCGATGTGCAGGCGGATATGATGCTGATGACGGTGCAGCAGGACGCAGCCGGGCAACTTCGCCGGAATTTCGTGGAGTTAAAACTGGAGCGGAAGAAGATATTTTTCCTCGCGCTTACCTGGACCGTGGTTCACCCTATCGATGAAACCAGTCCTCTGGCAGGAATGACCGCCGCGGACCTCGAACGTCTTCAGGCGGAAGTGTTGATCTTAGTACGAGGCTACGACGATTCGTTCACCCAAGTGGTGAATACCCGCTATTCCTATCGCTGGGAAGAGGTCAAGTGGGCGGCGCGATTCGCAACCGCGTTCGAAGTTTCGCCCGCCGGGCACCTGGTGCTCGATCTGGATCGAATCAGCGCGACGAGCGCCGTTTCCGAGCCGCGACAGTGATGGAGCGGCTGTCTATTTCTTAAGCACCAGTGCGTAGTATTTGTCGAAGAACGCCAGCCGGGACAATTCGATCTGCGGCCCGAATTGGACCGTGTCACCGAACACCATGGCCTGACCGTCGTTTTTGGCGCTATAGGCCTGCCACGTGGGGAGCCCTTTGCCATTCGGATCGCCCGTGGCGATGAAGTTTACCCAGTAGGACGACATCATGTCCGCGAGCTTGTGATCGGCGACCATCCACGAGTCGTTCGCCGGTGGATTGTTGAACATGTAAGACAGCTCGGCGGTGTGCGTCGCGCCGCGAGCGCCATTTCCGGGAGGCACGTGGGTGAAGTAATAGAGGTAGGCCTTCTTGCCGCGTTTCACGGTCAACTGCGCCCATTCGCGCTGGTGCCAGCCGGTTTCATCGCGGCTGCGCATCAAGCCTGAGGCAACCGCTTCGGCGTCCGCGTTAGCGGGATACAGCTTCAGGAAATCATCGGCCAAATCCGCATAAGTCTGCCGGGCGCGATTCTTGGCGGCATCGGCCGACGTCGGGCCGCCCGCGAAGAACGTTCCCTCATCCTGATTCGACCCGACCAGCACGTCGACACCGTTCTGCTTGCCTTTGAGGAAGGTCAGCGACTGATCCTCGGGAACCATCCAGCCGTCGACGATCACGCCCGCCGGAACTCCGGTTAGATTCTGCCCGAGATCCTGCGTCGACATCGCCCGTAGCTCAGCGATGGTATGCGTGCCGGCGGAACGCTTGCCCGCCTCTTCCGCTTGTTCCAGCGTCCGCATCTTAGCGATACTCAAGCCCATCCATGCGCCGCTCTGCGCGATCGCGCGCTGGAAAAGACCTTTGCCCTCGGGCGATCCGACCATAGCCGAAACCAGGATCGCTCCGGCCGATTCGCCATCGATGGTGACCTTTCGGGGATCGCCGCCGAACGCAGCGATATTCTTCTGCACCCATCGCAGCACAGCTGCCATGTCCATCATACCGTAGTTGCCGGACGCGTTGTGGCCGGATTCCTTGGTCAACTCCGGGTGCGCCAGGAATCCGAACATGCCCAGGCGGTAGTTATAAGTAACCACCACGATGCCCTTCCTGGCCATCGCTTCCCCGTCGTATCGGCCTTCCGCGCCCGAGCCGCCAGTGAAACCTCCACCGTAGGTCCACACCATTACCGGCAGGCGGTCGCCCGCGGCTTTGGCTGGTGTCCAGACGTTGACGTAGAGGCAATCTTCACTTGGAGCAGGTCCTGCCGGAGCCGCAGACTTAGCGGGTGCGGGACCTTTATCTCCAGCAGGCCCTTTGCCCCTGCCACCGCGTCCCCCGCCGCCCGCCGTGCAGTTCGGGCCGAACTGATCGGCCTTACGTACACCATCCCAATGCGCCGCGGGCTGCGGAGCGCGCCAACGCAGATCGCCGACCGGCGGAGCCGCATAGGGGATGCCCTTGAATATCCTGACGCCCGCGTCGTTAACAGCAATTCCGGAAATCGATCCACTGTCCAGATGGACAGGATCGGGAACTGCAGCCGACATCGTACCGGTTAGGATGAATGCAAATGACAGAATATAGAGTGGCTTCATACTAATAGTCCCTTCGGGTGAGTATGTCAATGCGCCGGGAGGTTGTCAACGACCTGTTTGGCGAAGGGCGATGAACTCACCGTAATCGCGGATGTATTCTGCCGCGTCATAGTATTCCGATGCTAGAACCAAAAGGACTGCGTCGCGGGTGAATTTGTACTGCGTAGCCCACAACATGGCGGGAATGTAGACGCCCTTACCCGGTGAATCGAGCACCACCTCATGCCGCCTGACGCCGTCGTCGATCACCACATTGCACCGCCCAGCGACACACACCAGGAACTGCTGCAGCGTGCGATGCGCGTGTTCCCCGCGAACATGCTCGCTGGGGACGTCGAAAACCAGAAAATAGCGCTGCACTTCGAACGGTACCTGGCGATGGACTTCGCCGAAGCTCAGGCTGCCGCGCAGATCCTTAGCTCCCGGAATGCGGAAGACCACGGCCTCGCCCAATTGGCTCGCATCCTCGCCATCCTCGGCTAGCGTGACCGCCGGTTCCGGACTCGCATCCACGTATCCGATAATGCGCGCCGGATTCCCGGTCAGTTTCGAATGCGGCGGGGCATTGTGCGTCACCACCGCGCCCGCGCCGACCATCGCCATTTCACCGATAACGATTCCGGGAGCCAGCGTAGCATTGGCGCCGATTGAAGCTCCACGCTTGATCACCGTCCGCGGATACTCCGCCAGGTGCTGTTTGCTGCGTGGGAAACGATCGTTGGTAAACGTGGCGTTGGGCCCGACGAATACGTCGTCTTCTACTCGCAGGCCGTCCCACAACTGGACGCCGCATTTGATCGTGACTCTGTCGCCCACGATCACGTCGTTTTCAATGAAGGTGTGATCGCAGATATTGCAATCCCGTCCGATGCGGGCGCCGGGGAGGATATGAGCATAGGCCCATATCTGCGTGCCTTCGCCAACGTGGTCGGATTCAACCAAGGCGGTCGGGTGGAACCTCGCAGGTACCATTACGGGGTGCATATAGTAGCAGTTCGCGTCGCGACCTTTTTTCTCCGTTCTATCAACGGGCGCCCCTATGTCTACAATTAGAGAAGCTCCCCAAGCATGCAGACGATTTTGGTCATCGACGACGACGACAGCCTTCGCGACACTATCGGGTTAATGGTTGAAAATGAAGGGTTTAAGTCGGTATTGGTAGCCGATGGGAGCACCGGCCTGGAGCAGGCGTTCGCGCTTCGGCCGAACTTGATCCTGGTAGATCTCCGTATGCCCGGTTTGAGTGGTGTAGAAGTGTGCAAGCGCATTCGGGCGGCCGGATTGAAGACGCCGGTCATCGTGTTGAGCGCGATGGGCGACGAAATCGATAAGGTTCTGCTGCTTGAAATCGGCGCCGACGACTACGTGGTCAAGCCTTTCGGGACGCGCGAGCTTCTGGCGCGTATACGGGCTCTTCTGCGGCGAACGACCCAAGGATCAGATCTGGTTTTATCTTTTTCGGATGTCGAAGTCGACCTGGACCAGCGCATGGTCCGGCGCAGCGGCGCGGAAACTCGCATGACGCGGGCCGAATTTAATCTGCTCGCATTCTTCCTTCAGAATCCAGGACGGGCGCTATCGCGCGATGTAATTCTCAATTCCGTGTGGGGCTATGAATCGTTCCCCAACACCCGAACCGTGGACGCGCACGTGGTCCGGCTGCGGCAGAAACTCGAGCCTAATCCCGAGATCCCCCGCCATTTCCTGACCATGCATGGCGTGGGATATCGCTTCCTGCCATGACCATCCTGCTGGTGGATGACTCCGAGGACTGCATCGCCACATTGGACTTGGCGCTGCAAACGCTCCCCGGCGTTGTGATCCGCCCGTCGCTGTCGGCGGAAGCCGCACTTGCGGCGTTAGAGAGTGATACAGTCTCCGCTGTGATTACCGATGTGCATCTTCCCGAAATGACCGGCCTGGAACTTGTCGCTCGGCTTCGGAAAGATCCGCGTTTTCGCTCGTTACCGATTCTAGTGGTGAGCGCCGATGCCGATCCCTCGACGCCGGCCCGCGCGCTCGGCTTGGGGGCCAACGCATATTTCGCCAAGCCTTTCTCACCCAGCGCCATGCGCAAAAAACTGGAGGAGCTGACACATGCGTAAACTCTCGTGCCTGCTATTGGCGGCTTGTGCTGCGAGGTCTCTCACTGCACAGCAACCAGCGGAGCTCAGCACTGTGATCGACCGGCTGGATCGCCTGGAAGCTCAGAATCGCGAACTCATGGCGGAAATCCGGGCATTGCGGTTGCAACTCGCGGCCAGCCAGCCCGTATCTTCTGAAACCGTTCCTCAGACCGCGGAGACCGAAACTCCACCCCAGCCGCTGGCAGAACGCGTGGAAGTTACCGAGCAGCGGATCGCCGACCTGGATCAATCCAAAATCTCCAGCGAGCATCGCTTGCCCGTGACCCTCACAGGAATGTTGTTGTTCAATACTTTCCTGAACGGTAAGGGCGCCGGCGGGGCGGATAACCCCGTCGTTGTGCCGCCTAACGGCGGTCAAGCCTCCGGAGGCGCGACGTTCCGTCAGAGCGTTATTGGCCTGAAGGTGGACGGGCCCGGCCTGATCGGCGGCGGCAAGGTGACTGGCGCGATCTACATGGACTTTTTCGGCGGCGGCACGGGACTCAACCAAACCGTGCGCTTGCGCGTCGCTACTCTGGACGCGACCTGGAAAAACACTACGCTGGGCTTGGCTTTCGACAAACCGATCATCGCGCCGCGTGAACCGGATTCGCTGGCCCAGGTAGGGGTTTCGCCCCTGACCGCAGCGGGGAATCTGTGGCTGTGGCAGCCGCAGGTGCGGGTGGAACAGAGGATTTCGCTGACGGAGCAGGCTGGATTGCGCGCTCAGTTTGGGGTCTACCAAACAGCGGAAAGCGGCACGGGGCTGACGGCGCCGGATCTTGCGCGAGCCCGGCCAGGCTACCAGGGCCGATTCGAGGTCTGGGCGAAATCGGGGAGCCGCCGCATCGAAATCGCGCCCAGCTTCCATGTGAGTTCGACACGCGTACTTGGCCAATCGGTCCCCTCGCGGATATTTTCCATCGACTGGCTGATTCGTCCGGCTGCGCGCGTGGATTTTACCGGGGCTTTTTTCCATGGAGAAAATACCGGCGTGATCGGCGGTCTCCGGCAAGGCGTGAACCTGATCAACGGCCAGGCTCGCGCGGTGGGTGCCGCGGGAGGCTGGGCACAGTTCACGTTCCGGGCCACACGGCGGGCTACGTTCAATCTCTACGGCGGGCAGGAGGACGATCGCAATCGGGATCTCAGCCTCGGGGCGGTTGGCAAGAACCAGGGCTACGGCGCGAACATCATTTATCGGTTAGGTTCAAATATTCTGACCAGCTTCGAATCTTCGCAGATGCGCACTACATATTTGGGATCGAAAACGGTCGTCAATCCGCATTATGATCTGGCCTTCGCATATCTTTTTTAGTCTGCTGCTAAGCGTGGCCGCGGTGACGAACCTGGTTGCCGGATCGCTCTCCGGCCGCGTGGAGCTGCGTGACTCGCAGGATATTGCCGTGCGCAAGCGCATGGATTTCTCGGGGGTCGTAGTATGGCTGGAGCCTGTGAACGGTTCACCTGCCCCGCTGCCCGCGGAGACCGCCGCAAAAATGATCCAGAAGGACAAGACCTTCACCCCGCACGTATTGCCGATCCAGGTGGGCACCAGCGTGGATTTCCCCAATTTCGACCCCATCTTTCACAACGCATTTTCGAATTACAACGGCCAACTCTTCGACGTCGGACTGTATCCCCCGGGAACTTCGCGGCACGTACGATTTGCTCGGCCTGGCGTGGTGAGGGTTTTCTGTAACATCCATGCGAACATGAGTGCCGTGATCGTCGTGCTGAATACGCCATACTTCCAAGCCACACCCAAAAAAGGCAATTTCCTGCTCGATAATATCCCGCCCGGCGAATACATACTGCGGTTTTTCCACGAGCGCGCCACACAGGCGACGCTCGATGCTCTCACGCGCCGCATCACGATTACGAATGGAAGCGTCGCGCTGCCGGCGATCGATATCTCAGAAAGCGGCTATATTGTAATTCCGCACCACAACAAGTACGGTCACGACTATACGGATCCGCCCGACGACGGCGGAGTCTATCCGGCCGTTCGAAAATAATCCGGAAATGAAACTCAAGTTACAGTCCGTTTCCTTGCTGTGGAGAATTCTCTTCTCCACCTCGATTGCGATCACCGTGCTGTTCGCCGCCATGGGATGGCTGTTGCAGGATCAGTTTGTGCGGATCGCCTCGGCCACCTTGGGAGAAGAGGCTCGTGCGAGCTTCCGGGCTTATGAATCACTGTGGAAGGCCAGAGGGGACCAACTCGCCAGCATCAGTCTGATCCTTAGCCGGCTGCCGAGCGTTCGTTCGGCTTTTGGCACCGGCGACGGAGCCACCATCCGCGACTCGGCCAGCGAGGTGTGGGACCAGCTTTCGCGCCCGCAGACATTGTTTCTGGTGTGCGATCCCAAAGGCGCGGTGATCGCCTCGGTGGCCGGATTTGAAGGCCAGGAAAAAACGAAGGCGCAAATGTCCCAGATCGCTGTCGTTCGCTCGGCTGCCCGGGAGTTTCCCAAACAGGCTCGTGGCTTCGTCACGCTGGGCGGACGTCTGTATCAGATCGTGATTACGCCGGTTTACGTGGCCACTACGCACGATTCGGCGCTGCTGAATGTACTGGTGGCCGGGATCGCCGTGGACGCGGATCTGGTCCGCGAGCTCAAGAGCGCCACGGGGGGAAGCGACTTCGTTTTTCTGGCTCACGGAGCGGTAGTGGCCTCGACGCTTGATCCTGCGGCGGAACGTGCCTTGCCAGCCGATTCCTCTTCACAGCACCAAGTCGCGCTTCTCGGCTCGGACTATCTTCAGATGGCATTTCCGTTAACCGACGTCGACGGGAATCCAGTGGGCGAGCTGCGCATCTTGCGCTCATTCGAGGGAGCGCTGAACCAGATCACCGCGGTGCGCTCGAGATTGGCGGTGCTGTGGCTCGGCGCCGTTTTGGCCGGCATCGGATTGACCTACTTGCTGGCACGCCGCCTTCTCAAACCGGTGGACGAATTGGATCGCGCTGCGGCGGAAATCGCATCCGGGAATTACAATGTGCGGGTTCCAGTACACGGAGGCGGCGAAATCGCGCGGCTGGCGGAAACCTTCAACAGTATGTGCGCTTCGATCCGCAAAGCCCGGGAGGATCTCATCCGGCAGGAGCGGATCGCCACCATCGGGCGGCTGTCGACGTCTATCATCCACGACCTGCGTAATCCGCTTGCGGCCATCTATGGCGGCGCTGAAATGCTGGTAGATACCAAGCTATCCGGAGCTCAAGTGGAACGTCTAGCCGCGAACATCTATAGGGCTTCGCGCCAGGTGCAGAGCCTGCTGCAAGAGCTGGCGGATGTCACCCAGGGCCGTGGCCACGCCCGCGAAGTTTGCCGCTTACGCGAGGTGGTCACGGCGGCATACGAACCACTGGTAGCCGCGGCCGAGGCTCGCGGTATCACGGTTCAGATCGATCTCGAAGAAGACGTGGAGTTGCCGCTCGACCGCTCCCCGATGGAACGCGTATTCCAAAATCTGCTCAGTAACGCCATTGAGGCCATGCCGAACGGAGGTTCGGTTTGCGTCCGGGCAGACCGGCGCGATCGCGAAATCGTGGTCAGCGTGGAGGATAACGGTCCTGGCATCCCGGCTTCGATCGCCGCTCAACTCTTCGAACCCTTCGTCACGGCGGGGAAGAAAAAGGGAGTGGGCCTGGGACTGGCGCTTTCACGCGAAACGGTGGTCTCTCACGGCGGGGATCTGTGGTCGGACAGCAAGCCGGATGGCGCCCGGTTTGTACTGAGGCTGCCGGTATAAGGGGCTACGCCGCCGATTTTCGTGTCGCATCCCGTGACATCGCTGCCGCCAGCTTGCGCCGCGCGCTTACGATGTAGGCTTTTGCCCCGCTCTTATTGGTCAGGCCCAGCATGCGGCTAACCGTGTTGAGCGGCATTTCCTGTCCATAGTGGAGCATCATCACACGAGCTTCGGTTTCGTCTAACGTTTCCAGGATGAAGCGCCAACTTCGGCGCCGGCGTTGTTCGGTTTCGACCGCCGTGTGCACATCGACCGAGGCGGTATCGGGAAAATCCACGGGGCTGGCCTTGGCGACCCACACCGGTTCGCAGGAGCGTTTTTGGATCGCGCTCATGCACAGATTGCGGGCGATCACATACAGCCACGTTGAGAAGCGGCATTCTCCGCGATAACTATCCAGGTTGCGAAAAGCGCGCAACAGGATTTCCTGGGCTAGGTCCGAGGCGGATTCCCGATCG
The DNA here is from genome assembly GCA_025980665.1 of Bryobacteraceae bacterium. GTDB lineage: Bacteria > Acidobacteriota > Terriglobia > Bryobacterales > Bryobacteraceae > Palsa-187. The sequence continues at coordinate 9,936 of JAICXC010000025.1, forward strand.
TGCGTGAAGCGGTAGCACCAGCGCGTAATTCGGGTTTGATGCCGGAGAAATAATTCCGCGGCCGCATCTTCCCTCGCCTGACTTTCCCAATTGGTCCGCAAGTTCTCCCGATAGATAGCGACAAGTTCCTCGTCCGAAAGGGTTTTCCACTTGCTAGGGTCGGGCGGCGGGGAAAGGGGTGTACGGGCAAACGTTGCGAAGGTGACAGCTGGGGCGCTCATACCGCCCCATCCTACGAAGCAAGCCTGCGGGAAGTCGTGTACAGGTTGTAAAAAACTTGTAAAATCTACTTAAGCCGGTAACACGAGACGCGCCTCGCAACCCCGGCCGTCCTCGCGATTACGCAGCTCGAGCGATCCGCCGTGCGCTTCGGCGATCTGACGGCTGAGAACCAGGCCGATTCCCGAGCCGCCCGGTTTGGTGGTGAAAAAAGGAACGAATAGGTTCGCGGTGTTGGCCAAGCCGGGACCCTCATCCTCCACCGAAACTTCCAGCCGTGCGCCGTGCCGCTTCCAGGAAACCGCCACTGCTCCACCGGTTTCAAGCGAGGCATCCACCGCGTTCCGCAACAGGTTGATGATTACCTGTTCGAGCTGATCGCGATCGCCTTGGATGGTCATCTCCGGACCCGGCAGCACCCGGGCGGTCAGCCGCTGCTCGAGTCTGGCGGACTGGCGAATCCACATCCCTACCTCTAGTGGCGCTGGCCGAGGAGGAGGTAATTTGGCCAGCAGAGCATAGGCGCCCAGGAAACGGCTCAGCCCTTCGCTGCGGGCGGCGATGATTGAAAGACCGCGGCGGGCGTCATCGCGCCAATCGTCGGGGAGAGGATCGCGCGCGATCAAGGCTTCAAGGCTACCGGCGATGGACTTTATCGGCGCGAGAGAATTGTTGAGTTCGTGGCCTAGCACGCGCACCAATCGCTGCCAGGCCTTTAGTTCTTCTTCGCGCAGCGCGCGGGTGAGATCGCTGACCACCAACAGTTGATGGGGAAGGCCACCTTCGCGGAACATAGAACGCGTCATGGCCCAGCGGCCTGCGCCCGTCGGAAAGGTGCGTTGCACGGTGCGTGCCGGCTCGCCCTCCAGGAACTCGGCCAGGCCCAGGTTTTCGGCGCTGGAGGTCAGGATGCGTTCGGCGGGCTGCTTCAAGAGCCGCTCTCCGGCGCGATTCACCAGGCGCAGCCTTTGCTCGCCGTCAAACGCAAACACCGCGACGTCGATTTCCTCCATTACTTTGCGCAGCAAGGTTGTGGCTTCGAGTGCGCCCAGTCGTTGCGCCCGCAGTGTCGCGCTCATGGCGTTAACCTGATGCATCACGTCGGCCAGCGCATCTTCCCCTTCGTACGCGCCCGTTCCGCGGCCGCGAATCGAGTAGTCGCCTTCGCGCATCGCTTCGAGCAGGTTGGCCAATGTGCGCAGCGGAGAGGCCACTCGTTCGCGGATGGCCGAAGCGCAGGCCCACCAGATCGCCAGGATCAGGACGGTGATGGTCCATTGAACTTTGGGTGTGTAGTCCGCGATCCAGAGAAGCACTAGCGCGGCAACGATTGCGGGCAGCCCGGCTGCCAAGGCCAGCAGGCGCATGCGCTGCTCGTGCACGGGCCTGAACTTCTCCGCTATTTTCACAAGATAATTTTCACAACCCGTAACGTTGTAAACGCCGGTAAAGTGCGCTGCGGCTCAACCCGAGCCCGTTAGCGGCGTGGCTCACGTTACCGTTATACCGGGCCAGCGCTTTCTTGATGAGGAAGGCTTCCACCTCTTCCAGGCTCATATCATCCAGTTTGGGCGAGCCCTGCGGTCCCGAGCGGAGCGCCAGATCGCTGTTGCGGATCAGTGTGTCCTGCGCCAGCAGGACGGCCCGCTCGATCACATGGTTCAGCTCGCGGACGTTGCCTTGCCAGGGATTGTCGAGCAGAGCTTGCATGGCGGTCTGATCGAAGCCGCGCAGATCCTTGCGATAGCGCCGGGCGTGCACGCCCAGGAAATGCGACGCCAGGGCGGAGATATCCTCGCGCCGCTCGCGCAATGCCGGCAAGTGGATCTCGACCGTGTTCAGACGGAATAGCAGATCTTCGCGAAACCGTCCCGCACCCACTTCTTCCGCAAGCCGGGCATTTGTCGCCGAGATCACGCGCACGTCCACGCGCTTGGTTTTCGAGGACCCCACGCGTTCGATCTCGCCAATTTCGAGCGCGCGCAGCATCTTGGCCTGCAGGTTCAGCGGGACGTTGGCGATCTCATCCAGAAACAATGTGCCGCCATCGGCCAGCTCGAAGCGGCCAACGCGGTCCATCTTCGCGTCGGTGAAGGCTCCCCGCACGTGACCGAAGAGTTCGCTTTCGAAAATGCCTTCCGCCAAGCCGCCGGCGTTGACCGTGACCATGGGGCGCGAGGCCCGTGCGGAAACAGCGTGAAGCGTGCGCGCGACCACTTCCTTGCCGGTGCCAGCCTCGCCCGTGATCAGTACATTGGCGTCCGAGGGACCCACCCGTGCGATTAGTTGCAGCACGGGCTGCATGGTCGGCGATTCCGCGATCAGTGCCGGGCCGCCGTCAGTGCGCAACAACCGGTTTTCGGCTTCCAGGCGCTGTCCACGCTTCAGCGCATTGCTGAGCTCAATCTGCGTGCGCAGGATCGCTAGCAGACGTGCATTGTCCCAGGGTTTCTGTACGAAATCGCGCGCGCCCCGGCGCATGGCTTCCACCGCCAGGTCTACACTACCCCAGGCCGTCATTACTACAACCGTCGTCGAAGGATCGTTAGAACGAATACGCGAAAGGAGATCTAGTCCCTCCTGTCCACTAGTTGTATCCCGAGTGTAGTTCAGGTCCATCAGGACCACGTCGAAATCGCTGGTCTCGAGGGCGGCCATGATTCCGGCTGGGGAATTCGCGGATTCGATTCCAAACCCTTCGCCCTTTAAGAGCAGCCGCAGGGCTTCCAGCACGTCCGCCTGGTCGTCAGCGATAAGAACCCGTCCGTGGTTTGCCAAGTATTCCTCTATTCTATGGAAGATCAGGCTGTGGCATTTCAGCCGCCGATTCTATCTCACTACAAACAGGGGTGATTTAGTTGCCAGGACTGTCCGTTTATGGGATTCTCTGCGCGGAACCAACGTCTCTAGCGGCTGGGACCGGCCCCGGACGTTGGTTGGCCTCCGCTGGGGCCGAATGTCCCACTGGGAGCGAACGTGTTGGGCGTGGCACTCTGGCCCGGTCCAGCTGGTCCCTGTCCGTTGGGAGGAATCCCGCCCGCTGGGGTTGCTGCACCGGGTATTGTATTCGCCGTTGGGCTGAACACAAATTCCCACATTTCGTACTGCCCCTGATCTTTATAGATCTTGATGCTGGGACCCTTATGGGTACTGGCGATGCCAGCAATCGCACCAATCTGGTTGCTGCTGGTGGCTCCCGAGGTTGGCGCAGGAATTTGGCGCGGAGTGGTGAGGAGCTGGTTGATGGCGGTTAACGCGGCGCTGGGCGAGCCCTGCACCGGACCCGACGCAGTGGGGGGTTGCGGTGTAAAGGGTTGTCCAGGAATCCCTTGTCCCGGAATCCCTTGGGGTTGACCTGGAATCCCTTGCGGTTGACCCAGAATCCCTTGGGGTTGACCCGGAGTGCCTTGACCCGGAGTGCCTTGGCCCGGAACCGGGGCGCTTGGCACCAGCTGACCATTCGCATCAATTTGGAATCCTGGCGGCACACCCGGGATTCCGCCTGGTAGTCCTCCCGGAGCCTGACCGGGGAATGGAACAACCCCCCCCGGCGAGTTTTGCACCGGGATGGGTACTTGTCCTGTGTATTGGCCTTGCTGTGAGTTCCGTCCGGGGATTAGTCCTGGATTTTGTGCAGTGTTTTGCTGACCCGGAGTTCCAATGGGCGCCAGCGTGATGGGAGGAAGTCCCCCAGGTTGATTCATGCCTCCAGGTTGCAAGGTGATGGGCGGCAGGGCACCTGGGCCCTGCTGCGGCTGAAGCGTAATGGGGGGAAGTGGTGTGTTCACTGGTTGCGCCGCCGATGGGGTTTGCGCCCCGGTGGTCTGCCCAAATCCAGGCGGCGTGAGGGGACGATCGCTGGGGCGCTGCAACACGGCCGCGTTCACCTGCGGCGGTTCGTTGGCGGCGGTTGTAGTGTTCGCAGTACTTGTGCTGCTATTAGTCGAGTTGCTGGCCGACTGCCCCTGAGCATCCGTAGGAGGCTTTTGCACCAGCGAATCCGTAAGAAATCCGCCATTGGTGTGAATGATCCGCCACTCGGCTTTGCCCGTAAAGGGATCCACGAAGCGCCGCCGCAGAAAGCGTTTTTCTGGTTTCTCAAGGTCGTCAAGGCTGGTCGGGTATTGCCGGTTGTTCGCGAGATAATAAAGCTGAATGGCCCGCGTATACTGCTCACCGCGGTCGATTAGGAGCTGTTCTTTTTCACGCTCGCTTTCGAAAGCGACACGCGGCAGCTGCTGATAGAGCATCAACGCGATGAGAGCGGCCATCAGGAAAATCATCAACAGGGCATAGCCTTGCTGCGATTCGCGCCGTCTTCTCGTTACGCTCTTCATGGTGCTTCTTCGGCCAGTGGCAATGTCTGTTGATTCTTCGCGACAGTGTCCTCCACTACGGCCGAGTTTACCCCGATCCGGATGATCTTGTAGCGGTTCAAGAGCGTCTCATTCTCGCCGGCCTGGACGATGTCATCGCCGCTCAGGAAGAACGCGCGCCGCACGTTCGATCGCATGGTTCCTGAGTAGCCGTAGAACTTTAATGGGATGGGCGGCGGCGGGGGCGGAGGCGGTGGTCCCTTTTTCGCTTCGGCCGCCTGTAGCTCAGCGGCGGTTAGTTGCTTTGGGACGATGGGCTGGGGTTTGGCAACCGGTGGAGGCGGTGGCGGAGGCGGAGTATAAAATTCAAACAAGCTCCGCGACCCGCCTTCGACCGATACGTTTCGTACTTTGGCCAGCCGATCCAACTGCAGCGTGGGATCGATGCCACTCACATCCATGCCCTCCGGCAGTTTCAGCGTGGGCCGAAAATCGTCGCCGGAAGCGGACACACGACTCCCGCGCGTGGCCGTTCTCGGACCATAGGAAGATGTCGTGGTGCGTACCGAGTTAGAGGGTGGCGAAGGAGCCGGTACGGCTTGCGTACTTACCGCGGGTCCCGATGGAGTTGCAGCCGTATTCGTCCCGGCAGGCGGGTCGGGCCGGCTCATCCAAAAGTAGGTCCCGCCGGCCGCCACTAGTAATACCAGCAAAATGGCCAGCTTCTTGGGCTCCGCGCCGACACCTGTGGGAGCCAGTTTCATCGTAATTCCTCTACGCGAGCGGCGGTCTGAACCGTCTCCAGAGGCGTCGAATCATCTCTTATGAAAGCATCGATCTTCAGGCTCACGGTCAGGATATTCGAGCCCTGCTGCGGAGCCGCGCTCATCGATTCGATGATCAGCAACTGCTGGGAATGGTCCAGCTCGTTAATGAAGTTCAGCAGATTACGATAGGTGCCTTCGTAGTTGCCTGTGATGGTCATCATGCTGAGCGAATCCGAGCCTTCAATGTACTCGGTGGTCTGGGCCCGGTCACGCTCTTTGATCTGGGCCTTGCTGGCGGCCTCGCTCAGCACGGAAAGCAAGGTGGAATCCGCTGTCCGGCGGCTTAGGAAGTAATCGGTGAGAAAGCGGTCGCCCTCTCCACGCGCCTTTTCGATGGCGGCGACATTAAGCCGGCTGTGCTCCAGCAGTGCGCGCTTCTGCATGATTTGCGATTGCAGAGTAGCCAGTTCACGTTCCAGGTCGTCGGCCGAACCCCCTGGCGGGAAAAGAACGAGTCCGGCGGCGATCAAGTTAAGGGCCAGCAACGCACCCAGGAGGATGCGGATATTTCGCGTCAGATCGCGGGTGTGACTTCTGGCCGCCGCCCCTTGGCTTTTAGAGTTTCTGGGCATAACTCACCGTTACTCGGAAACGCCACAGGGGCTCGTTCTGCGTAGGAGGCGACTGACGCGAAAGGTTCGTCGGTCCAAACAAAGGGGAATCTTGCAGGCGCTTCAGGAACTCGATTACCGGCCCCTGGCTTTGCGCACCCACTTCCATATCGAGCGTCACTTCATTGCGGGAATTGATCTGCGGGAGACGTACCTGGATCAGCCGCACGTTATCGGGCTTCACACCTTCAATATCGGCGTATAGCTTGGTCCAGCTGATCGATTTACGCTGGATCAGCGAGTTCAGCAAGAGGCTGCGCTCCAGCACCTCGGCATTCATAGGCAGGTGCAGCGTGCTGTCGAGCTTAGCCTGCTCGATAGAGACCGTGCGCAGCTCGGAATTCAGCTTCGCCACGGCCGTGCGGGTTTCGGTCTGCCGGCCCCGTTCGCTGAAGATAAGAAATACCAGCAGGCCCAGCAGCGCCACCAGTACGACGCCACAGGCAGCGGAGGCCACCAGCATGGGCCGGTCGCGGCGAAAGGGTTCACTCGCGAGATTGACCTGGATGCGCATACTCAGACAGTCGCCTCCAGATACCCAAGCAGTCCGGCGTTATATGCGTTGGGTGTTCCCAAACGGCTCCTTAACGGCTCCATTTCCACGTTCAATCCTTCGATGGGTTTGGCGAACCCGCAGAGCAGCAGCTTTTCCGGCTTCTGTCCCAATTCGTCTTCGATGTAAGCAAAAGTCGGGTTGAGCACCGCTAAAATTTCCTGGTCGCTGCCTTCTTCAATTGTCAGGCACCGGAAGAGTTTCAATTGCCCGTTGTCGACGGCCATCACGGTAAGAACATTGCCCGTCAACTTGGCGATCACGGCTACCCCGCTCGCGGTGTACAGATTCAGCGCAGCCAATCCAGATGTCGTGACCTCCCCGGGGTACAGGTTCGCGTTTCGGAAAACGGCTTCATAGCGAGCCAGAATCTCCATCGCGACGGTGACCGCGACCACCTCGATTTTCTTCGCGCCAGCCTTGGCCGAGGCCGGCTGGGCCCAATAACTGACAGCGGCCGAATCTATATCGAACGGAATCGTCTTTTTCACCCGGAATCGCACCAGCGGCAGTTGCTCCTCGGGTGAAGAAGGGAAAGAATCGAAATCGAGCAAACTGACGCGCGTGGCGTAATCCGGCAGAATCACGGTTGCGGGACGCCGCTTGTTTCCATTTGGAGGCGCGATGCGCGCGAGAGCGGACATCACCGCGTCCGGACGCAACAGGTTGTCGGCTACCGGCGATACTGCGAGCACGCCGGGCTCGAAAATCTGGAAACCGGTTTCCCCATTTCGCGCGTAGGCGATACCTGCTTCGGACAGCTCGAAGATGTGATCCGGTGGTGGATCCTTCACTAGATGCGTGATTTGTTTCCACAAGGCCATAGGAGCTAGCTTTCGATGAAGGTGACCTTGTTGATTTCCTTGAGCGTAGTGATTCCTTCGCGAGCCTTCTCGACGGCCGAATCGCGCAGGAAGGTCATCCCCTCTTCACGCGCTTTGCGGCGGATTTCCGTGCTGGGCCGCCGGTTCAGGATCAGGTCGCGGATGTTGTCGCTCAGATCGAGAAGTTCGGAAATCGCGCTGCGCCCACGGAATCCGGTTCCCCCGCATTCGAAGCAGCCTGTGCCTTCATACAGCGGTACATCGCGCCACTGGCCTGGATCGAGGCCGCTTTCGACCAAGTACGAATCCGGATAGGTGACCTGCTTCTTGCAGTGGGGGCAGATCATACGGACCAGCCGCTGCGCCAGAATGCAGTTCAGCGCGGAGACAAAATTGTAGAGCTCCACGCCCATGTTCAGGAATCGGCCAAGCACGTCCAGCACGTTATTGGCGTGCACCGTGGTGAAGACCAAGTGTCCGGTGAGCGCAGCGTTGATGGCGATCTGCGCGGTTTCGTTATCGCGGATTTCGCCGACCAGAATTTTATCGGGATCGTGGCGCAGAATCGACCTTAGCCCGCGTGCGAAGGTCAGACCCTTCTTCTCGTTAACCGGAATCTGGGTGATACCGCGGATCTGGTATTCCACCGGATCTTCGATGGTGATGATTTTGTCTTCGTCGTTCTTGATCTCGCTCAGCGCCGCGTAGAGGGTCGTGGTTTTGCCCGAGCCAGTAGGTCCGGTGACCAGCACCATGCCGTAGGGCTCTTTGATATAACGGCGAAATTTCGCCAGCTCTGATGCCGAAAATCCGACTACGTCCAGCGAAAGATTCGAAAACTTCTCGCTCATCGATTCTTTGTCGAGTACGCGCAGCACCGCATCTTCGCCGTAGATCGTGGGCATGATGGAGACGCGGAAATCGATCAACCGGGTTTTGTAGCGCACGCGAAAGCGTCCGTCTTGCGGAATGCGCCGCTCGGCGATATCCAACTCGGACATTACCTTGATGCGCGAAATGATGGTCGAATGCCAGTCCTTGGCGATGGGCGGCATGGCGTAGTGCAGCACGCCATCAATACGGTATTTGATCGCCACTTCCTGATCGCGCGTCTCGATGTGAATATCGCTGGCCCGCCGCTCGAGGGCGTTGAAGATGGTGGTGTCCACCAGTTTGATCACCGGCGCAATGTCCGAATCGCCAGCGGCGAGGCGGTCGATGGATAGAGTCTCGTCGGGATTTTCTTCGTCGCCGACGACGTCGAGCGTAAAGCCCTCGGTAACTTCGTCGAGCACGCGCTGCGATTGCTCGGTCTTCTTGAGCAGGTCGGAGATCTGCGAGAGCGTCGCGACCTTGACGCGCAATTTCTTGCCCAGCAGCACGGCCAGCTCGTCGATCAGGCTAAGATTGCGCGGGTCGGCCAGGGCGATATCGAGCGTTCCGTTGTGCCCTTCGATAGGCACGAAGTTGTAACGGAACATCAGGTCCACCGGGATGGAGGTGAACAGGTCGTGGTCGATGCGCACTTCCCGCAGATCCACGAACTCGTGGTAGTAGCGCTCGGCCACGGCGCGGGCGCGTGCGGCTTCCTGAAGGGGATCTAGGGGCGTACTAGCCATTTAAATCAATCATTTAGCCTGAAGACACCGCGCCCAGGCTAGTGCAACTACTAAATTAGACGCGCGGCGGACGCAAGGCGTGGACAAGCAATTACTTGAAATCAATTGCTCGACCGGTTGGGGTCGCTGAAGGCAATTAAGAGGGGCTTTCCGATGCCCACCAACCCGCAACTTCTGCGGTCAAACAGAGTCAGCGCCAGCCATCTCCCCAGCCGACGCTTGCGCCGTTTGATAGGAAATCGCGAGATGCTGGATTAGCAAAAGAACGTCTTCCTGAAGCCGTACGATGATCTCTCCTACGTTTTCGATTGCCTCCCTCTGGCCCTCCATCTCCGATTTCTCCATTTTGGCCAAAAGGTCCAGTATGCTGATCAAGTTCTCAGCTGAGTCTCTCATCGTGTCAAGGTTCAGACTACGTGTCTCGCCATTGCGCGCTACATTGACGATTTTGGTCGAACCAAGTATTGTCCCTAGGACACTGATAATTCCGAGCAGCGTTGTCGCCTGACCATACACCACCCAGAGCATCGCTACGTTGGCGTTGAAGTAATCCCAGCCACCGGCGTGGAGAATGCAATAGTCTCCAATTGTGGCGGTGTATGGGCAGGGTTTTCCCAAGAAGTTTGTGCTGATACAACGCCATGCCCGGGAGTTTATCACAGAGACGCGTAAGGGCCGTGCGTGAAACACTGCGGAATCCTCGGTGAGACTACCCGTGGAACGAATCCGCCAGCGAGAAGATGGGCAGATACAACGAAACCAGCACGAACGCCACGAAAACGCCCATGCAGATCATGATGCCGGGTTCGACCAAACTGAGCATGGCCGTCACGCGCGTTGAAACGTCATCCTCGTAGAATTCCGCCACGCTCGATAGCATCGCCGGGAGTGCGCCGGTCGATTCCCCCACCTCGATCATGTCGATTGCCAGCGAGGGAAAGATCTTGGCTGCGCGCAGGGACTGGGAGAGCGACTGCCCCTCCCGAACTGTCTTCACCGCCTTTTCGAGCACTCTCTTGAGCACCTGCGTTCCGAGCGAATCGGCTGCCGTTTCGAGCGCCTGCAATAGCGGAATGCCGCCGATCAGGAGAGTGCCTAGCACGCGAGAAAACTGCGCGACCTGATACTTGAGCCAGACTTCCCCGACCATCGGCACGCGCATCAGGAACCGGTCCACACGCTCCGATCCGCTAGGGGTGCGCGACCAGATCCGGAACGCGATGATTCCTAACACGAAGGCGCCAAAGCCCGCCAGTACGTAATTTCGCGCCGTGGTGCCCAGCGCGATCAGGATCTGGGTTGGCACCGGGAGCGTCGCCTGCATGTCCCGGTACAGCGTGGCGAAGTTCGGGACCACGTAAGTGACCAGGAACACGATCAAGCAAGCCGCCAGGACCACCAGCACAGCCGGATAGAGCAGCGAAGTCAGCAGCTTCCTCCGTACCGACAAAGACAGTTTCTGATACGTGATGAAGCGGTCGAGCACGTCCGCCAGCGATCCGCTACGTTCGCCGGCAAGTACCGTTGTGACGTAAATCGGCGGGAACACACGCTGTCGCGCGAAAGCTTCAGAGAGCAAGGCGCCATTCTTCACTTCTTGGCGGACACCCTGAATGTGGCGCGACAGTTTGGGGTCGGTCAGGCGGTCAGCCAGCAGTTCCAGACCTTTCAGGATGGGCAGACCGGCACGAATGAGAGTGACAAACTGCTGGTTGAAAATCAGAAACTTTTCTACGTTAAGTTTCTTCCCGCTGGGGCGCAGGCTCTGAGTGACACCCTCGCCGCGGGGCCGGATGGAATAAATCAGGAATCCTTGTTCTGTGAAGCGATCACGCAGTTCGCGTTCGGACTCGGCTTCGGCCACCTGCTGGTGGATTTCCCCCCGGGCGTCCGCGTATTTAAGTGTCCATTCAGCCATGCGCACTCCGGGCTGCTTAACTAGCCCCTGAGAGACATTGACGCTTAGAACCCCGGCGGCGTGCAGCCGCTACTTAAGGGCGGCTTCCACGGCGGCTTCGATCTCCTTGGAATCCGGCTCAACCGCCGGTTCGAAGCGCTGGATCACCTTGCCGTTGCGGTCGACGAGAAACTTGGTAAAGTTCCACTGGATCTCGCCGCCCGTTTTGGGATTGGTTTTCGTATCGGTCAGGAATTGGTACAGCGGGGCTTGGTCTGAGCCTTTGACGGAGATTTTGGAAAACATCGGGAAAGTCACGCCAAATTTCGATTTGCAGAAGGCTCCGATTTCCGCATCGCTTCCCGGCTCCTGGCCGCCGAAGTTATTGGCCGGGAAGCCGGCCAGGACCAGTCCGCGTTCTTTGTACTTGACGTACAACGCCTGCAGACCTTCGTACTGATAGGTGTAACCACACTGGCTGGCCACGTTCACCACCAGCATCACCTTCCCCTTGAAGCTCGCGAGCGGGACCTGCTTGCCATCCAGCGATTTCATTGTGAATTCGTGCACCGAAGAGGCCCCCATCGCCATTCCTGCTGTCACCGACAGAGTAAAACATAGCTTAGCGACCAGTGTTTTCATAATTTACAATTGTACTAGCACATGAATCTCACAAAAATGATCGCCGAGCTGCGGGAGCAGAAAGAAGCTCTCGAACAAACTATGATGATGCTGGAACGGCTCGCGCGAAGTCAGGGTAAGCGCCGGGGGCGGCCTCCTGCATTCCTAAGCCAGGCGAGCTCATCCGGTCCCGCGCGAAAACGCCGACCCTTTAGTGCCGAAACCCGCAAGAAGATGGCGGTAGCGCAGCGCAAGCGGTGGGCAGCAATCCGGAAAAAACAGGCCTCCTGATTCAGGCCTATTTTATGACCCGCCGCGGATTTTCGGGTATGCTCGCGGCTGCGGCCGTGGTCCCGGCGTTCGAATCCCGCGATGCTTGCCGAGTTGTAACTCTCGAAGCAATTGCGGGCGTCCGCCTTCCGGAAACGCTCGCGATCGCAACCGCTTTCCCCGAGAAACTGAGGCGAGGCGTCTGGGAACTGAGGACCTATCGCGGCGTCGCGCCTACGCTCGCGAGCGATCACACTGAAATTTTTCCGCGCAGTGGGATTCGACCGTTGTTACGAGCCGCGAACGGGCCCGATCTCACCTACCTTATCCCGTTTGAAAGTCTGAGCGCCCGCGATCGCGCCTGGACCGCGCTCAATGCCGATCCTCGTTGGGCCAGCGCTTGCACGCGGTTCCAGTCATATCATTTCGGCCTATATCGATCCGTGTAGCCGACACCCGCCACAGCGGCTTTAGGAGCGATGTCTTTCCGGCGGCGGCTCCGCACAGCTCGCACGGATGCGATGACGATCATCGCCGTGATGGCACCCAACCCGGCCATGAACATGTCCTTCTGCGAATCCCAGATGTCACCCTGCATTCCCACGAACTCTTCGCCGCGCTCGGGTGTGAGCACCGACGCCGCGAAGGCCTCGAGCATTTCGTAGCAGGCACTGAAAGCCAGCGTGGATTCCACCGGCAACAGATAACGCCAGCGGCTGGTCACGCCCACGACGCGCATAAACCATTCCTGCATCGGATACGCCAGCAACAGACCGTAACTGAAATGCATAATGCGGTCGTAATGATTGCGCGTGGTGCCCAGCCAGGGCTTCATCCATTCGCCGAGCGGCACATCCGAATATTTGTACTCCGCGCCCCATTCGTGCATGCTCAGGTAAACAAAAATGAGCACGTAAGACAGATCCGAAAGCGGCAAGCGCCGGTAGGTGGTCCCGAGGATGGCGATAAACGTCAGGGCGGCGGCATTTTCAAGCCACCAATCGAAGACTTTTTCCGGGCGGTATCCAGTGATGATGATGACCAGCGCCATCGCCACGCACAGGACGTGCAACAGTCGATTATCCAGGAATCGGAGGTAGGAAGCCTTTGAAGCAGTGGTCACTTATATTTAGGATTTGCGATTACAGCAATGTTGATTACACAACGATTACATGGCCCGTGGCAAGCGCCTGCGAGAACTAACAAGCGCTCCGCGCGGCATCTGAAGTAAGATAGGACTCCTTGCGCTATGTGGACGCATAACTACACACCGCTTTCCGGAAGCTTGACACTTTCCGCCTTGGTCGCCGCGGTTCCTATTTTCACGCTGGTCGTGTTGCTAGGGATTTTGCGCAAGCCGGCGTGGCTAGCAGCTTTGTGCGGGCTCGTCGCCGGCGTGCTCATGGCGATTGGATTGTATGGCATGCCAGTCAGCATCGTGTTCGCGTCCGTGACGTATGGCGCCGCGCAAGGGCTTTTCCCGATCGGATGGGTGGTGTTCACGGCCGTATTGCTCTATCGGATCACTCAGGAAACGGGAAAGTTCGAAATCATCAAAGACTCCATTGGCTCGCTTTCCTCCGATCCCCGCCTCCAGGCTTTGCTGATCGCCTTTGCATTCGGCGCATTTATCGAAGGTGCTTCGGGTTTTGGAACGCCGATCGCTGTTGCCGCCGCGATGCTCACAGGTTTGGGATTCTCCCCCTTCTATGCCGCGGCGATTTGTCTGCTGGCGAACACTTGCCCGGTAGCGTTCGGATCGATTGGAATACCGATTACCACTCTGGCTCAGGTGACGGGACTCCCGGAGATGCGCCTCAGCGCCGGGGTGGGACGGATTTGCGCTCCGCTCTCGCTGTTCGTGCCGTCTTACTTGATCGCGGTGATGGGCGGCATGAAGGCGCTCAAGGGCGTACTACTGGCGTGTGTCATATGCGGGATTAGCTTCGCCGGGGTACAGTTTGTAATTTCGAATTTCGTGGGCGTGCAGTTGACCGACATTCTCGCCTCACTGACCGCCATGGCCTGCCTCGCGATGCTGTTTAAGGTTTGGAAACCGAAGGATCGCTTCGCCATGGCTGACGGAAAGAGCCTGGCCGAGCAGGGCGTAGCTCCTACACGCCACCCCGCGGGTGAGGTTTTCATGGCATGGCTGCCTTACATCCTTTTGGTGGTCATCGTCCTGGTGTGGGGCTACAACCAGACAGCTCTTCGAACCGTCAGCAAGGTAATCAACTGGCCCGGCCTGCACAACGCGGTGGAAATCGTTCCCCCGGTCTCGAAAATCCCCGGTCCGTATGCGGCTACCTATCGTTTTGACTGGCTTTCGGCATCGGGCACGGCTTGTCTGATTGTGTCGATCGTTTCAGCTTTCCTTCTGGGCATGAGCCCGGGAAAGCTGGTGCGCGTTTTCTTCCGTACGCTGAACCAATTGGCGTTAGCCGAGCTGACCATCGCGTCGGTGATGGGGCTGGCGTACTTGATGAACTATTCTGGCGCCACAGGCACACTGGGGCTTGGATTCGCCGCCACGGGCGCGCTGTTTCCGTTCTTCAGCACCTGGTTAGGATGGCTGGGCGTCTTTCTCACCGGCAGCGACACCTCCGCCAATGCTTTGTTCGGAAATTTACAAGTAGTGACCGCCAACCAGCTCAACATGAATCCTGTACTGATGGCGTCGTCGAACTCGGCGGGCGGGGTGATGGGCAAAATGATCAGTCTCACCAGCGTCGCGGTCGCCTCGGCGGCTACCGGAATGAAGCGTGCCGATGAAGCCCGTTTATTTAGGTTCACGATCCGCCATAGCGTCACGCTGGCGACAGTGATCGGCTTCATCGTGATCTTCTACGCCTACATTGCTCCGCAGCTCGCACCATAATGGCCGGGTCGGCCTTGCCCGACTCCGAGAAGCACTGGACCGATTTCCAGAACGACCCGGCATGGAAAGCGTCCGCTGAGTCGGCAGCCAACGGGAAACGGGTGAACATGGGCCCTACCTCCCGCGGCTACTATTCTTCCCGGCGCGAATGTGGCAAACTAAGGGTTCCCAGAGTGGCCCATGGTCGGGAGAACTGTCCACCATTATCAATTCCTAGAAAAACTCGGCGCCGGAGGAATGGGCGAGATCTGGAAGGCTCAGGATACCCGCCTCAACCGGTTCGTCGCCGTTAAGATTCTCACTGACGCCAGCGCCGGCGATCCCGAGCGCCGCCGGCGGTTTATTCAGGAAGCGCAGGCCGCTTCGGCGTTGAACCATCCCAACATCATCACCATCCATGACATCGTTTCGGAAGGCAACGCCGAATACATGGTGATGGAATTCGTGCAGGGCAAGACGCTTATCGACCTGATTCCCAAGGGCGGCCTGCGCGTTCCACAAGTATTGAAATACGCGGTCCAGATGACCGACGCTCTGCAGGTCGCCCACTCAGCCGGCATCATCCACCGCGATCTTAAGCCTGGCAACGTAATGGTGACGGAAACGGGACTGGTCAAGGTCCTGGATTTTGGCTTGGCCAAGCTGGCCGACAGCAGTCCCTTGAGCCAGACAGCTTCGAGCCCTACCGACGCCACGCAGACGATCAACCACGCGCCGCTCACGGTGGAGGGCTCGATCATCGGCACTGTGAGTTACATGTCGCCGGAGCAGGCCCAGGGCAAGCGGGTCGACTCTCGGTCCGATATCTTTTCTCTTGCGGTCGTGCTGTACGAAATGGTGACGGGAACGCGGGCATTCGCGGGCGAATCGGCGCTCTCCACGCTCTCGGCGATCCTGCGCGACGAAGTCCGGCCCATCCCGGAGGTCGCGCCCGACACTCCGCCGCAATTGGAGCAGGTGATTCAGCGCTGCCTGCGAAAAAATCCCGACCAGCGCTTCCAGACGATGAAGGAAGTGCAGGTGGCATTGGGCGCATTGAAGCACGAGTCCGATTCCGGCATGCTGTATCGCACGCGCGCTGGAATGGAACCGTGGCCCAAACCCAAACGGTCACCCATGCCGATCATGCTCAGCGCCGGTGTTGCTATCGCCGTGCTGGCGATCGCGGGGGGCGGCACCTGGTGGTGGCTGCACCGGGCGTCCAAACCGCCGGCCGCTACGGAGATCCAAAATCCTGCTCCTGCGCCCCCTCCAGTCGCGGTGCAGCCGCCTCCCGTGACCGCTACTGTACCGGCCATCGCACCCGCGGATCAGGTGCTCAGCAACGACAACATCCTTCAGATGGTCGAGGCGAAAGTTGCGCCCGCGGTAATTCTGAGTGAGATCCGTAATTCGAAGACCGCCTTTGTTCTTTCCGCACCGGAAATCATCCGCCTCTCCAAGGCGGGCGTTTCGGAAACAGTTCTGGAGGCCATGCGCAACCCCAAAGCGGCGCCTTCGAAGCCTGCTGGGCCTGTCGTATCTGTGGCACCTGCCCCCACCCCGGTTTCGACGACGCCAACCGCGCCGCCACCGGCAGCACCCGCCCCCACTCCCGTTCTAGCGGCCGCTCCGCCGTCTGCCGCGGGAGCCATCGTAGCTGTCACGCTGACAGATGGCATTCCGTTTTTCATTACTCTGGCGGAAGATATCCCGCAGAGCGCGCAGGAAGGTACCCCCCTTCGCTTCACCGTGGCCAAAGATGTTCGCGTCGGCGATCTCGTTGTCATTGCGAAAGGTGCGGCTGTCACTGGGGCCATCGCTCAGGTCGGACGCAAAGGAACATTCGGAATTGGGGGCGGCAAAATGACGATGCGCCTGCTGACGGTGGATGCGGTCGACGGACACAAGTATCGAATCCGTACCCAATCGGGCCGCAGCGGCGATGGCAAGAGCGAGCGTCCGGTAGAGACGAACGTGAAGCCCAAAAACAAGGACCTGGTGGCTGCCGCGGGAACAGAATACCTTGCTTATATTGACGGCGACGTAACCGTTAGCGTGAAGAAGTAGAGATTCTCCGTCACAGCAGAGTCGCGGTCTTTTGCGTAGTGAACGTCAGCACCGTCTCCGACGGACTCCGCACCTGCACCAATGGCAGCGCCATTTCCGCCACCCGCGATCGCCTCGATGATCGCTCCGACCTCTCTGCAGCTGCCGATTTCGCCGTACGCGCGTCTCGGAGGTTCTAAATGGAACACACCAAGTAACTGAAGAGCCTTTCTTAACGCCTCTTCACTCGCCCCCGACCCGATTTACGGTATGCTAGACGGTCCATGTTTGTTTACGCGGCTACCATCTTCCTGAGCGCTTTTCTCCTGTTCCAGGTACAGCCGATGATCGCGAAATTCGTTCTCCCGTGGTTCGGGGGATCGGCCGCGGTATGGAGCGCATCCCTGCTTTTCTTCCAGCTTTTGTTGCTGGCCGGCTATCTGTATGCACACTGCCTGATCCGGTATCTTAAGCCCAAGCAACAGATTATTGTCCATTGCACACTCCTCCTGATCAGCCTGGTCACGCTGCCGATTATTCCCAAAGACTATTGGAAGCCCATCGGCGGCGCCGATCCATTGCTGGGCATTCTGCTTCTGCTGGGGGCGACCGTTGGCCTGCCTTACACACTGCTTTCTGCCACCAGCCCCCTGCTCCAGGCCTGGTATCTGCGAACGAAATCCGACGTTATTCCCTACCGCCTGTTCGCGCTTTCGAACTTCGGGTCGATGCTGGCACTTCTGAGCTACCCCTTTCTGGTGGAACCCAACGTCACCCTTCGCTTACAAGCCCGGCTCTGGTCCGTCGGATTCGCGGCGTTTGCCGTCGCTTGCGGATTGGCAGCCTGGAAAAGCCGCGGCGGCACCGACCCGTTGCAGGCGGCCGCGCAAGAGAATGCCCCACCGCCCCGCTTCTCGACCATCCTTATGTGGATTTCGCTGGCGGCCTGCGCCTCCACTCTGTTGCTGGCGACTACAAGTCACCTAACGCAAAATGTAGCGCCGATTCCGCTCTTGTGGATCGCCCCGCTGAGCATCTACCTGCTGACCTTCATCCTCTCGTTTGAAAGCAACAAAATCTATCAGCGCTGGCTGTTCCTGCCGCTCGGTCTGGTCGCGCTAGGCACATTCACTTACGGGATGAGTGAATACGAAAACAACAGTGACGTCATCAAGCGCCTGATTCCCATGCTGTGCGGAGCCCTTTTCATTGCCTGCATGGTCTGTCACGGCGAGCTTGCCCAACGCAAGCCGCATCCGCGCTACCTAACGCTGTATTTTCTGATGGTCTCGCTGGGCGGCGCGATTGGCGGATTGTTCGTTGCCCTGCTCGCGCCTCGCATGTTCCCCAACTACTGGGAAATGCCGATCGCGATCACCGGGCTAGGCGTGCTGATGGCCATCGTGCTTTCTTATGACGATAAGGGCATGCCCCGGCCGCTGGCCGTGCGAGCGTCGCTGGTGATTGTGGCGCTCTCCTTCGGCGTTTATCTGGCCCGCCTCGAACGTCGCGCGAATGAGGAATATATCCTGGCCGCCCGCAATTTTTATGGCGTGCTTCGCGTCCGCGACGATCCTCCCGGCGGCGGCGTCGATGGAGTGCGTGTCCTGATCCATGGGACCATAAACCACGGCACGCAGCTCCTGGGTCCAGGCGGCGGACGCATCCCCACATCGTATTTCGGAGAAACCTCCGGCATCTCGCGCGCGATCCGCACCAAGGGGCAAAAGGGTCCCATTCGAATCGGCATCCTGGGGCTGGGCGCGGGTGTCACCGCGACGCTTGCCCGCGCCGGCGATACGCTGCACTATTACGAAATCAATCCGCTGGTGTTTCAAATCGCCCAGACCAAGTTCGATTTCTGGAAGGATTGCCCGGCCGACAAACATCTGTATTTCGGCGACGGCCGCCTGACGCTTGAGGGCATGCAGGACAGCGAAAACCTCGATTTCCTGGCCATGGACGCCTTCACCAGCGACGCCGTGCCCATGCATCTATTAACACGTGAAGCTTATGCCACTTACGCGCGCCATCTGAAACCGGATGGTGTTCTGGCCGTCAACATCTCTAACCGGTATCTGGATCTGGAACCGATCATCGCCCAGGCCGCCAAGGAAATGGGCTGGTTCGGAATCGTGGTGTACGATGAAGGTAATTCGGAAACCTACTACGTTTCGAATACTTGGATCTTGCTGTCGAAATCGTCCGCCGTATTCGCTGATCCTAACTTCCAGGACACCAACACCTACGCGCTGCAACCGCGCAAAGGATTCCGGGCCTGGACCGACGACTATAGCAATATTATCCAGATACTGCGCTGAAAACTAACTCTCATGATCCTTTACGCCATCACTATTTTCCTGAGCGCATTCCTGCTGTTCCAGGTGCAGCCACTGATCGCTAAGATCATACTTCCGTGGTTCGGAGGCTCAGCCGCCGTTTGGGCCGCCGCGCTGCTGTTTTTCCAGCTTTCACTATTAGCCGGATACGCCTACGCGCACGCTCTTATCAAAATGACCAAGGCGCGGACCCAACTTCTGGTCCACGGAACGCTGTTGCTGGCCAGCTGCGCGCTCCTGCCGATTATGCCTAACGTGACTTGGAAGCCAACGGCGATCGGCGATCCCACGCTGCGCATTCTCGAGCTGCTGGCGGCCACCATCGGGCTGCCCTATTTTTTGCTTTCATCAACAAGTCCACTGCTGCAAGCCTGGTATGTCCGCCGTACGGGCAGCAGTGTCCCTTACCGCCTTTTCTCGTTATCGAACTTCGGGTCGTTTTTGGCGCTCCTAAGTTTTCCTTTCGTCGTGGAGCCGAACTTGGCATCGCGCCAGCAGGCCTACTTCTGGAGCGCTGCGTACGTCGCGTTCGCGGCACTCTGTTTGATTACTGCTTGGGTGAGCCGGGAGGCTGCCTCCCCCGAACCCGTAGTAGCGGCATCTCCGGTGATCCGCGAGAAATCCGGCAAGCGTCCGACCGGTCTGCAACTCCTGCTTTGGGTCAGTCTGGCAGCTTGCGCGTCGACGCTTCTGGTGTCGATCACCAACCATATGAGCCAGAACGTGGCGCCCATTCCCTTGCTCTGGGTGGTACCACTGGCGATCTATCTGCTGACCTTTATCCTCGCCTTTGAAAGCGACCGGGTTTACCAGCGCTGGATTTTTCTGCCTTGGGTAGCTCCGGCTTTGGGCTGGATGGCATACGCGCTCTATGCCGGCGAAGGAAACTTCCACATCAAGTTTTCGATCCCCATTTTCTGCGCGGGTTTGTTCATCTGCTGCATGCTGTGCCACGGCGAGCTGGCGCTGCGTAAGCCTGCTCCTCAGTACTTGACGCTGTTTTACTTGATGGTGTCGGTGGGCGGCGCGATCGGCGGCATCTTCGTCGCCATCATCGCACCGCGCGTCTTCAACTCCTACCTGGAGCTTCCCATCGGTTTGGTTGCCTGCGGGGTATTGGGAACGATTGTCCTGTTTAATCTGGAGATCCCCGCGTTCAATATGTTTGGACGCCGCTTCGCGTGGGGATCCTGGCCCATACGCTTCGCGCTGGCCGTTGGCGTCGGTCTCCTGGCCGGGTACCTGGTGCGGAAGGAACTGGAAGATCGCAAGGGTTATCACCTGTTCGCGCGGAATTTCTACGGCGAACTGCGGATTCGCGATGACGATGTCGGTCAGGAATATGCCCTGCGCAACCTGCTGCATGGAACGATCAACCACGGATCGCAGCGGCTCAATCCGGAACACCGCTATGAGGTGAACTCTTACTATGCGCCGAGCTCCGGCATCGGTCGAGCCATGCAGGCCAAGCAGGCCCTTGGTCCGATACGGTACGGAGTCGTCGGCATGGGCGCCGGCGTCATGACTGGATACTGCCGCGCGGGAGACTACGTGCGCGTATATGAAATCAATCCCCTGGTGAAATCGCTTTCCGAACGGGGTGAGTTCACCTTCTTCTCCCATTGCGCCGGCGATAAGGAAGTGCTGATGGGCGACGCCCGTCTCACAATGGAAAAGCAAGAGCCACAGAACTATGACGTGCTGGTCATCGACGCATTCTCAAGCGACGCCATCCCAGTCCACCTGCTGACCAGGGAAGTGATGCAGCTATATTTCAAGCTGCTGAAGCCCGACGGTGTGCTGGCCGTACACATTTCGAACCGCTATCTGAATCTGGCGCCGGTGTGCGAGCGGGGCGCGGAATTCGTCGGAAAGAAGGCTACCGTAGTGGCCGACGATGCCTCTGACAATACCTTCGCCAACTCCACCACGTGGGTTCTGATTACTTCTCCGGACAACAACGTATTTCAGAATCCAAGTTTCGAAGGAGCGAACATGTATCCGGCCACCGCCGACGCTACCTTCCGCGGCTGGACCGATGATTACAGCAGCATCTTACCGATCCTAAGTTTGAATTAGATCGGAGTTTGAATTAGCCGGCAGCCGGCTTGCCCGGGCTTCGACCCGGCTTGTACGGCCCGGATAACTTTCTGGATCCCGACATCCCAATCCGGGAACAAGTCGACGTACTGCGTCCGCTCCTGGATCTGCCTCGGCACGGCGCACGCCTCCAGCCGGACCGGAACGACGAAGGTTTGATCGATCGGCATCCGTTGCCCGCATTCGAGCGCCCACCGCAGTTCGCTTTGAAACGGCCCGCGCTTGGAAGTCGAGCGCGCTGAGAAGCACGCGACGAATACGTCGGAAATCTCGATGGCCCGTCGAATCGCCCGCGGCCAGTTCTGCCCCGGAATCAGTTTGTCCTTGTCCATCCAGGGCGAACATCCGGCCGCCGCTAGCATGTCTCGCAGTCGCCGCGCGAGCAGGAGATCCTCCTCCACGTATGCGATGAACACTTGCGGCTCGGTTTGGGCTATGAACTCATAAGCCCCGTCGGTCCCGCGCCGAAACATCCCCAATCCGTCAATCTCCACAGTCTGGCCGCGCTCGAGTGACCGCCGGATCATGGCCAGAATCCGCCGGGGATTCTTCACCGTTGTTTGTGTGTCCCGGCGCGTCTTACGAGCGTTCCAATCCCAGGCAGTTTGACTGGACGCCCGCTCCGTAGCTTCGTCACAATCCGGTGTACCAGTTCATCGATCCGGTCCTGAGCTACCGCGACGGGCAAGCCATCCTCGCGTGCCAGTTTGCGGGTCAGTTCGTCGCGCTTCATGTCGTTTGAGGGTATCCTCAGATTCGAGCTCACCGAGACCGTGGTGGATAGCAATAGCTTCAATAAATAGAACTTAACCGAAATAGGGGCCGGGAACCTTCTGGAATGAAACGATTTTAATGGATGTTTAAGGGCCTATTCATGTCCGGTTGTAAACATAGAAGTGCTGCGACGGTATTTGCCGTTCGGCCAAGAAAGAGGAGATCTCACCCAAATGAAGAAGCTCGTGAACATCATGCTGGCCATGGCGCTGACCATCGGCGTTGCCGGCATCACCGTAGCCCAGGACGCCCCCAAGGACGCCACGAAGAAGGCTGCCAAGAAGGGCAAGAAAGATAAGGACGCCAAGGGCGACACCAAGAGCACCGACGCTAAGGCCAAAAAGGGCAAGGCCAAGAAGGGCAAGGACGGCGATACAACCGCGCCCACGAAGTAACATCCAGCTCTTTAGTAGTGAATTCGACCGCGGTGGGCTGCCTGCTCGAAGGACGTCCCCCGCGGTTTCGTTTTTTTTTAGCGGAACAGGCTGGCCGCAAGCCCTGCGCCCGCCGCGCCCAGCATCAACCACGCCGAATCTATCCGCGTGAACGTGAGAACCGCGAAGCTCGCCACCATCAGGATTACCGAAAACACGCCCGTGAACGCATCCTGCGTGAGGGGCACCGAAGAGGAAACCAACAAGCCCACGCTGGCCAGCAGCAATCCCCGAATCGCGCTACGGACCCTAGGGATGTCGGCTCGCGCCCCGATCCAGCGCATCAATGGGATTACCAAAAAAGCCGGCGTGATCAGCGCCAGAAACCCTACGCATGCCCCGGGAATGCCTCCCACCTCATAGGCGACGCATACCAGGTAGAGCCCGAACGGTCCCGGTCCGGTGCGTCCCGCCACCACGGCCATATTTAGCTGGTGATCGGTGAGCAGATGGCGCTCGACCACGAAATCATCCCGCACCATGGGTAGCGATCCGAGGCCGCTAAATGACGTCACGCTGGCCTTGAGCAGCAACAAATAGAGCACCAGCAGATTCACGGTTTCTTGGCGTCCTTCCAGAGGAATCCGGTCAGCGTGCCTGCGAGGATGATCGGCAGGGGAGTGAGTCCGAAGATCCAGGACGCCACGAACGCTCCTCCCGCAATCAACACGACTTGCAGATTGCGGATCATGCCATTCCACGTCGTCCCGCCTACATGGGGCTTGAGGATGATCCAGATGGTGGCCCACATCATGCCCGCAACGGCTGCCACGGTTCCTCCGATGGCGGCCATCGCGATCCGGTTCCCCTGCCAACGTTCGAATCCGTAAGCGATTAATACGGCCAGCGCCGACGAGGGCGCGGTAAGAGCCAAGACCGCCCCAATCGCCCCCGCCACGCCGCAAATCAGCGCGCCGATCGCCGCGCAGAACGCGATCAGGTTGGTTCCAGGCGTAACCCGCGCAATTGCAAACGCCAGATCGAACTTCTCCGCGTTGATCCAGCGGCGCGCGTCGACCAGTTCCCTTCCCAGCATCCCGATGGTCACGTATCCACCGCCGAAGGTGGTGTTGCCGATGCGGAAGAAAATCTCCGTGAGCTTCTTGACCGAGGGAGGAGGATTTTGCGGCGGATTCAAACTTCTAATTCTCGTACAATCATCGTTACCCGCGTGGTTACAATCATAGATTCTTTATGAACCTCGGTCTCACCAACAAAGTCGCTATGGTCGCCGGCGCCAGCCGGGGGCTTGGATTCGCCGTGGCGCGCGCCCTGGCCCGGGAAGGCGCGAAAGTCTCGTTGTCCTCTCGAAATCCCGAGGCAGCTTTAGCTGCCTCCAACGTGATTGGCGGCGATACCGGAGCCGACATCCTGGCCATCGCCGCCGATGTCCGTTCCGCGGTTGCTCTCGAGAACTGGTACCACGAAACCGTCGACCGCTTCGGCGGCGTCGACCTCCTCTACGTCAATTCGGGAGGACCCCAGCCCGGTCCCGTCCTGAAATTCGATGATGCCGCTTGGCAGGGCGCGTTCGAGCTGCTGCTGCTGAGCGCTGTGCGCATGATCCGGCTGGCCGTCCCTTCGATGGCCGCGCGCGGCGGCGGATCCATCCTCCTGGCCACTTCTTCCGCGGTGCGAGAGCCTATCGGTAACCTCGCGCTTTCCACAGTGATGCGGACATCGGTGTCAGCACTCTCTAAGATTCTTTCCAACGAGCTCGCGCCGAGCAAAATTCGAGTGAATCAGCTTATTCCCGGCCGCATCGACACAGACCGCGTCAAAGAAATCGACCAAGATAACGCGAAGCGCTCCGGCATAAGCGTCCTCGAACAACAAAGGCGCATCTTCGCGGCCATTCCGATGGGCCGCTACGGCGATCCTGACGAATTCGCGGCAGCGGCGGTCTTCCTCCTTTCCGACGCGGCCGGCTACATCACCGGCGCCAGCCTTCAGGTCGACGGCGGTATGCTCCACGGGATATAGCTCGCACGGGCTTAGAATGGAATCGTGCGAGCGGTTGCCCTCGTCAGTATCGGGCTATGTTGTATGGCCTTCGCCCGCACGCCCTCCGAACGCCTGAAAAACAGCCGCCTAGAAGCGGTTCATAACCAGATCGTCGAGTGGAAGAAGAATCGCGCCAGCTTTTCCCCGGAGGGGGTCTATCAGGATTTTCGCGCTGTTTTTCTTCCGGAGGCCGCGGCTCAACAGGTCCTTGTGGAGCCCGCGCACAACGCCGGTGTCCGCGTAGTCTTTGGCGCAGCGACCGAGGGGATGCACGACGGAATCTTGTTCCTGCACGCGCCCGACGGCGATTTCAAAGGCACTGATATTTTCGGCTTACCCCAGGAAGAAGACCCGCAGCATCTGCCGTCCAAGTTCAAGCAGCTTCCCGATGAAGCCTTCGGCTCGGATGTCCATCGACCTGAGGAACCGGTGCCTGCGGGATCCGTGCTTTTCGCGCGCACTCACATTCCGCCTGCGAAGGTCACCAAAGATTTGACCGACGCTTATACCGCTGCCTTCCGCCACGCGACTACCCACATTCTGGCCACCCAGTTCACCGCCGCTGCGATCCGAGCTTCTCTTGCTGCCGGGCACGCGTATGTCGCCCATGACTGGCTATGCGATCCCACTGGGACTGCGTTCATCGCGCAGAGTTATTTTGGAGTGTTCGACATAGGCGATACTGTGGCGTATAACCCGCTGACAGGCTCCGTCACTCTCAGTGCTCGCGTTCCGGTTCCGGCTATCATACGCCTGCTGCGTGACAACGTGGTCGTCGCCGAAGCTCACGATTGGAAGCTCGACTACATCGTGCGCGAAACCGGTGCGTATCGTCTGGAAGCCTCGCTCTCGATTGATGGCGAGGAACGCCCGTGGATCTTCTCCAATTCGATTACGGTCGGTCCGCCGACCAATATTACGCTGCCCACAGTCCAGATTTCGTCTAACGTGGACTTCCAGGCCGGCATCCCTTACACCGATGGTGAGCCGGTGGATTCCGACAAACATAAGCTCGATCTATACCTTCCTCGCGATCAAAAGAACTATCCGGTGCTGATGTTCCTGCACGGGGGTTCTTGGAGGACCGGCGATCGTTCGTTGTACACAGCGTTGGGCAACCGTCTGGCTCGAGCCGGAATCGGAGTGGCGATTCCGAGCTACCGGCTGATGCCTCAGAACCCTCATCCCGCGCAGATCGAAGACGTGGCCGCGGCGTTTGCCTGGGTCGTCCGCAACATCTCGCAACACGGTGGCGACGCGACGCGTATCTATCTGAGCGGACATTCCGCTGGAGCACACTTGGCGGCGCTGCTCGCCTTGGATGAAAAATATCTGAAGAAGTTCGATCTGTCCCGTAGTGCAATTCGCGGTGTCATCGCCATGAGCGGCATCTACGATGTAGAAAAGCTGGACACGTTCCTGGTGGCCGCTGACACGGGCGATAAACGTGACGCCTCGCCCGTAGCACACGCTCATTCCGGCGCGCCGCCCTTTCTGATCAGCTACTGCCAGTGGGACTACTTCGGCTTGCCCAAACAGGCTCGCGATTTTACCCTGACTCTCAAAAAGAACTTCGTCGCGGCCGAGCTTCTTTACGTTCCAGGCGAGAACCACATTTCCGAGCTCGTCAGCCTGGGGCAGGATCACGGCTTGCTCGTCGATACCATCCTGAGCGCCGTTCGCCCGTGACTACGATCGAGTTCGACTTGGTTGGCGTGGGCCTCAACGCCACCGATACGCTCCTGCTGGTTGCAAAATACCCGCAGCTTGGCGGCAAGGTCCCTTTCGAACGTGAAATCCTGAGCCCCGGCGGGCAGGTGGCCAGCGCACTTGTGACCTGCGGCAAACTGGGCCTGCGGACAAAGTACATCGGAGCTATAGGTGATGACGAACGTGGCCGCATCCAGATGGCCAGCCTTCGTGAGGCCGGGATGAATCTCGATGATGTAGAGATTCGCGCGGGCTGTCCCAATCAAAGCGCCTACATTGTCATCGACCAGTCTACCGGCGAGCGGACCATCTTCTGGCATCGTCCCGAATGTCTGGCTCTCGACCCAACGCACATCACTGCGGAGAGAATCGCTGATGCACGCATGCTGCACATCGATGGTCACGACACGCCCGCCGTCGCTCGTGCCGCCCGTATCGCCCGCCAGCATGGCATTCCCGTCAGCGTGGATGTCGACAACGTCTATCCGGGCTTTGACCAGGTGCTCGCTTGCGTCGACTATCTGGTCGGCAGCACTGAGTTTCCGGCGCGCTGGACCGGTGAACGCGATCCTTTCCTCGCGCTCGAGCGCATCCAAAAAGAGTACGGCATGCGGATCGCCGCGATGACTCTAGGTCCCCACGGTGCATTGGCGCGTGAAGGTGACAAGTTTGTGTATTCCCCCGGATTCGTGGTGGATTGTGTCGACACCACAGGCGCGGGAGACGTGTTTCACGGAGCGTTCTGTTATTCTGTGCTCAAGGGAGCATCCGTGTGGGACGCACTCGAATTTTCCAATGCCATGGCTGCTCTAAATTGCACTCGGCTGGGGGCTAGGGGCGGCATCGCCACGGCAGGCGAGGCGCGCAACTTGATCGAGCGTGGCGACCGCCGCCTGCACGACGATTTCACCGGTAATCACATCTCCCGATGATCCCTCTGCGCTCGAGCGAGCGTGTCTACTCGCGGACAGTGGTCACAGGCTCCCTGATCGCGGTCAACACGATCATCTTTCTGTATCAAAATACGCTAAGTTACTACCGCCTCGATCAGTTCGTCAGAACCTGGGGCATCGTTCCGGATGACCTGCATCTGGTTACTTTGTTCACCTCGATGTTTCTGCACGGCGGGTGGCTGCACCTGCTGGGAAACATGCTGTTTTTGTGGGTTTTCGGGCGTAATGTGGAGGATCTGATAGGCGGATCCCGCTTCCTAGTCTTCTACCTGGTGTGCGGCGTGGCGTCGGGCCTGACGCAGGTGCTCGCGAATACGTCGGCTCCGAATCCCACCATCGGAGCCAGCGGCGCCATCGCCGGTGTGATGGGCGCGTATTTGATCAAGTTTCCCCGGTCGCAGATCGACACTCTGGTATTGTTGTTTGTTTTCTTCACGCGCCTGGCAATCCCCGCGCCTTTCTACTTGCTCTTGTGGTTCGGGATGCAGTTCTTGAACGGCGTCGAGTCCATCGGCGAGCGGAGCTATACCGGCGGCGGCGTGGCCGTGTTTGCGCACATCGGCGGCTTTATCGTCGGACTGCTGCTGATCCGGCTGTTCCCCTCGCGTCAGCGCTGGCGGCATTGGTACGAAGAATCCTAGGCTCTACCATTCGGTAGACCGCAAAACCCGCCGATATCTCGATGGTTTCAGCGCTCTTGTCCGGGTACTCTTGCTGTGGGAGACATTCAGTGACGCTCATCGATACTTGGTTGAAGACCAATCGGAAGCAAATCGCGGTCCAGGAGCGCGAAGCACCCCTCCGGAACGAACTGTTTTGGCGCATCCTGATCTTCGCGGCCGGAGGGCTCGCCCTTGAGCTCGGACTGCTCTGGCAGGTAGGAATAAGGGGATGGGGAAACAACTTCGGATTTGGGTCGTTCATCTTCTCAGGTGTGCTGCTTCTGGCTGCCATCCTGACGCGAAAATGGTATCCCCCATTCGCTCTCGGACCTCTCTTCTTCGCAATAATCTCAATTGTCGTGCTGCCGATCCAGCAGGCCGCGAAAGGCCGTTACGAATATCCACAATTCAGCGGAGCGTTGGTTCTTACCATCCTGCTTTCCGGGCTCCTGATGGGGAAATCGAATGTGCGTCTCTGGACTACGATCTGCATCATGTTTCAGTTCGCCGCACCGAGGTCGAGTTGGGGCGCGAACGCGCTCTGGGACTTGATATACGTAGCAGCCGGTTGTCTGGTGACGCTGTATTCCAGCCACCTGCAGCGGTTGTTCGAAGTCAGCCGTGCGGCGGAGGAGCAGCAGCGCCACGCAATTGTCGCCGAGCGCACGCGTTTTGCGCGGGATATCCATGATACGCTGGCGCAAGGTTTCACCGGCATCATGATGCAGTTGAACGCAGCAGAGCAACGCCTGCAGGGCGATTCCATGGACGCGCGAGCGCACATCGAAAAAGCGCGTGAGCTTGCCACCGCGAGCCTGGAGGAGGCCCGGCGCTCCGTCTCGGCTCTACGCGTCGACCCACTCTCCGGCTCGCTGTTGGGAGCCATCGAACAGATCGGACGCAGACTCACGTCCGATTCGGGCGTACAGGTCGACACCAAACTCGAAGGCCAGCCCTACGCATTATCCTAGCAGTGTGAAGCCAATCTTCTGCGCATCGCTCAGGAGGCACTCACGAATGCCGTCCGCCATTCAGGCACCGAGCGTCTCAGAATTCGACTGGCTTATCGGACCGGCTCCGTCGTACTCGAAATTGGCGATAGCGGCCGGGGTATGAGTGGAGTCGAGCCCTCGGGCTTTGGAGTCGACGGCATGCGGGAACGCGCTCGCCAGATTGGCGGCGAGATTCAGATATTGAGCGATCCGGGGCGCGGCACGCGAATTATCGTCACGGTCCCGAATGCCTGAGTCCATACGAATTCTTATTGCCGAAGATCATGCCGTGGTCCGCGATGGCCTCGCTGCCGTGCTTAAGTTCGAGCCGGACATGACTGTTATAGGGCTCGCTAAAGATGGCCACCAAGTCGTAACGCAATTCCGTGAGCTGAAACCGGATGTGGTCCTGATGGATTTGGCGATGCCGGAACTGGATGGTGCGGGAGCCATCCTGGCGATCCGCAGTGAGTTTTCAGACGCGCGGATTCTGGTGTTGACCACTTACGATAACGACGAAAGTGTATTTCGCGCGCTCGAAAACGGTGCCAAGGGTTTCCTTCTTAAGGACTGCTCCACGAGCGATCTGCTGGCGGCGATTCGCAAAATCCACGCCGGCGGTACGCACGTTTCAGAGCGCGCCGCGTCTCGCCTGGCCGAGCGTGCCATGGCGGGAGGCCCGCTATCGCCGCGTGAAGTCGAAGTACTGAAGTGGATCGCGAGGGGCAAAAGCAACAAGGAGATTGCCGCCTTATTGTTTATTAGCGAAGGGACCGTGAAGACCCACGTGCTGAGCATTCACGAGAAACTCGGCGTGTCCGACCGCACCGAAGCCGTCGTCACGGCCATCAAGCGCGGAATCTTGAATGTCTGACTATTCTTCCGGCACAGTCCATTTTTCTCCGCACTGGAATACTTTAAATCGCTGCTCGGGCCGGTGGCCCAGCATGTGCGAGACGAACTCGCTCTCCCGGTCTTCATCAAAGGTTCCGTAATGCATGGGAGCGATCCAAGCAGCGCCTATATCGGAAGCAAGTTGCGCGGCTTCACTCACGCTCAAGTTTTGGGGACCGATCGGCAACAGCGCAACGTTCACGTTGAACGGCCGCAAGTGCGCCGCCAGCTCGGGATACATTACGCAATCCCCCGCGTGATAAATTGTCCAACGTCCAAAGCGGATCAGGTAGCCGAGGAAAGGGTAACCGCCTGCCGCGGTCCAATCGAGGTGCGGATGCGCCGAGGGCACGGCATACACGCGCCCGTACAGGTTGTCCTTGAAGTACTCGATGCGCAACCCGGAGTCCGTGGTGGTCATGCGGTTGTAAGGAATTCCGGCGGCGTTCGCGGCGTCGGCCGCGCTCTTCGGCAACACCAGCTTCGCGCTCCGGCAGGTTTCTAGAATTGGGCCGACCGACGGAGCGTCCAGATGCCCGGGGTGCCCGTGCGTGGCGAAAATCATGTCGGCATGGCGGATCTCGCTCGCGGCCAACGGCGCGGCCATTCTTCTGGTGCGCCCCGGAGGATTGGACAGACACGGGTCCACGTAAAACGTGATGTGGGCGAAACGGACCACGAAGCCCGCATGCCCTAGCCACCAAAGAGCGGGTGTGACCGAAAGCGTGCGGTCGATCTCCTCAATCAGCTCGCGGCCGCTTTTCGCGGGTTTATTCACTTGTGAGTATTCTACCGTTCTGCCGCTCTGGTAAGTCGATCGCGGATGGCCGACCAATCCGGAGCATCCGGCGGCATCTCCACCGCAATCCACGGCCAGTTTTCTGCATCAAGCTGGTGCAGCACCCGGTAGAGCTGTGCCGCGTAGGGTGCGGCATCAAGCGGCATCCGGACGGCGCGCGCCGCCGGCCCCAGGGCCGCCCGCCATACATAGGCTCCAGTGCGATCCGGAAGCTCGGATGCGCCGCGGACTAAAATCAGCCGCGTGCGCGGGCTGTAATGTTTCTGGTGCATACCAGGCGCGGGATGGGCGGCTTCCGCGATGTGTACGGTCGCGTGTTCGATCTCACCTAAAGAAATCATGCCGGGGCGTAACAACTTGAGCTTGCCGTCAGCAATCGCCACCACGGTCGATTCGATCCCCACTGTGCACGGACCGCCTTCGAGGATCGGTACTGCGTCGCCGAACGCGGCTCTGACATGATCCGCAGTTGTTGGAGAAAGCCCAGTGAAGCGATTCGCGCTGGGTGCGGCTATGGGTACCCCTGCTGCTTCGAGCAGCTCCAAGGCGATCGGATGGTTCGGCATCCGGACGCCGACGGTAGACAATCCTGCGGTCACGTTGTCCGGCACGAGATTCTTCTTAGGTAGAACCAGCGTCAACGGACCCGGCCACCACAGCCGCGCTAACTCTTCCGCCATCGGCGGCCATTCGGCGACAAGTTCCCGAGCCATCTCCACCGACGCCACGTGAACGATCAGGGGACTGGTTTCAGGCCGGCCCTTCATTTCGAAGATCTTCTGAACCGCCGCTGGATCGAGCGCATTCGCGCCCAGCCCATAAACCGTTTCGGTAGGAAACGCGACCAACCCGCCTGCCCGAATAACCTCCGCGGCCTCTTTAATCGAGAGCGCACAGGACGCGGCGGCACCCGTTGAACTATCCGGCACGTCGGCCGCCGCGTTCCGTTGTGCGCGTTTCATTAGTCGAGAGGTTCGTCTTTATCCGACGCGGTTTTCCCGGTCTTGCGCCATACAAGATAGGCGTGGATCAGCGCATCCAAATCGCCGTCCAGCACGCGATCGACATCGCCAATCGACAATTTGGTGCGATGGTCTTTGACCATCCGGTAAGGCGCGAGCACGTAGCTGCGGATCTGGCTGCCGAAGTTGATCTCAAGCTTGGAATCCTCCATCTTGCGATCTTCGGCCCGCTTCTTGTCCATTTCGTGCTCGTACAGCTTGGCGCGGAGCTGCTTCATCGCGGTAGCCCGGTTCTTATGCTGGCTGCGCTCGCTCTGGCACTGCACCACGATTCCTGTCGAGAGATGCGTCATCCGGATAGCGGAATCGGTCCGATTGACGTGCTGGCCCCCGGCCCCCGATGCGCGGAACGTATCCACGCGCAAATCTTCCGGACGAATGTCGATCTTAATCTCCTCGTCGATCTGCGGATATACGAAAACGGAAGCAAAGGAAGTATGGCGGCGCGCGGCCGAGTCGAATGGTGAAATGCGGACCAGCCGATGCACGCCCACTTCGCTTTGCAGCAGCCCGTAGGCGTTTTCGCCGTTGACTTCGAAGGTCGCCGACTTGATACCCGCGCCCTCACCTTCCAGGCGATCGGTTTCAACGATCTCGAATCTGTTGCGCTCCGCCCAGCGGTAATACATGCGCAGCAGCATCTCGGCCCAGTCCTGGCTCTCGGTTCCACCGGCCCCCGGATGAATGGTGACGATGGCGAACTTAGAGGCGTTGTCTCCCGAAAGCAGCATCTGGGTTTCAAGTTTTTCGAGGAAGACGAAGAAAGTCTTCATGTCGCGCTCGAGATCGGCCGTGACATTCTCGCCTTCGCGTCCCAGCTCGAACATCGTGTCCAGGTCGGAAGTCAGGCCGGATATCTTGATATCCTGGGCGATCTGCTCCTCCAGGCGCTTGCGATCCTGCATGATTTTCTGGCTTTTTTCAGGGTTCGACCAAAAATCGGGCGCGTTGGTCTGCTCCTCGATCTTGGCTAGCTGATTTTTTCGGGTGGGGGCGTCAAAGATAGCTCCGCACAGCGTCGGCTTGCTGGCGGAGCGTGGTATATTCGCGTTGCAATTCGTCCAGAGTCATTCTTTTACGAGTGTACCGTATGCTAGAAGTTTCAGAATCCATGCAGCCTCGTAATTACCCACGTCGTTCCATGCAAGATTGGTTGCTCGAACTGGTCGCGTTCGCGGCGCTGAATGCGACGTTCGTCATGGTGTTCGCGCATTGGCAACGATTGCCGCTGTTCGCGCGCAGAGGCAGCGGTGGAAGCTATAGCATCATGGTCCTGCTCAACGTGGGGATCTACCTGCTATTGACCGTCGCATCGCACTATCAGCAACTGGTCAGCGTGCCCTTCGAAATCGATCGCGATCGCCCGGAAGTGAAGCACCTGCTGCTGCAAATGACCATCGTGCTCAAGACGGTTCTGATGGTTCTGCTGGCCGCGCTGTTGTGGACCATCATCCACACGCCTCTCGGGCGGATGAGGACGGCTGGCCGAGGTTTCCTGGCGATCTTCCTCATCGCGATGCTCGCGCCCACGCTGATCTACGTCCGCAAGCTGAGCCGATTTCGTAAATGAAATCCGCACCTAAAGCTGTGCGAGGGATGGATTTCAGCCAGGACCTCATCGCCATGGGCTGGTATCACAGCTTCGAGTTCCCGGACGGCTCAGTGATCGACGGATACATGCCCTTATCGGTGCAGAAAGAGCGTTACTCGCGATACCCGATCCCGGATGATTTATCCGGCAAGCGCATCCTCGATATTGGCGCGTGGGACGGATGGTTCAGTTTCGAAGCCGAGCGCCACGGCGGCCAGGTCCTGGCGATCGATTACGTGGAGGTACCGACGTTCCAGCAAGTCCACCGGCGCCTGCGTTCCAAGGTCGATTACAGCGTGCTCGATTTCTATGAGTTGCCGTCCGCGGGTTTGAGCAAATTCGATATCGTGTTCTTTCTGGGGGTCTTGTATCACCTTCGCC
This sequence comes from Bryobacteraceae bacterium, assembly GCA_025980665.1. Classification (GTDB taxonomy): domain Bacteria; phylum Acidobacteriota; class Terriglobia; order Bryobacterales; family Bryobacteraceae; genus Palsa-187. Next base: position 43,254 of record JAICXC010000025.1, read on the forward strand.
ATCCGCTGCTGGCGCTGGAGATCGTTTGCGGCCTCACAAACGACGTGGCTGTGGTGGAATCGTTCGTCATCGATGCGGACACCTGGAAAGAACATCAAGACGCCATTCCGACGCTGGAATTCTACGAAACTTTCGAGCTGGGGAACCAGTACGATAACTGGAGCGGCCTCACGGTCGCCTGCCTTCTCGCCATGTGCCGCGCGGCGGGTTTTGCCCGCGTAGAGCTGATGTTCGCCGGAGGCACCTACGCCGGCGCGGCGTGCTACCGCAAGTGGGAACCGCCTCCCGCACAGCCGGCGAGTCCGCCGCCCCAACTGCTCTCGCTCTCCAACAGCAGAACGCCGGGAAATTGCTTCTCCAGTCGAAAGTCGGAGGAGTATATCGAGTGCGCCTTTCGTGCGCCACACGATCACGTGATTCGAGCAGATGATCTGCGACTCGAGGTTAGTGGATTTGGCACGCGCGCGATCCACGTCCAGAAGCGCGAAGACGGAAGATGGGCCGCATCCTTCCGCTTGCCACCCGCGCTCGATGCCGGATGGCATCCCGTGCGGTTGCGCTTCGCCGATACCGAATTCGGCAACGAACTCCGAATCGCCGTCGATGTTCCAGTTCAACGTCCGAGTCAGGTAGCGGTGAAAGACATCTACGACGGTAGGTCATGGGCCCGCAGCGAGGTCAGGATCGCCGATGGTGGGTTCGTGAGCTTTTGGGTAAGCGGACTGCCTGAGAACCGCAGTGCGCTGGACGTTCGTGTGCTGCTGGGCGCAATCCCTCTTCAGATCACATGGCTCGGGTCGGACGAAAAAAGCGGATACTGCCAGATCAATGCGAAGGTGCCGCCTGACATCGCGAAGGGTACCCACGATTTTCAGGTTAGATTTGCGGGTGTCAGCTCAGATCCGCAAGCGGTCCAAGTTCTCTAGAGTTCCAGCAGAAACCCTTTTTTGCCGACGTTCTGCGCGCGCGTGGCCCCCATCTGTATCACGGCTCCTTCTGCCTCGTGGATATGGCCGCAGAAGAAATATTCGGGCTGGTGGTTCTCGATAAACTCTCGCACCGCTCGGCTGCCTGCATGCAGCCCAGCGCGAATGCGATCGAGCTCAGTATCGAACGGAGGCGCGTGGCAAATCAGCACGGACGGGTTCCATGCCGAAAACTTTTCCAGCCGTGACGCCATTTCCTCTTCTGAGTATTCGCCTGGCGTATCGAAAGGGGTCGGCGTCGAGTAGCCCAGCCCGGCGACATGTTGCCAGCCGATGTCGAGCGTCCCGCCGTGAAAATTCACGAATCCGTGGCGCTTGCAGAAATCGGCAATGTCTCTCTCAGATTCATGATTGCCGGGCAGAACATACATGCGATCCGCGCGGCGCTTCATCGGCTCAGCCATCTTGTCCAGGCCGCGAGCCCAGCTCACCAGGTCGCCGGCGGCGAAGTAATAATCAGCGTCTATATCCATCAGGCTCTGAAGAGCCTGCCGATCGTTGTGGATGTCGGAAAAAATCAAAAGACGAGGCATGAGTCACCGAGGAGTTCAGATACCATAGTAATAGCGCCATTTCATGCAAGACGACCCAACACAACCCAATATCAATAGCTGGCTCGAAGACGAGCTTTTTCAGCAATATAAGCACGATCGCAAGACGGTAGACGCCACTTGGACGCCAGTTTTGGAGGGCAACGGACACACCGCCGGACCCCTGGGAAAAGCCACCGCTGTTGCGGAACCCCCGCGGGCACTTACTGTCCGAACGGCGGAGGTGCCGGCGATTGCCCTCGCCGAAGGCGATCAACTGATCCCTTTGCGCGGCCCGGCGCTGCGCATCGCCGAAAATATGGCGGCCAGCCTCACGATTCCCGTCGCCACCAGCCAGCGCGTAATGCCGGTGAAGGTGATCGACGAAAACCGGCGGCTGATTAACCAGCATCGTTCCGCCACAGGGCAGAGCAAACTTTCCTATACGCATTTGGTGGCTTGGGCCATCGTGCGAGCCATCGAGTCGGTGCCCGCGGTAAACCAGGCCTACTCCGAGCGTGGCGAAGAATCCTTTCGCGTTACGCGTGGGCACGTCAACCTCGGAATCGCCGTAGACGTCGCCGGCAAAGACGGTTCGCGATCCCTCAAAGTACCGAGCATCAAGCGCGCGGAAGGTATGAACTTCGCGGAATTCGTCACCGCCTACGACGATCTGGTCGCCCGGGCGCGTAGCAATAAACTCACCGTCGCCGATTTCGAAGGCGTGACTATTTCGCTGACCAATCCGGGCACTGTCGGAACCGTTGGCTCCATCCCCCGATTGATGCCCGGGCAGGGCGCGATCATCGCCACGGGCGCCATCGATTATCCGCCGGAGTATCGCGGCGTGCCGGAAGACGTGCGTTCTTCCATGGGCCTAAGCAAAGTGATGACGATGACTTGCACTTATGATCATCGTGTCATTCAAGGCGCGGAGTCAGGCATGTTCCTGGCGCGCGTGCAGGCGCTGCTCGAAGGCGAGAACGGTTTCTACGACCAAGTTTTTCGGGATCTGGCAATCCCGGCGCAGGCTTGGCGCTGGCAGCCCGACCAGGCCACGGCTCCGATGGTCAGCGCCGATCCCTTGAAGCAAGCCGGCGTCGCCCGTCTGATCAACGCTTGGCGCGAGCGCGGGCATCTGGTGGCGGATATCGATCCACTGGGTTTGCCGCGTCCCTCGCATCCGGATCTGGAACCTTCCGCACATGGACTGACGATTTGGGATCTCGACCGCACGTTTCACGCCGAATCTTTCGGCGTGCTGCCGCTGCGTACGCTACTCGACCGTCTTCGCGAGACCTATGCCGGCAAGACCGGCGCGCAGTTCATGCACATCGATAGCCGGGAAGAGCGGAAATGGATCCAGGAGCGCCTGGAATCGGCCGCGGAGCAATTTTCGCTCGATGCTGCCGCCCAGCGCCGCATCTTGAAAGACGTCGTCCTGACGGATGGATTCGAGGGATTCCTCGACAACCGCTTCAAGGGCCATAAGCGCTTCTCAATCGAAGGCGGCGAAACCACCATCGCAATGATCGAGGAGCTGCTGGAATGCGCGGCCCCGGCCGGCGTACACGAGATCGTGATCGGCATGGCCCATCGCGGGCGGCTGGCGGTGCTCGCCAATGTGATCGGCAAAGGCGTCGCGCAAATTTTCTCCGAATTCGAGGGCGATATCGATTCCGATCTCGCCGAAGGTACCGGCGACGTCAAGTATCACCTGGGCGCCAGCAGCGTCCGCCAGGTATCCAGTGGTCAAGAGATCACGATTTCTGTTGCCGCGAACCCGAGTCACCTGGAAGCGGTGAATCCAGTCGTCGAAGGCATCGTCCGCCCCAAGCAGGATCGCATGGGCGACGCCAAACGCGAGCGTGTAATTCCGCTGCTGATTCACGGCGACGCCGCTATGTCGGGACAGGGAATCGTGGCCGAAACGCTGAACTTCAGCCAAGTCGTCGGTTACACCACTGGCGGCACCATCCATCTGGCAATTAACAACCAGATCGGATTCACCACCAATCCACGCGAAGCGCGGTCGTCGACCTATTGCACCGATGTAGCCCTAGGGATTCAAGCGCCGGTCTTGCACGTGAACGGAGATGATCCCGAGGCATGTGTCGCCGCCATGGAGCTGGCCTTCGATTATCGTCAGCGCTTCCACAAAGACGTCGTGCTCGACATGGTCTGCTATCGCAAGCACGGCCACAACGAAGGCGACGATCCCAGCTATACGCAGCCCCTGGTTTATCAGAAGCTGCAAAATCACAAGCCGGTTGCCGCTCTTTACGCCGAGCAGCTGATCCACGACGGCGTGGTAACCGCGAAGGAAGTCGCCGCCTGGCAGGAAGCGCAGAAGAAGCAGCTTTACGAAATCTACGATCACACTCAAAAAGTCAAGGAAGAGTTTGAGCTTCTTGAGATGAGTCCTGTCGCAGCGGAGTTCCTGCCCGGAGATCGCCCACCCACGGCGGCCGATCGCGCAGTGCTCGATCGCATCATCGACGGAATCACTACATTCCCCCCGGATTTCCACCTGTACCCGAAACTTACACGGCTTATCGAGCGCCGGAAGCAAGCTCATGACGGTCCGAATGTGGACTGGGCGCTGGCGGAGACGCTAGCTTTCGGCAGCCTGGTCCTGGAAGGAACGCCGGTGCGATTGAGCGGTCAAGATAGTGGACGTGGCACGTTCAGCCAGCGCCACGTGGAATTTCATGATGCGGAAACAGACCGCGTGTATTCGCCGCTGCAGCACTTGGCGCCGAATCAGGCGAGCTTCGAGGTGTATAACAGCCCGCTGAGCGAGTTCGGCGTGGTCGGTTTCGAATTCGGCTACAGCGTCGCGGATCCCCTTTCGCTGGTGTTGTGGGAAGCGCAGTACGGCGACTTCGTCAATGGCGCGCAAATCATCATCGATCAGTTTATTTCGGCGGCGGAAGCCAAGTGGGGACAGCCCAGCGGAATCGTTATGCTGCTGCCGCACGGGCAAGAAGGCGGCGGTCCGGAACACTCCAGCGCGCGCCTGGAGCGTTTTCTGCAACTGTGCGCAGAGAATAATATGCAGGTGGCGTATCCGACCACACCCGCCCAGTATTTCCATCTGCTGCGCCGTCAGATGCGCGGAGGCAGCGATCGGCGAGGCTTGAGAAAGCCGCTGGTGGTGATGACACCCAAGAGCCTGCTGCGGCATCCGAAAGTGGTTTCGACGGTAGACGAACTGGCCAGCGGATCATTTCACACGGTTTTGGACGACACCCGCGTGACCGATCCTGCCAGCGTGACTAGGATTCTGGCATGTACCGGCAAGATCTACTACGATCTGCTGGCGGCGCACGAAGCGCGCGGCGGACCTTTCGCGGGCAATTGCGCAATAGTGCGATTCGAGCAGCTCTATCCTTTTCCGCAAACCGAGTTCGCCGATATTTTGCGGCGGTATTCCGCGGCCCAGCACGTGGTGTGGGTGCAGGAAGAACCGCGCAATATGGGCGCTTGGTCATCCGTCCGGGGACGCATCCAACCGATGCTGGGACCGAATCAGGCCATCGGCTACGCTGGCCGTCCTCGTAGCGCTAGTCCCGCGCCGGGATCGCCCAAAGTTCATCAGCGTGAGCAGGCGCAATTAATCGAAGCGGCATTCGCTGCACCGACGGTGGCACGGTTCGGCCGCAAGCGGCTGGTTCGTCGCAAGAAAGAACGCTAACGCGTTTCGCGGGCCAGCTTGGCTGTCGTGATTGCCTGTCCCAAATGACGCTGGGTATGCTCGGCGACGTGCACCAGGATGCCCAGCACTGTCGAGGGCAGGCGCTTTTTCCCGATATAACGCGGTTCATTTAGCATGCTAGGCTCGATCGCGCGGATTCGACGCTCGGCGTCGCTTAGCTTCTCGTCGATATCTTCCAGCAGCTGTCCCAGGGTCGCGCCGCCCGGTTCGGTTTCCTGCTTGAGCGTTGCGATCTGGGCGTCACTCAGTTGATTGCCACAGAGATACGTCACCAGCCGGTCGACGCTGTGACCCATGTGGCGCAGATGGAAACCCAGCGACGGAAGTGCTCCAGTGCGCAGCCAAACATCTTCCGTGGTCAGTCCTTCGGTGTAATAGGCGAGATCCTCGCGCACCATAGCAAAGGAATGAAACACGGGCATCAGATGCGGCGGGACGCCTTCGATGGGTCCGCGCAGCCATGCTTCAGTAGGGCGGGGTTCTGGATTCATTGTGCGTTAGCCTCCACAGGCGCCGATCGGACGCTCTCGTTGCCGGTGAGATCCACGGCGGAAACTGTGTATCGATATTTTTTTCCGGCCTCAATCTTCGAATCGCTGAACGCGGGTTTTTCTACTAACGAGGCGATTTTTTCGAACGGAGCATTATCCACTGAACGGAAGATATTGTAACCCTGAAAATCCATTTCCGTGTTGCGTGTCCAGGCAAGCTCGATCGATTGCGGAGTAGATACCGCCCCTAAACCTTCCGGAACGACG